>NZ_CP059198.1:381720-621487 GCF_014251715.1 Blattabacterium cuenoti | reverse complement strand
AAATTTTAAATTTAAAAATTGAATCAAAATTTTTCATATTATTCAATATCTATTATATTATTCAATATAGCAAAACATAAGAAGTAAAAATCTAAAAAAATAAAATTTTTGAAAAAAAACTTATATGTCAATGCCATATATTCTTACAGAATAATTGTTTTTTATGAAAATTTTTACTAAAATATCAACAGTAATTTTTTACTTTTATATTCAAAATATCCATATATTTTCTCTTCATTTAGATTTAAAAAAATGGGTAAGTATAACTCTTATTATAATTGGTAAAATATTTTTTTTTACTATTTTACTAATAATTTTAGAGTTTATTTTTAACAGAGGTGTACGTTTTATAGGGAGGAGAATAGTAAGTTCTACACATTTCGTTTGGGATAATATCTTATATGAAAATAAAGTTTTTGATAGTTTAGCTCATTTTTTCCCACTATCTATTGGTTTTATTTTAATTGAACCCTTTTTTAAGAATTATCATACAATTATCATTTATCTAGGAAAAGTATTTGATATATTATTTGTTTTAATTGTTTTACAATTTTTAATAAGAGTAGTAAATTCTATAATGAGAATAGCTACAAGTGAAAATAATCATCAGACAATAGCAGTTCGCTCTTTTTCACAATTATTAAAAATTATATCTATAATATTTTGTGTTTTAATTATTATTGCTATTTTAACAAAAAATGATCTAATTACTGTTCTTACGAGTTTAGGTGCTATAACCGCTATTGTCATATTAGTTTTCAGAGATACCATTCTTGGATTTGTTTCTGGAGTACAAATGGCATCTACTAAAATGATAAAAGTAGGAGATTGGATTGGAATTCCAAAATATAGCATAGAAGGAACAGTTATAGAAATAAATTTAACATCTGCAAAAATAGAGAACTTTGATAAAACTATAACTAGTGTTCCTACTTATGATTTAATTTCTACTGCTGTTACTAACTTTGAGGTTATGCGTCAAAAAAATATACGTAGAATCAAAAGATCTATATTGTTTAATATACAATCCTTCCACTTTTGTAATTCAGATAATTTAAAGGGATTTCAACATGTTTATCTAATAAAAGATTATATTTATAAAAAACAAAAGGAAATAGATCTTTTCAATAAAGAAAAGAATATTGATATCAGCATAAATTTAAATGGAAGAAGATTAACTAATATTGGTCTTTTTCGTCAATATGCATTGGAATATTTATATCAACACCCAAAAATATCGCAATCAGAAACATTGATGATTCGTCATTTAGAACCAACTCCTTACGGATTACCTATAGAACTATATTGTTTTACAAATACTTCCGTATCTATTCAATATGAACAAATACAGGCTAGTGTTTTTGATCATTTATTAACAGCTGCTAAGGAATTTAATTTGGAAGTAACACAGGTTACTAAAAAAGAATCTTTTTAACATGGCAAAATTGAGTATAAACTTAAACAAAATAGCTACATTAAGAAATGCAAGAGGAGGTGATGTCCCGAATATTTTACAAGTTGCGATTGATGTTCAAAAATTTGGAGGGGAAGGAATTACTATACATCCACGTCCTGATGAAAGACATATAACATATAAGGATGTTTACGATATTAGTTCTGTAATAAAAACAGAATTAAATATTGAAGGAAGACCTATTGATAAATTTATGAAATTGGTATTGGATGTTAAGCCTAGTCAAGTGACCTTAGTTCCTGATTCAGATAATGTAATAACATCAAATTCTGGATGGAATCCGATTGTTCATAAAAATTTTTTGACTAAAATAATAAAAAAATTAAAAGATCATGGAATTCGCACTTCTATATTTTTAGATCCAAATCCTAAATTTGTTCCATATGCAGCAAAAACAGGAGCGGATAGGATAGAATTATATACGGGTTTTTTTTCTAAAGGATATGCTATAAAAGAATGTGGGTGTATTAATCCTTATATTAAAACAGCAAATCAAGCTATTAAAAATTGTATGCAGATTAATGCAGGACATGACCTAAATTTGGATAATATTTCTTTTTTAATTAAAAAAATACCTTTTATAGCAGAGGTTTCTATAGGACATTCTTTAATTAGTGAAGCTTTATATATGGGATTAGAGAATACAATTCAAAGTTATTTAAAAAAAATAAAAATTAATTTACCATGATATTGTATTCTAAAATATTTGGATCTGGTCCTTCCATTTTAGTTTTTCATGGATTATTTGGGAATGGAGATAATTGGAATTCTTTTGCTAAAAAATTTGAAAAAAACTATAAAATTCATTTGTTAGATATTAGAAATCATGGAAAAAGTTTTTTTTCAGAAAAAATGAATTATGATATAATATCAAAAGATATATTAGACTATATCCATTATCACAAATTAAATCATCCTATTTTACTAGGCCATTCTATGGGAGGAAAAGCTGTCATGAAATTTTCTATAAATTATCCTATAATTCCAAAAAAAATTATTATTGTAGATATCAGTCCAAATGCTTATACAAATACATATTCAGAAAATTTGATTCGTATTTTAAAAAAAGTAGATTTTGATGTAATTAAAACAAGAAAAGATCTTGATTTGTTTATGAAAACGTGGATTTCTGATATAAAAATTAGATTATTTTTTTCTAAATGTACTAAAAAACAAAAAAATGGAAAATTGCGTTTCCGTTTTTTTTTATTTGGAATTGAAAAAAATTATGATTGTTTAATTAGACAAAAAATAAAAAATGGGTCATATAATGGTCCTACACTTTTTTTACGCGGAGAATATTCAAATTATATTCTTCCTAAGGATTATGATTCTATATTAAAATTATTTCCAAAAGCAAAAATTTTAACTATAAAAAAAGCAAAACATTGGATTCATATAGATAATTCCATAGACTTTTATGAAAAAATAAATGTTTTTTTAAATGAAATATAATTTTATTCATGATTATTGTATTATTTCTATAGATTATAGATATATTATATTTTATAAATATTTTTTATATCATTTTAATTTTAATTAAAAAACTATTTTGTACTTAAATAATAAAATAAATAAAACATGAAAATCATAAATTTTTTTTTTATAAAAAGTATCAAACTGTATCAAACAGGTATTTCTCCATGGATAGGAAATAATTGCAGGTATATTCCTACTTGTTCCGATTATATGATTTTTTCCTTAAAAAAATTCCATTTTTTTAAAGCTATTTTTGTAAGTTTAATAAGAATTATGAAATGTAACCCTTGGGGATCTACAGGATATGATCCAATAAAATGAATATGATAAAGTTAGAATATATTAATTGGGATCCAATTTATAAATTTAATTTATGGAAAGGTTTTTTTATTCATATATATAGTCTAATGTTTATTATTTCTTTTTTATTAGGATGGTATATAATGAAATATATTTATAAAAACGATAATATACATAGAAAATATTTAGAACCTTTATTCATATATACTTTTTTTGGAACCCTTATAGGAGCTAGATTTGGACAAATTTTCTTCTATGATTTATCATACTTTTCTGATCATTGGATAGAAGCATTACTTCCGATAAAAAAAAACAATGATCATTCTTTATTAGGAATAATTAAAGGTTATGAATTTATTGGTTATAGGGGATTATCTAGTCATGGAGCGACTATAGGAATTCTTTTATCTAATTTTTTTTATTGTAAAAAAATACTTAAAAAAAAATCTTTTATTTGGCTATGTGATCGATTGTCCATTGTTGTCGCAATATCTGCCGTTTTTATTAGAATAGGTAATTTTTTTAATTCTGAAATAGTGGGGAAACCATGTAATACAAAATTGCCTTGGGCAGTAAAATTTATTCAAATGGATACAGAGTATGGAGCAATAGTACCTAGACATCCTACACAAATATATGAATCTATTAGTTATTTATTTATTTTTTTATTTCTTTGTTATTTTTATAAAGAAAAAAAACTACATGATGGATTTTTATCTGGAATTTTTTTCACTTTTCTTTGGTCTGCTCGTTTTATATTAGAATTTATGAAAGAACCACAAGGAGAAGAAATTATTAATTTTTTATATTTAAATACTGGTCAGTGGTTAAGCATTCCTTTTATTATTTTAGGACTATTTTTTATTAATTTATACAGAATAAAAAAACGTTTTTTTTCATTATGAAAAAAATAAATATTTTTTTTTCTTTAATGATTATTTCATTTTTTTTTCTTATTTCAGAAGAAAGAATTAATTATGATTATGATTTGGAAGATATAGGGAATTTGTTAGAAATAGAATTTATTAAAAATGGCGAATTATATTTTAAAAATAAAAATTCTATCATAAAAAAAATAGATATAGAATTAGCTTATAGAGATATAGAAAAAACAAATGGATTAAAATTTAGATCTTCTTTGAAAGAGAACAGAGGAATGCTGTTTTTGTTAAAAAACCAGGAAGAATATAAAAAAATAAATATGAAAAATATGCGAATTCCTTTGGATATCGTTTATATAAATCAATTAAATACTGTTATTTTTATCAAAAAAAATATTAGTCCTATGAGGGAAATAGAAGTTATAGACTTTTCTGTTCCTGATACAATTAAATATATTTTAGAAATACATGCTGGTATGTCAAATAAATGGGGTATAAAAGAAGGAATAACAAAAATAACTTGGTTTTTTTCTGGAAAAAATGGAAATTGATTTTTTAATTTAAAATTGTAAATATTTATGGTTTTTATATCTGAAAAAGCTAAAGATAAATTAATTTCTCTTATGAAAAAAGAGGGTCTTTCTCAGAATATTTCTTTTGTAAGATTTGGAGTAAAAAATGGAGGATGCTCAGGAATGTCATATGAACTTACTTTTGATCAAAATAAACAAAAAGGAGATAGACTTTTTCAGTATGAAGAAATGAAAATATTAGTAGATAAAAATAGTATTCTGTATTTAGAAGGAACTACTTTGGAATATTCAGATGGATTAAATGGAAAAGGATTTTTTTTTAAAAATCCTAATGCGAAACACACTTGTGGATGTGGAAAAAGTTTTTCATCATAAATAAAATGAAAAAAAATAATAAAATACTGGAAAATTTTACGGAATCTGAATATAGATATGGATTTTACACTCCAATAGAATCAGATAAAATTCCACTAGGATTGAATGAGGATGTTATTAGAAAAATAACAGAAAAAAAAAAGGAACCTACATGGATGTTAGATTGGAGATTAGAATCTTATTCTATATGGAAAAAAATGAGGCCTCCAAAATGGGCAAATATAAAATATAATATTCCAAAATTTCAAGAAATAAGTTATTATTCTGCGCCTAAAAAAAAAATTAATTTAAATAATTTAGAAGAAGTAGACCCAGAATTAATAGATACATTCAAAAAATTAGGAATTTCTTTAGAAGAAAAAAAAGTTCTTTCAGGAGTTGCGACAGATATAGTCTTAGATTCCGTTTCTTTGGCTACTACATTTCAGAAAAAATTGGAAAATAAAGGTATTATATTTTGTTCTATCAATGATGCTTTGAAAAAATATCCAGATATTGTTAGAAAATATTTAGGATCAGTCGTTACAAAAAAAGATAATTTTTATGCAGCTCTTAATTCTGCTGTTTTTTCAGATGGTTCTTTTTGTTATATTCCAAAAGGAATTCGTTGTCCTATGGATTTATCCACATATTTTCGCATTAATGAAAATCGTACGGGTCAATTTGAAAGAACTTTAATTATAGCAGAACAAGATTCTTATGTTAGCTATTTAGAAGGATGTACGGCTCCACAAAGAAAAGAAAATCAACTACATGCAGCTGTTGTTGAGATTATAGCTTTAGAAAATTCTGAAATAAAATATTCTACAGTTCAAAATTGGTTTCCTGGTAATAAAAAAGGGGAAGGAGGAGTTTATAATTTTGTAACAAAACGTGGATTATGTGAAAAAGGAGCAAAAATATCTTGGATACAAGTAGAAACCGGATCTTCTATTACTTGGAAATATCCATCTTGCATTTTAAAAGGAGATTTTTCTATAGGACAATTTTATTCTTTAGCTTTAACTAAAGATTTTCAGCAGGCAGATACGGGAACTAAAATGATACATATGGGAAAACATACCAAAAGTGTTATTATATCAAAAGGAATATCTGTAGGAAAAGCTCAAAATAATTATAGAGGATTAGTAAAAATATCTTCTAAAGCTGTTCATTCTCGTAATTTTTCTCAATGTGATTCTTTATTAATAGGAAATAAATGTGGAGCACATACTTTTCCATATATTCATGTATATAATCCCTCTTCTCAAGTAGAACATGAAGCAACTACCTCAAAAATTGGAGAAAATCAGATTTTTTATTGTAATCAAAGAGGAATTGATACAGAAAAAGCAATTTCTTTGATAGTTCATGGTTTTAGTTGTGAAATATTAAAAAAATTACCTATGGAATTTGCCGTAGAAGCTAAAAAACTTTTAGAAATATCTTTAGAAGGATCTGTTGGATAACAGTTTATTTTATGTTAAATATAAAAAATTTACATGCTAATATAGAAAAAAAAGAAGTTCTAAAAGGAATTAATTTGAAAATTAATGCAGGAGAGACTCATGTTATAATGGGGCCTAATGGTTCTGGTAAAAGTACTCTTGCTTCCATTATAGCTGGAAAAAAAGAATATAATATAACTGAAGGTCATATTTATTTTTTAAATAAAAATTTAAAAAATTTTTCACCGGAAGAGCGTGCACATTTAGGAATTTTTCTTTCTTTTCAACATCCAATAGAAATTCCTGGAATTTCTATTATTAATTTTATTAAAACTGCTATTAATTCTATTAGAAAAGCTAGAAATATGAATGAAATGTCATCTAAAGAAATATTATTAAAAACAAAAAATATTGTTTCTCAATTGAATATGGAAAAAGATTTTATTTATAGATCCTTGAATGAAGGGTTTTCAGGAGGAGAAAAAAAACGTAGTGAAATATTTCAAATGATAATGTTAGATCCTTTGTTATCTATTTTAGATGAAGTAGATTCTGGCTTAGATATAGATGCTTTACGTATAGTTTCTAGAGGAATAAATGCTTTTAGAAATGATATAAATTCTATTTTAATTATAACTCATTACAAGAGGTTATTAGATTATATTAATTCAGATTATATCATACACATTTTATATAATGGAAAAATTATTCAATCAGGTGATAAAAAATTAGCTGAAAAATTAGAAAAAAAAGGATATGATTGGATTATTAAAAATAATCAAGTGAAAAAAGATTGTTCATGATAAATATATGCAATTAAAAGAAAAAATAATTTTATTGATATCAGATAAAAAATCTTCTTTTATAAGAGAAAAAGATTCTTATCTATATTTTTTGCAAAAAAAACATATTGATTTTTTTAAAAAAAAAGGATTTTCTTCTTATGTTGCAGAAGAATGGAAAAATACGGATATTACCTCTATCATTAATCAAGATTATCATCTTATTTTTGAAGAAGAAGAAAAAGAAACAATAGAATATAACAAAATTAAAGAGTTCATTTTAAAAAAAAAAGAATCTTTTATTTTCATTTTTATAGATGGAAAATATAATTCTTCTCTTTCTAATGTAAATGTAGGTGTAGGTAGAAAAGATTTTATTTTATCCAATATAGCTTCACAAAAAGAGAATAAAATTAAAAATTACTATGGGAAATTATCATATCAATATGATGCTTTTTATACTTTAAATACTCTTTTTTCAAAAGATGGGGTCTATATTTATATACCTAATAATATGATTATAGAAAATCCTATAGAAATTTTGCATATTTCTACCGGTATAAAATCTAAGGTAATGTTGAACACAAGGAATTTAGTTATAGTAGGAAAACATTCTTATGTTCAAATTATTGAACATCATAAATGTTTAAAAAAACATTTAGCTTTTATCAATTCTGTTAGTGAAATTTATATTTCTAATCACAGTAAAATTGATTATTATAAAGTACAAGACGATTTGGTAGAAACTTCTATAATAGATAATACATTTTTTAAACAAAAAGAAAATAGCAGAAGTTCCGTTTATACTTTTTCTTTTCAAGGAAATTTTATTAAAAATAATTTAAAATTTTATTCTATTGGAAAAAATACTTCTTCTTATTTATATGGAATTTCTATTTTATCAGGAAAACAATTTGTAGATAATCATACGTTGATGGATCATTTATATTCAGATTCTGATAGTTATCAGTTATACAAAAATATTTTATTGGAAAAATCTAAAAGTATTTTTAATGGAAAAATTATTGTTAATAAATGGATAAAGGGAATCAACGCTTTTCAAAGAAATAATAATATTATTCTATCTGATGAAGCATGTATATATGCTAAACCGCAATTAGAAATTTATTCTGAAGATGTAAAATGTTCACATGGGTGTACGGTAGGAAATATTCAAGAATCTGAGTTATTTTATCTACAATCAAGAGGTATTTCTGAAAAACATGGAAAAATATTATTACTACTATCTTTTTTAGAAGAGATATTAAAACCTATTCCTATTTTTGAATTAAAAAAATTTATCTATAAAAAAATGAATCTAAAATTAGATAAATACTTATAATAGATGTTGTCCGAAGAATATATACAAAAAATAAGGAATCAATTTCCAATTTTAAAAAAAAAAATATATGACAATCCTTTGGTATATGTAGATAATGCTGCTACAACTCAAAAACCCATACAGGTTATTGAAGCATCTTATAAATACTATTCTACAATAAATGCTAATGTTCATCGTGGATTGCATAATCTAAGTCAAAAAGCTACTCTATATGTAGAAAATGTTAGAAAACAAATTCAAAATTTTATTCATGCTAAACATTCTTCAGAAATTATATTTACTAAAGGAAGTACCGAATCTATTAATTTAGTAGCTTCTAGTATAAATAATTTGATAAAAAAAGGAGATGAAATTATTATTTCTTGTATGGAACATCACTCAAATATTGTTCCATGGCAAGTTATTTGTGAAAAAAAGGGTGCAATATTAAAAATAATACCAATTCATAAAAATGGTTATTTAAAATTAAAAGATTTTGAATATTTAATTTCAAAAAAAACAAAAATAGTATCTATTACTCATATATCTAATGTTTTAGGTATTATTAATCCTATTAAATATATTATTAAAAAATCTCATAAATATGGAGCATTAGTTTTAATTGATGGTGCCCAAGGCCCTTCTAATTTATGTTTGGATATGCAAGATTTAGATACAGATTTTTATGTTTTTTCCGCACATAAAATGTACGGCCCTACTGGTATTGGAGTATTATACGGAAAAAAAGAAATATTGAATGCTATTCCTCCTTATCAATTAGGTGGGGAAATGATTAAAAATGTTAGTTTTAAAAAAACAACTTATTCGGATTTACCATTTAAATTTGAGGCTGGAACTCCAAATATAGAAGGAATTATTGTATGGGGTTCTGCTATAGATTTTGTAGAAAAAATAGGAATTTCAAATATTCAAAATTATAAAAAAAAACTATTAATATATGCTATAGAACGTTTAAGTTCTATAGATGGAATTCAATTATATGGAGAAATAAAAGATTTTTCTAAAAAATCCAGTATTATTTCTTTTAATTTGAATAAATTACATTGTTTTGATGTAGGAAGTATTTTAGATAGATTTGGAATTGCTGTTCGTACAGGACATTTATGTGCACAACCTTTAATGAATTTTTTTAAGGTTAAAGGGATGATTCGTGTTAGCTTTTCTATATATAATACTTTTAAAGAAGTAGATTATTTATTTGAAGGACTTTTAAAAGCAAAAAAATTATTATTAAAGTGTTAAAAAGGTTATGACATATGCTATTGTGAATATACAAGGGTTCCAATTTAAACTTATTGAAAATAAATATGTTTATGTTCCTCATTTTTCTAGAAAATTAGGAGAAAAAATATTATTGAATCAAGTTTTTTTATTTTCTAAAAAAGGAGTTCCTCTTTTAGGAACTCCTTTTTTAGAAAATATTCAAGTTAAAATAGAAATATTACAGCATATTAAAGGAAATAAAATTATTATTTTCAAAAAAAAAAGAAGAAAAGGATATCAAATAAAAAATGGATTTAGACCTTTTTTTTCAAAAATTAAAGTAATTTCCTTTTTAGAAAAAAAAATATAAATTAAAAATGGCTCATAAGAAAGGTTCGGGAAGTTCTAGAAATGGGAGAGATTCAATAGGAAGGCGGTTAGGAGTAAAAATATTTGGAAATCAATATGTTAATGCTGGAAATATTATAGTTAGACAAAGGGGGACTAAACATTATCCTGGAAAAAATGTAGGAATAGGAAAAGATCATACTTTATATGCTATAAAAAATGGTTATGTTCATTTCAAAAAAATAAAAAAAAATAGATCTGTTGTTTATATTGAAAAATATAAGACTGGGTAGTTCAATTAGGATAGAACAACAGTTTCCTAAACTGTAAGTTGTGGGTTCGAATCCCTCCCCGGTTACAAAAAAATGGTCCCAGCTGGATTTGAACCAGCGACTCCCTGATTATGAGTCAGATGCTCTAACCAACTGAGCTATGGGACCTAAAAAAAAATAGAATAATGTTGCAATTTAACAACATTATTTTTTTTATTACAAATTTTTTGTAATTTTTTCTGTTATTTTCATCGTTAATTAAAAAAAATTAGTTTAATGAAAAATGAAAAATTATCCTCAATATTTTCTATAGAAATAGCAGAAATACTTAATGAAGAAGTTCGTAATAATAAAAATTACGAAAATTTTTTAGTTACTTTGATTAAAGTGTGCATAACTTCTGATATGAATATAATAAAAGTATATATTAGGATGTATCCTTTTTTAGATAAAAATATTTTAAAATATATTCGTTCTAAATCTTTATTTTTCAGAAAGGTACTTTCAAAAAAACTTAGATATCGTGTAAAAAAAATCCCAAAAATAGATTTTCGTATATTAAAATTGAATAGTTTTTGAAAACGGAATTTTATATAGCTATACGTTATTTTTTTTCTAAAAAAAAAATTAACATTGTTCATGTTATTGTTTTTTTATCTGTTTTATCTCTACATATATCCACATTTTCTTTATCCATAATTTTATTTGTTTTTTCTGGATTAGAAAACTTAAATAAAAAATTTTATCAAATTAATTATCCTGATATAACCATTTCTTTTTATAATGAAAAAAATTGTTTTATAGATAATAATACTATAAAAAAAAAAATAAAATCTATAAAAGGAATTATCGCTATTTCTAAAACTATGGAAAAAAAAGTTTTTTTACATTATAAAAATAAGGAATATTTTATTTCTTTAAAAGCAGTGGATACAGAATATGAAAAAGTTATGGAAAAATTCAAAAAAATAGATTTAACAAAAGATTACTATCCTGATCATCTGAATATATATGTAGGATGGAATTCTATTGCATATTATTTTCCAATATTATTTCATAACATGAATATGCCTGATAAAATATTTTTTTTTTATACAGAAAAAAAAAAAAATACTTTTATTCCATTTTTTATACAAAAAAAAATTTTTATAAAAGGTATATTTTTGTTTAGTAAAAAAATGGATATAAAATATTTATTTTGTAATTTATCTGATCTTCAAAAAATCATTAAAAAAAAAGTTTTTTCTACATTAGAAATAAAAATTAATGAAAAAGCAGACATTAACGAAATAAAAAAAATTTTATTTAAAAAATTTGGATCAAAATTTAATATAAAAACGCGAATAGAAAAAGAAAAAATTTTTTATAAAGTTCTTAATACAGAAAAAATATTCATATATTTTTTATTTAGTTTAATGACATTTATCACTGGATTCAATTTATTTAATGTCATTTTCATTTTGCAATTAGATAAAATAAAAGAACTCTTTACATTATGGAGTATTGGATTTTCTTTATATAGAATAAAGACCATTTTTTTATATATGGGTTGTATAATTACTATTTTAGGATGTTATAGTGGGTTATTTACAGCATATGTAATTTCGACCATACAGTATCGATACAAAATTTTTAAAATAGGAAATAAAATTCCTTTTCCTATAAAAATTACAATGGTAGATTCTTGTATGGTAACAAGTATTATTTTGATAATAGGGATATTGATTTCTTTTTATTCTTCTAAAAGAATTAGTCGTATGATTTTAGATTATAAATAATATGTTTTTAAAGCTTCTGAAGCTTCAACATTAAAAAATATCTCTTTAGCTTCTTTTTCAAATTCTTTAATATTAGGAAATCGGTTAGAATAGTGTCCTAATAATAATTTTTTCACTTTAGCTTTTTTTGCTATATAAGCCGCTTGATTTGCTGTAGAATGTCCTGTATTTATAGCTCTTTTTTCTTCTGTTTTTAAAAAAGTAGATTCGTGATATAATAAATCAACATATTTTATATGGTCAATGATAGGTAAGTAAAAGGAAGTATCTGAACAAAAAGCATAAGATGATATTTTAGGAGGATCAAATGTTAATTTTTTATTAGGAATAATTTTTCCACTATCGATTTTAAAATCTTTTCCAAATTTTAAATTTTTATAGTCTTTAATTTGAATATTAGGTATTTTTTTAATTTCTTCCATATTTAATTTTCTATTGCTAAGTTTTTCTTTAAAAAGAAATCCGTTGGTATAAATTCTGTGTTTTAATGGGATGGAAAAAACTTCTATTTTCTCATTTTCCATTATTTTTTCAAATTTTTTGGATGACAACTCTATGTGATCTATGCAATATTTAAGTTTAGTAGAAGACCACTTAAAATGAATGTCTATAATTTCTTTTAAGCCTTTTGGGGCGTAAATATTGATTGATTTTTCTCTTCCTAATAAATGAAATGTAGATAGTAATCCAATCAGTCCAAAAAAATGATCTCCATGTAAATGAGATATGAATATATGTATTATTCTATTAAATTTTATTTTTGCTTTTCTTAATTGAACTTGAGTCCCTTCTCCACAATCAATTAGAAAGGAAAATCCTTTCATATATAATATTTGAGCAGTAGGATGAAATTTATTTGTAGGTATGGAAGAATGACAACCTAAAATAGTTAATGAAGGCTTATTCATTATTAAAAATTTCTATAAATTATAAACATAATTAGTTTTTTAATTTTTTTTTAGAAAAGCGTTTTTTTTTAAAAAAAATTTCCATATTAATAAATTAAATATGGAAATTATTTATATATCTATTAAAGATAATAAATCTGATTTTTTATAAAATTATTCATATTTTTCTTCTTTTTTTTAATAGAAAAATACAACCACTAATTGTGATAGTAAAAACTATTGTTAATAATAACCAAAAATTTAAGCTCATTTTTTGTGAAAAAATATCTTCATTTTTTATGAAAAAAAACATGGCAAATACAGCAAACGCATTATTAAAAATATGTAACAAAATGCAGTTCATGATAGAAGATGTTACAAAATAAATAAATCCTATAAAACTTCCAATCACAATACCACCTACAAATTGCCATGGATTCATATGAGTTAATCCAAATAAAAAGGAAGAAAATAAAATAGCTTTAATTGGATGTATTTTATTTTTTAACATTCCATTTAAAATAATACCTCTAAAAAGAACCTCTTCACATATAGGAGCTAATAATACGGTAGTGGAAAAAAAAGGAATTGGATTTTTAATTTCTTCTTTTAAGAATTCTTCAATTTCTTTATACATATTACCTAATATAGGCCCGTCTCTAGGAACTAATGAAGAAAGATATTCATTGATAATAATCATACAAAACATCATAGAAAAAATAATCAGATAAATATACCATGGAGATAATTTCATAGATAAGTCTATGATGAGATTTTTTTTTTGAGCTTGATGAGAAATAAAAACAAATAAAAAAATAAAAGGAAGAGTATATGATATTGAAAATATCATATTTTCTGGTAAATTAATAGAAATTAATAGTTTTTTAAAAATTGCATTAAAAAAATTTAAAGCAGTAAATGCTATTATTAATAAAATAGCTTTGATGTAATTTATTTTAAAATAATTCTTCATAATAAATATTAATAATTCCTACATTGTTATTTTTATTTATTAAAATACAATTTTTTATATTTTTTTATAGATACTTCGTAAAAGTAAAATAAAATTTTTTTTCATTTTTTTTGAAATTATTGAAAGATAAAACAATTTTTAATAAAAAAGTATAAAAAAAATTAGAATTATGTTAATTTTTGATATTAAATCCATATTTCATCATTATAAATTTTTTAAAGATAAAAGTATTAGTGCTACAAGAATTTTTAGGTATACTAAATTATTGGAACTTATAGATAAATATAAAAATATATGTTCAATTACTACTATTGGATTATCTGTGGAAAAGAGAAAAATTTTCAAAATAAAATGGGGAATAGGGAAAATAAAAGTATTTATTTGGTCTCAGATGCATGGAAATGAAACTACAGGAACAAAATCAATTTTTGATATTCTTCATTTTTTTTCAAAAAATATAGACTATAATTTTGTTAAATTTTTATTCAAAAATTTAACTATTTTATTTGTTCCGATGTTAAATCCTGATGGATCTGAAAAATTTCAAAGAAGAAATGCTATAAATATTGATTTAAATAGAGATGCTGTTCGTTTACAATCTCCAGAAATACAGGTTTTATTCCGAGAAATAAATAAAAATAATCCTCATATTTTATTTAATCTACATGATCAAAGAAGTATTTATAATGTTGGAGAAAAATGTTTTAATCCTGCAATTTTATCTTTTTTATCTCCTTCTATAAAAAAAAATGTTACTACGACTAGTAAAAAAAAATCTATGGGTATCATATATTTTATGACAAAAGAACTTAAAAATATTTTACCTGAAATAGGATCAATAGGAAGATTTTCTGATGAATGGTATCCTACCGCAACTGGAGATAAGTTCCAACAATTAGGTTATCCTTGTGTTTTATTTGAAGCTGGAAATTATATTAAAGATATTCAAAAAGAGTTAATTAGAAAATATAATACAATCTCTATTCTTACAGGATTTTATTTTCTTTCTTCTAAAGAAAAATATTTTGAAAAAAATTATAAATATTATTTTTCTATTCCAAAAAATAAAAATATTTTATTAGATAAAATATATAGAAAAGTTCAAATACAAAAAAATGGAAATAAGTATCTTATAGATATAGGTATTATGAATTTTGAAAAATTTAATTTAAAAAAAGGAAGCCTCTCTTTTATTCAAAAAGTAGTTGATATAGGGGATTTATCCCATTTTTTTGCTTATGAAGATCTTCCAGGTAAACAATTTTTTTCTAAAAAATTTCCAAAAATAGGAGACATAGAATTTTGAAAAATTTTTTAATTTCATTTTTTAAAATTAGAAACGGTTAATTTTTTTCTTCCTTTTTTTCTTCTTTTAGATAAAATTATACGACCTGTCTTGGTATTCATTCGTTTCATGAACCCATGAACATTCACTTTTTTTCTATTGGAAGGTTGATAAGTTCTTTTCATACAAAATTCTGATGTTTTTTTTTAAAATTATAAAAAAAATTTTTTTTTTCTATTTTTTTCTTTTTTATATTCAATCTTTTTTTAAAAGTATAAAATAATAGAATAAAAATACCAATAAAAACTCCTATAAAAAAAAAAGTAAGACGTCTTGAAAAACTCATAATTTATGTAATATAGTTTATAAAAGATATGAAGTATTCATCTTATGTAAGATAATATTGTTTTTAATAGAAATTAATTATATATATATGCTTGAAAAGCAAAAAACCATTGCAAAAAAAATATCCTTACAAGGATTCGGTTTCTATACTAAAAAAAAAGTGACAATTACTTTTAAACCGGCTCCAGAACATACTGGATTTATTTTTATTAGAACAGATATAAAAGAAAAACCTTGTATTGAGGCACATTTTTCTTTTTTTTTAAAAAAAACAATAGATAAAGGTATTTTTTTAGAAAAAAATGGATTTAGAATTTATACAATTGAACATCTTCTTGCAGCTCTTACTGGAATGGATTTAGATAATGTTATCATAGAATTAGATAATATTGAAATCCCTATAATGGATGGTTCTTCTAAATTTTTTGTAGAAGCGATTGAAAAAGTGGGAATTATAGAACAAAATGCCCAAAAAAAATATTATTCTATAACAGAAATCATGTATTTTAAAAATGCAAAAACAGGAGGAGAAATTATAGCTATACCTGCTAAAAAATTTGAAATAATGATTATGATAGATTTCGATTCTAAATCAATGCATGCACAAAATGCTGTTTTAAAACATTTAAATCAATTTAAAATAGAAATAGCAAATTCAAAAATTTTATGTCCTTTTTTTAAAAAAAAATTTGAAAAAAAATCAAAATTTTCTGTTTTATCCTATAAAAAATCTAATGAAATAGCTAAACATATTCTTTTAGATATTATAGGTTTTTTAACTTTAATAGGAGCTAAATTAAAAGGAAAATTAATTTTTAATAAACCAGATAATTGCATTATTATGCAATTTTTAAAAGAGTTTTTAAAAAAAATTAAAACATGTAAAAATAAAAATATTCCTGAATTTGATTTATCAAAAAAACCAATATTGGATATAAAAAACATTATGAATATTTTACCTCATAAACCTCCATTTCTTTTGGTAGATAAAATTATAAATATTACAGAAAATAGCATTATAGGAGTAAAAAACGTCACTATGAATGAATATTTTTTTATGGGACATTTCCCAAATGAACCCATCATGCCGGGCGTTTTGCAAATAGAAGCCATAGCACAAGTAGGAGGCATACTAGTGTTAAAAAAACTAAATAATCCAGAATTATATTCTACCTATTTTTTAAAAATAGATAAAGTAAAATTTAAACATAAAATAGTTCCTGGTGATATAATTATTTTTAAAGTAGACTTGTTAGAGTCTATAAAAAGAGGAATTGTTCATATGCAAGGAAAAGGTTATGTAAATAATAAACTTGTAGTGGAAGCAGAAGTTATGGCAAAAATAGTTAAAAACTAACGATGAATTTTAAAAAAAAAATTTAATTCAAATGAATATTCGAAAAGGGATGCATATACAATGGAATAAAGAAGTATATAAAATAATTGATTTTCTTCATGTAAAACCGGGAAAGGGATATGCTTTTATAAGAACTAAATTAAAACATCTGGGAACAGGACATCTTTTAAATAATAATTTTTCATCAAAACATAAACTGAAAGAAATAAAAGTAGAATCTAATTTTTATAGATATTTATATAAGGAAAAAAATTTTTTTCATTTTATGAATGAAATAACTTATGAACAAATACAAATAGTAGAAAAAAAATTGATAAAAAATATAGAATTTTTAAAAGAAGGCATGAAAATAACAATTTTTTTTCATATTAAAAAAGAAAAAGAAAAAATTTTTTTATTATTAAAAATGCCATCTACTGTTATTTTAAAAGTGAAAAACACAGAATTTGTAAAAAAAGGAGATACAGTTAATAAAACCAATAAAATTGCTGTTTTAGAAACAGGAACTAAATTATTGGTCCCTTCTTTTATAAATATCGGAGAACTTGTGAGAATAAATACAGAACATAAATCTTATATAGAAAGAATTCTATAGTATAAAAAATTTTAAACAAAATTAAAAAAGATTATGAGTATTTTAATAGATAAAAATATTAAAGTTATTGTACAAGGATTAACGGGAAAAGAAGGATTATTTCATACAGAACAAATGATAAATTTTGGAACTAATATAGTGGGAGGAATCACTCCAGGAAAGGGAGGAAAAATTTATTTAGGTGTTCCTATTTTTAATACTGTAGAAGAAGCAGTTAAGAATACAGGAGGAAATGTAAGTGTAATTTTTGTTCCTTCTTCTTTTGCTTCAGATGCCATTTTAGAATCTATTTCAATGAATATTGAAATCATTGTATGTATAACCGAAGGAATTCCTGTTTCCGATATGATTCGAATTAAACATTTTTTAAAAGGAAAAAAATCTAGATTAATAGGTCCTAATTGTCCTGGAATTATTTCTCCAGAAGAATCAAAAGTAGGAATTATGCCTAATTCAGTTTTTAGAAAAAAAGGAAAAATAGGAATAATTTCTAGATCCGGAACCCTTACTTATGAAGCTGCAGATCAAATTGTAAAATCTGGTTATGGTATTTCGACAGCGGTTGGAATAGGAGGAGATTCTATTATTGGGATGAACGTAAGGGACGTTATTGAATTATTTTTAGAGGATTTAGAAACGGAAGGGATTGTAATGATTGGAGAAATAGGAGGAATATTGGAGATTGAAGCGACTGAATGGATAAAAAAATTAAAAAATAAAAAACCAGTCATAAGTTTCATAGCAGGAAAAACAGCTCCTAAAGGAAGAACTATGGGACATGCTGGAGCTATTATAGAAAAAAAAATAGAAACTGCGCAAGAAAAAATGAACATAATGGAAAAAAGTGGAATACATATAGTGCAATCTCCAGCAGAGATTGGAAGTACAGTTTATGATGTTATTCGTTGATATAATGAATTTTTTAAAAAAAATGGAAAAATTTTTAATAATTGGATTGGGAAATCCAGGTTATTTATACGAAAAAACAAGACATAATCTTGGATTTTTAATTTTAGATAAAATTTCTAAAAAATATTTTTTTTCTTTTTCAAAAAAAAAATTAGGATTTATTTCAGAACTAAATTATGATAATAAATTAATTTTTTTTTTAAAACCTTCTACTTATGTTAACCATAGTGGTAAATCTGTTCAATATTGGATGAAAAAAAAAAAATTTTGTTAAAAAATATTCTTGTAATATCCGATGATATTTATCTTAATTTTGGAGTTTTTCGTTTAAAAGAAAAAGGGGGAAGTGGAGGACATAATGGATTAAAAAGCATAGAAAAAGAAATAGGAACATCTCATTATGCACGTCTTCGTTTTGGTATTGAAAATCGTTTTAAAAATAGAGTAAATTATGTATTAGGAAATTGGAAAAATGAGGAAATAGATTATTTATTTTCTCAATTACATACAGGAATAAAAATAGTATTTTCTTTTGTAACAAATGGATTACAAAAAACTATGAATTTATTCAATAATAAAAATTAATCCTATCATTTCATTTAATTAAACCTTGTAGTTTAAATTAGGATAGAATATAGGATTCCGAGTCCTATGGTATGGGTTCGACTCCCTTCAAGGTTATTATTTAATTAATAAAATTATCATGTATCATGATTCGTTATATTCGTAATTTCTGTATCATTGCACATATAGATCACGGAAAAAGTACATTAGCAGATCGTTTATTAGAATTTACAAAAACTGTTTCGGAAAAAAAACGAAATCAGTTATTAGATGATATGGATTTGGAGAGAGAACGTGGAATAACTATAAAAAGTCACGCTGTTCAAATGGAATATAAATATAAAGATAAAATATACATTCTTAATCTAATAGATACCCCTGGACATGTAGACTTTTCTTATGAAGTATCTCGTTCTATTGCAGCTTGTGAAGGAGCTTTACTTGTTGTAGATTGTACTAAAAGTGTGCAAGCACAAACGATATCTAATCTTTCTTTAGCATTAAAAAAAAATCTTGTTATTATTCCAATTTTAAATAAAATTGATTTATCTGATTCCATTTTTGAAGAAGTGAAGAGAGAGATAATGGAATTAGTAAAATGTAAAATGGAAGATATTATTCCTGTAAGTGCTAAAAATGGACTAGGAATTTATAATATTTTAGATCAAATTGTAACACGGATTCCTTCTCCAAAAGGAGATCCAAAAGAACCATTACAAGCTATTATTTTTGATTCTTTATATAACCCATTTACAGGAATTGAAGCTTTTTTTAGAGTAAAAAATGGTTGTATACGAAAAGGACAAAAACTTAGGTTTATGTCTACAAAAAAAGTTTATTATGCTCATGAAATAGGAACACTAAAATTAAAACGTATTTCTAAAAATAAAATTTATACTGGTGATGTAGGATATGTTGTCTCTGGAATAAAAAATACTTATGAAGTAAAAGTTGGAGATACAATTACGGATGCGGAAAATCCGTCTATTAAAGCTATAGAAAGATTTGAAGAGGTTAAACCTATGGTTTTTGCAAGTATTTATCCAATTGATTCTGATAAATATGAAGAATTACGCTCTTCTATAGAAAAATTGCAGTTGAATGATGCGGCACTTTCTTTTAGTAGTGAATCTTCTCCTGCTTTAGGATTTGGGTTTCATTGTGGTTTTTTAGGATTGCTTCATATGGAAGTAGTGAAAGATCGTTTAGAACGAGAATATGGAGTCTCTGTTATTATTACTATTCCTAGTGTTTCTTATAAAGTTTATATGAAAAATGATCAAGTTATTTTGATTAATAATCCTTCAGATTTTCCAGAAATGAAAAAATTTAAAAAAATAGAAGAACCTTATGTTTTAGTTTCTATTATTACTAAAGATATTTACATAGGAAGTGTTATATCTTTATGTATTGATAAACGTGGAATCATGATTAAAAATCAAAATTATTTGAATTCTGGTAGAATTAAAGTTACATTTGAAATGCCTTTATCTGAAATTGTATTTGATTTTTATGATAAATTAAAAACAATTTCCAGAGGATATGCTTCTTTTGATTATAATTTTATTGGTTATAAAAATTCAGATTTAAAAAAAATTACTGTATTGATTAATCATGAAAAAATAGAACCTTTATCTCTTTTAGTTCATAAAAATAAAGTTTTTTTATTGGCAAAAAAAATATGTCAAAAATTAGCTATTTTAATTCCAAAACATCAATTTTGCATTCCTATTCAAGTTTCTGTATCTGGAAAAATTATAGCAAGAGAAACTATTAAAGCTTTTAGAAAAAATGTAATTGATAAATGTTATGGAGGAGATATTTCTAGAAAAAAAAAACTTTTAGAAAAACAAAAAAAAGGAAAGAAAAAAATGCGTCAAATAGGAAAAGTTGAAATTCCGTCATCTGCTTTTATAACGTTTTTAAAAGTTAAAAGTTAATTTTGCAAAATAAATAAATAAAAAATTATTTAATATGTCTATTAAAATAGGAATAAATGGTGTTGGTAGAATAGGAAAACTGGTTTTATTATCTGCTTTGAATAGAGATACTATTGAAGTAGTGGCTATTAATGATTTAGTATCTATAGAATATTTAGCTTATATATTAAAATACGATTCAGTTCATGGTAGTTTTAAAGGGAATATTAGTATTGAAGATGAAAATTATTTAGTATTAAATGAAAAACGTATTAAAGTCACTAATGAAAAAGATCCTAATAGATTAAAATGGAAAGATCTAAATGTAAAATATGTTGTAGAATCTACTGGACTTTTTTTAACAAAAAATTTAGCGACTGCTCATTTAAAATCAGGAGCTAAAAAAGTTATTTTATCTGCACCTCCTAAAGATGATATTCCTATGTTTGTCATGGGAGTAAATCATCAAAAAATGAATAAAAATCAAAATATTGTATCGAATGCTTCTTGTACTACAAATTGTTTGTCTCCAATAGTGAAAGTACTAAATGATAATTTTGGTATATTAAAGGGATTGATGACTACTATACATGCTTCTACTGCTACTCAAAAAGTGGTTGATTCTATTTCTTCTAGAGATTGGAGAGGTGGTCGATCTTCATTAAATAATATTATTCCTGCATCTACGGGTGCGGCTAATGCAGTAGGAAAAATTATACCAAATTTAAATGGAAAATTAACAGGGATGGCTTTTAGAGTTCCTATTCCAAATGTATCTGTATTGGATTTTACTGTTTGCTTGATAAATAGCACGGATTATAATAAAATTAAATTATGTATGAAAAATGCATCTGAAACAACATTAAAAGGTATTTTAGGATATACAGAAGAATCTGTTGTTTCATCAGATTTTATAGGAGATAAAAGAATTTCAATTTTTGATGCAAATTCTAGTATCATGTTAAATTCAAATTTTATAAAAATAGTATCATGGTATGATAATGAAGTAGGATATTCTACTAAATTAGTAGATATTATTGAATACATGGACTCTATTTAATTAAGGAATTTTTTTTATAAAAAAAAACTTTTTTTTATGCTTATCTACTTTAAAAATAAAATTTTTAATTCCATTGCTTACCATTAAAAATGGAGCTTTTATAACACTATTATATATGGAAATTTGATCAAAAGTTTTTTGTGTAATAGGAATTTTAGGAGATTTGCATTCAATAAGTATATGTGGTATATGATTAAATTGAACTAGGATATCCAATCTTTTATTTAATTTATTTATTTGAAAAGGGTATTCTACCCATATGTTAGAATTTTTGTAATTTTTTATTTTTTTTAATAAAAAAATAATATACTGACGAGTTACTTCCTCATGATTAAATAAATAGAATTTTTTTCTAATTGTACAAAATATATAAGTTCTATTTTTTATTTGATTACAATGTAAATATTTTTTTATAAAAAGGTTAAAAATATACAAGAATAAAATAATTAAAATGAGTTAAAAATTATAAAAAATAATTTATAAGAAAAAATATTTTTATGTTGTTTAAAAAACAAATACAGAAATGTGTCATTATTGGATCTGGACCTGCAGGGTATTCTTCCGCTATATATGCAGCAAGAGCTGATTTAAATCCTATTATTTTTTTAGGATTTCAACCAGGTGGACAATTGACCACTACTACTCGTATTGATAATTATCTTGGATTCCCTTCAGGAATTAGTGGAAAAAATTTTATGGAAAATTGTAAAATACAAGCAGAACGTTTTAATACTAAAATCATAAATAAATCCGTAATTAACGTTTCTTTATCCAATAAAAAAGGAGGAATCCATCGTATTTTTTTGGAAAAAAAAGAAGAATATGTAGAAAGCATAGGAATTATTATAGCTACAGGGTCTCGTCCTAAATTTCTAGAAATAGAGAAAGAAAAAAAATTTATGGGATTAGGAGTCTCTTTTTGTGCTACTTGTGATGGGTTCTTTCATAAAGAAAAAGATGTTGCAGTAATAGGAGGTGGAGATAGCGCTTTAGAAGAGGTAAACTATTTAGCAAAAATTTGTAAAAAAGTATATTTAATAGTTAGAAAAGATTATTTAAAAGCATCCAAAATTTTACAATATCATATTTCAAAAAAAAATAATATAAGTATTTTATTTTCTTCTAAAATTACAGAAATTATTGGAGATAATTTTTTGGAAGGTATAAAAATATTTAACCATAAAAATAAAACAAGTAGTACACTTTTGATTAGTGGGTTGTTCATTGCAATAGGTCATATTCCTAATACAGAAATTTTTAAAAAAGAATTGGATTTAGATGAAAGAGGATATATTATTGTAAAAAAAGGAAGTACTATTACTAATAAACCAGGAGTATTTGCTTCGGGGGATGTACAAGATCCTAATTATAGACAAGCTATTACCTCTGCTGGAACTGGATGTATGGCAGCATTAGATTTAGAAAGGTATTTATCCTTATGTAATTATTAAATTAATGAAAAAAACTGGTTTATTTTTTGATTTTTTAGTTTCTCATGCTAAAATTTATGGTTTTATTTTTCCTTCTAGTGAAATTTATGGAGGATTAAATGCGGTTTATGACTATGGCCCATATGGAGTAGAATTAAAAAATAATATTAAAGAATTTTGGTGGAAATCAATGACTCAACTACATGAAAATATAGTAGGGATAGACTCATCTATACTTATGCATTCTGATGTTTGGAAAGCATCTGGACATGTTGATGAATTTAACGAATTATTAATTGATAATAAAGACTCTAAAAAAAGATATCGTCCTGATGTTTTAATTAAAGAACATATAGAAAAAAATTTTTTTAAAAATCCTAAAAAAAAAGAAGAGATATTATCTCGTTTATATCAATCTTTAAAAAAAAAGGATCTATTTGATATTAAAATTTTAATTGATGAATTAGAGATTTGTGATCCTATTTACAAAACAAAAAATTGGACAGAAATACGTCATTTTAATATGATGTTTCAAATTAAAAATAAAAGAAATTTATATCTTCGTCCTGAAACAGCACAAGGTATATTTTCTAATTTTCAAAATGTTAAACAATCTAATAGGATGAAAATTCCATTTGGAATAGCTCAAATAGGAAAATCTTTTAGAAATGAAATTATTGCAAGAAAATTTATATTTAGAATGCGAGAATTTGAGCAAATGGAAATGCAATTTTTCATTTTACCTAAAGAAGAGATAAAATGGTATGAATATTGGAAAAATATACGATTCAAATGGCATTTAATATTTAATTTAGAAGATAAAAAAAATTATAAATTATGTGAACATGACCATGATCATCTAGCGCATTATGCTAGTGCAGGTTCAGATATAGAATACCATTTTCCTTTTGGATTTCAAGAAATAGAAGGGATACATTCTCGTAGAGATTTTGATTTGAAAAATCATGAGTTTTTTTCAAAAAAAAAATTAAGAATTTTTGATTTTAAAAAAAACTATATTCCTTATGTAATAGAAACATCTTTAGGTTTAGATCGTCTTTTTTTAGCTATATTTTATTCTTCTCTTAAAAAGGAAAAATTAAAAAATGGAAATATTCGTATAGTCCTAAAACTTCCTTATTATTTATCCCCTATCAAAGGGGCTATATTTCCATTAGTTAAGAAAGACGGATTGCCAGAAATTGCAAAAAAAATATTCAATAATGTGAAAATTAATCATAAATTATTTTACGATCAAAAAGAATCTATTGGTAGATTATATCGAAGACAAGATGCTATAGGAACCCCATTATGTTTTACTGTAGATTATAAAACTATAGATACAGATACAGTAACAATTAGAGACAGAGATAGCATGCTACAAAAAAGAATTCATATCAAAGAAATATCCAAAATAATAGAAAAAGAAACCGGATTGGAAAAAATTTTAAAAAAATTATCTTATTTAATATAATTTCTTATTTCAGCTTTTAATTTTTTTTTTAAAAAAAATTCTATTTTTTTCATTGAATTGTTAATAATTTTATCAGTCAATGTTCCTTCTTTACTTTCAAAAAAGAAACTAATAGTATAAGATTTTTTTGATTTTGGAAAATTTTTACTTTCATAGTAATCATATACTTTAATTTTTTTTATTATATTATTTTCTTTTTTTTTTATAAATTGATTTATTTTTTCAAAAGAAATAGTTTTATCAACTAATAAAGATAAATCTCTTCTTGAAGTAGGATATTTAGAAAATGGAACATAAATTATTTTTTTTTCTTGAATAATAGAAATTAAATATTCCCAATCTATTTCCGCATAAAATATTTCCTTTTTTTTAAAAATATTATTTTGAAATTTTCCTAAATAAACTAGATTTTTATTGTTATATAATATAGAAATACTATTTTCCAATAAAGGATGTTTATAAAATATTTGAGTATAATCTAAAATTCCGCTTTTTTGAAAAATTTGTTCTACAATTCCTTTTAAATAAAAAAAAGGAGAATCTATAGGGGAAATACATTTTTTATCTATTTCTGATAATAAGGCAATTCCAATAAATGTTTTTTCTAAAAATTTATTATTTTCTTTATAATATATTTTTCCTTTTTCAAAAAATTTTATATTATAGTTCATTCTATTGTGATTATATTCTATACAATCTAAAATACCAAATAATAAGCTAGAACGCATAAATTTATAATTGTTGTTAACAGGATTAAAAATCCTAATTACTTTTCTTTTAAAAAAAGAATTTAGTAAAGATGAATTTTTATCTTCATTTCTCATTGTATAAGAAATAATTTCTTGAAATCCATAAGAAACTAATTGCTCGAAAAGTTTTTTTTGTATTTCATATTCTGTTTTATAAAAAAAATTAGGGAATGGAGATATTTTTAATTGATCAGATATTTTAATTTTATTAATCCCATAAATACGCAATATTTCTTCTATAAGATCTATTTCTCTTTTAACATCTATTCTATAAAGAGGAACAACAACAAATAAATATTTTTCGTTTTCTGAATGGATCACAATTTCTAGTAATGATAAAATTTTTTTAATTTTTATTTTAGAAATTTTTTTTCCTAGAACATTTATAATTTTACTATAACGAAGCTTAATTATGGAAGGAGATATAGGATTAGGATAAACATCAATAATATTGGAATATATTTTTTTTTTCATTATACTTTTTATAAGAAAAACTGTTCTTTGCAAAGCGAATATAGTTAGGTTAGGGTCTATTCCTCTTTCCAAAAGACATTGTTCTTCTGTTTTTATGAAATGTTTTTTTCCAATTAATCGTATAATAACAGGATTTAAACAAGCACTTCCTAAAAAAATATTTTTAGTATTTACATGAATATTGGATTTAATACTATTTATAATTCCAGCTATAGATAATGGTTTTATTGTATCATAAATTATTAAATCTTCTTTATCCAGTTTTATTATTCTGTTATCTGCATATTTTAATTTTGTATTTTTTTCCGCATTTTTTATTATAATTTTATGTTCTTCTATTTGATCCATATCAAAAACATGGATAGGTTGACCTAATTCATGCATCACAAAATGAATGATATCTATAACATTATTTATTGTTTTTATTCCTATAGATTTCAATATAGAAATTAACCAATATGGAGAAGGCTCAATTTTTATTTTAGAAATGGATATTCCAGAATATCTTATACACTTTTTATTTTCCTTTATACAAATTTGAACATCATATTCTTTATGATGATGTTTTTTAGTATTAATTATTATTGGTTTGTGTAAATCTACTTTATATCCTCTAAATTTTAAAAAAACGTACAAATCACGTGCAATTCCATAATGACTCATAGCATCTGTCCGATTAGGTGTTATTTCTACATCTAGAACATAATCTTCTTCTATATCAGTGAATATCTTTTTTATGTTTTTTACTGGTAATCCTATATCCGTTAATATATTGGATAGTTTCTCCACATTTATTTCAATAGAAATATATTTTTTTATCCAATTGTATGATACTTTCATATTGTTATTGTAGACATAATCAATATCAAAATTGATTCTTTTTTTTTATTATTTCCTTTATAAAAAGGTCTTAAAATCCCTATTTTATTTGAATGATATAGTTCAAAATAAATTAAATTATCATTTATAGATGATAAAATTTCAATTAAAAATTGAGAATTAAATCCCATTTTAATATTTTCTATTTTTTTTTTATCATCATAAATAGGTTTATACTTAATTTTCAAATTATAATTGTGATTATGATGAATAGGATTTTGTTCATAAATTTTTAATTTATTTTTATAATAATGAAAATGAATAAAATTTCTTTTTTTCTTTGAAAAAAGAGATATTCTTCTAATATAATTTAATAATAAAAGTCTATTAATTATAAAAGAAAAATCCAAATTATTATTATTTGGGATCATAGAATTATAATCAGGATATTTTCCATTAATTAATGGACATGAAAAAATATGATTTTTAAAATGAAAAATTATATTTATTTTTTTATATTCAATAATAATATTACTTTTTTTTTCATTTTTTAAAATTCTCTTAATTATATTAAGAGATTTTTTTGAAATGGTAAATTCGATATATTGGGTTAATTTAAGGGACTTTATAGTATATTTTACAAGACGAAAACTATCTGTAGCTACAAAATTTGCTTCATAAGGAGAAAATTTAAAAAAAACTCCATTTAATATTGGTTTAAATTGTTTATCTCCAACAGCAAATAAAGTTCTATTCAGTATTTTTAAAAGGATATTTGAAAATAAAGTAAATTTTATAGAGTATGAATTCCATATGGAAATATGTTTAGAAAAAATATTTATTAAATTTTTATGAAATAAAATTGGAACTTCATAAGTTCCTTGTTTAGAATAAATATTAAGTACATTATTTTTTTTTTTTATAAAAAGTGTTTCATTTTGAAATGTAGTCAAAATATCTATCATAAATTTAGTAGATATAGTTACTTTTTCTTTTGTGTATTTTTTAACATATATTTTTATATATGTATTGATTATATTTTCTGAATCATATGCTACCATTATTTTTAATTGATCTTCTATAATGAAAAAAGTAAAATAAGAATTTGAGCTATTCATTATTTTATATAGTGCATCTAATTTTTGTAATAGTGGATAGCTAGAAACAAAAAAATACATATATCTATTTTTGTATTTTTAAATAGCGTGAGGGGGATTTGAACCCCCGACCTCTGGGTTATGAATCCAACGCTCTAACCAACTGAGCTATCACGCCAATAATGTTTAAAAAAAAATAAAGTTAGGCATATTTTTAGTAAATAGTAATTTTATATTAAAAAAATAAAAGATGATTACTTTTGATTTAAGTGATTATAGAAAAAATTATTCTAATAAAGAATTATTAGAATCTGAAGTTCCAAAAGAACCTTTTCAATTATTTCATGATTGGTTTGAACAAGAAAAATTTCTTAATGAAAAAAACAAAAATAATGAAGAAATTAACGCAATGTCTATTTCCACTATAGGTAAAGATGGAGGTCCAGAAATTAGAGTAGTTTTGTTAAAAGAATATTCCAAAAAAGGATTTATTTTTTACACAAACTATTATAGTTTGAAAGCTAAAGCTATTCAAAACATTCCAAATGTGTGTATTTCTTTTTTTTGGAAAAAAACAGAAAGACAAATTATTATTAAAGGAATAACATCGAAAATAAAAAGAAAAAAATCAGATGAATATTTCCATAATAGACCTAAAGAACATCAGATTGGATGTTGGGCTTCTAAACAAAGCTGTACTATTTTATCTAAAAAATATTTACTAGAACAATACAAAAAATGGAATAATTTTTTTGATAAAAAAACTACGATAAAACGTCCTTTTTATTGGGGAGGATATATTATTAAACCTTATAAAATGGAATTTTGGCAAGGACAACCCCATAGACTTCATGATCGACTAGTTTATAGTTTGAATAAAGAAAAAAAGTGGATTTTATATAGATTATCTCCATAAAAAAGAGATAAAGTTTATTTTAACTTTATCTCTTTATAAAATTTACAATTTTGTTAATTCCGCTCCTATTTTAAATTTAGCAACTTTTTTTCCTGGAATATATATTTTTTTTCCTGTTCTAGGATTTACTCCGTTTCTAGGATGTCTTTCTACAACAGAAAAGGTTCCGAATCCTACTAGGGTAACCTTATCTCCTTTTTTTAAAGATTCAATTACTGTTTCAATAAATGCATCTGTAACATTTTTAGCTTTTATTTTTGTTATTCCAGTTTTTTCAGCTATTGAATTAACCAATTCTGTTTTGTTCATGAATTTATATAATTAATTTAATTTTAATTAACTATAAAAAAATCTTATAATTAACGATAACAAATATAAAATATTTATAAAGGATAAATAACTCTATTATAAGAAAAAATATTTTTTTTTAACGAACAAAAAGATTTTTTCTTATTTGAATCCCATGAATTAAATTTTTTATATTCATTCTTTTTTTTCCCTCTATTTGTCCTTCTATAATGGATATTAAACCCCCATTAACATATATTTTCATATCATGTGATGATGTCAATATAGAACCAACTGGAAAATTATGTATTTTTTGTATTTTTTTAACAAAAAAAATTTTGAATCTAACAAATTTTTTTTTATTAAAAAATAATAATGTCCATGCCGTCGGATTAGGACTTAAACCTCTTATTTTATTATAAATAGATTCTATAGAAGTATTTACCCATTGAATTCTACAATCTTTAGTGTATATTTTTGGGGCATATTTTAATAAAGAAGAATGAATATTTTTTTTATTTATAGGTTTTATTTTATTATTGATAATATTTTCTAAAGTTTTTATGACCATAAATCCACTAATATTTTTTAGTTTACTTTCTAGTTCCCCAGCAGTTTCCTCTTTTCCTATTTTTATTTCTTTTTGCAAAATAATTTTTCCTGAATCTATTTTTTTTTCTATAAAAAAAGTAGTCAATCCTGTTTTATTTTCTCCATTAATAATAGCCCAATTAATAGGGGCAGCCCCTCTATATTGTGGTAGTATCGATGCATGTAAATTAAAAGATCCCATTTTTGGTAAGTTCCATACTTTTTTAGGTAAAATTCTAAAAGAAACAACAATTTGTATATCGGCATTCCATCTTTTCAGATTTCTCAAAAAAGAATCTTCTAGAAGATTTTTTGGTTGTAAAAAAGGAATATTATTTTCCAATGCATATATTTTTATAGGAGAAAAAAAATTTTTTTTTATATTATCAGGGCTAGTAATGATTCCTACTATATTATATTGTTTCATATATAATTCTTTTAAAGAATGAAGAGAAAAATAAGTAGAACCTATGAATACAATTCTTGGAAACTTTTTCATGTAATTTATTTGTAATTTAAATTCACTAATTTTATCTTGTAATTTTATGAAAAAGTTCATTAATTTTTGAAAATCAAATATATAAAAATATCATCTTTTAATATATATCAAATATAGAAAATATCATACATATATGTATTGGACTTTAGAATTAGCTTCTCATTTAGAAGATGCGCCTTGGCCTGCAACAAAAGAAGAATTGATCGATTTTGCTATTCGTACTGGAGCCCCTCTAGAAGTAGTTGAAAATCTTCAACAATTAGAAAATGGAGAAGGAGAGATTTTTGAATCTATAGAAGATATATGGGCAGATTATCCACGTGATGACGAAGATTTTTATTGGAATAGAGATGAATATGAACTTTAAATTATTTTTTATTTGAATGAATTTTATTAGAAAGATATTAAATAAATTATTTATCAATAAAAATGATAGAGATCTTAAAGAGGTTAGAAAATTTTTAATTCAAATCAAAAAAGAAGAAAAAAAAATATCTTTATTATCCGATGATGAATTAAGAAATCAAACTAAAATTTTCAAAAAAATTATACAAAAATCAACGAAAAAATTTAACGAGGAAGAAAAAAAATTATTGGAAGAAATACAAAATAAATTTTGTTCTGTTAGTGTATTGGAAAAAATATACTCAAGTATAGAAAATCTTCAAGAAGAATGTTATAAAATAGAACAAAAAGTATTAATTAATCTTTTGCCTAAAGCTTTTTCTTTAATTAAAGAAACGGCAAAGCGTTTCAAAGAAAAAAAAGAACTTGTAGTAAAATCTACTTTTTTTGATCAAGAATTATCAAAAACAAAATCTTATATTATTTTATATAAAGATAAAGCTATTTGGAAAAATAAATGGGATGCATATGGAAAATTTATAATTTGGGATATGGTACATTATGATGTTCAGCTCATGGGAGGAATTGTTTTACATCAGGGTAAGATAGCTGAAATGGCTACAGGAGAAGGAAAAACTTTTGTAGCAACTTTATCTGCTTATTTGAATGCTTTATCTGGTAGAGGAGTACATATTGTTACAGTAAACAATTATTTATCTAGAAGAGATATGAATTGGATGGCTCCTTTAATGGAATTTCATGGATTAGAAGTTGATTGCATTGACAATTATTCATCTACTGATGTAAAAATGCGTAAAAAAGCTTATCAAGCAGATGTAACTTATGGAACCAATAATGAATTTGGTTTTGATTATTTACGAGATAATATGGCCTGTTCTAAAGAAGAATTAGTTCAAAGAGAATTGAATTATGCTATTATAGATGAAATAGATTCTGTTTTGATAGATGAAGCGCGTACTCCTTTAGTAATATCTGGGACTGTGGATTCTAAAAAAGATAACAAAGAGGAGTTCAAATTATTTAAAGAAAAAGTAGAATTTATTGTAAATGAACAAAATATAGAAGTTAATAGCTTTTTACAAGAAGCAAAAAAGTTAATAAAAAATGGAGAAAAAAAATTAGGGGGATTCAAATTATTTCAAGCACATCGTGGCTTACCAAAGAAAAAATCCTTAATTAAATTTTTGAGTGAAGATAATATTCGTTTAATTTTACAAAAAACTGAAGGTCAATATTTACAAGATTATGGAAGGGAAATGTATAAAGTAGATAAAGATCTTTATTTTGTTATTGATGAAAAAAATAATACTGTTGAACTAACAGATAAAGGAATTGAATTTTTGTCTAAAAATGTAGAAGATGTAGGCTTTTTTGTTTTGCCAGATGTAAATATGGAACTTTTTGAGTTAGAGAAAAAAAATTTTTCTAAAGAAAAAGAAATCAAAGAAAAAGAAAAACTTTTGAAAAATTATTCTATTAAATCACAACGAATTCATACTATTAATCAGCTTCTTAAAGCTTTCACTTTGTTTGAAAGAGATGTAGATTATGTTATTTTAGGAGGTAAAGTTAAAATAGTAGATGAACAAACTGGTCGTCTTATGGAAGGAAGACGTTATTCTGATGGATTGCATCAAGCTATAGAAGCAAAAGAACATGTAGAAATAGAATCTTCTAGTCAAACCTTTGCTACAATCACTTTACAAAATTATTTTAGAATGTATAAAAAAATATCTGGGATGACGGGAACAGCCGAAACAGAATCTGGAGAATTTTGGCACATTTATAAATTAGATGTAGTAGTTATCCCTACAGATAAAACTATACAAAGAAAGGATTTACAAGATCTTGTTTTTAAAACAAAAAGAGAAAAATATAATGCAATCATAGAAAAAATTATTCATTTATCTATACATGAAAAACGTCCTATTCTTGTTGGCACTACTTCTGTTGAAATTTCAGAATTTTTAAGTAGGGCTTTAAAATTTAGAAAAATACCACATAATGTTTTGAATGCTAAATTGCATGAAAAAGAGGCTGAAATAATAGCGAAAGCAGGGTTTCCTGGATCTGTAACAATTGCAACTAATATGGCAGGTCGTGGAACAGATATTAAACTTTCTAAGGAAGTTATAAAAAATGGAGGGTTATCCGTTTTAGGAACAGAAAGACATGATTCTAGAAGAGTAGATAACCAACTAAGAGGTAGATCTGGACGTCAAGGAGATCCAGGTAGTTCTCAATTTTATGTATCCTTAGAAGATAATTTAATTCGTTTATTTATAGACTCAGAAAGACTTTCTAAATTAATGGATAGATTTGGACATAAAGAAGGAGATATTATACAACATCCTTTATTAACAAAATCTATTGAAAAAGCACAAAAAAAAATAGAAGAGAATAATTTTAGTATGCGAAAACGTCTTTTGGACTATGATGATGTTATTAATAAACAAAGAGAATTTATTTATAAAAAACGTAAAAATGCATTATGCGGTAGAGAATTAAGTTTAGATATTTCTAATATGGTGTATTTATTATTAGATACTATGATTAGTGTCAATAAATATCTAAACGATTTTAAAAATTTGGAATATGAATTTATTCAAATTTTTGATATAAAAATTCCCTTTTTAGAAAGGGAATTTTTATCTTATAAAGAACGTATTTTTATCAACAAACTTCATGATTTTGTTATAATTTTTTATGAAAAAAAGAAGGAAAAAATGATTGATCAAGATATCGTTCCTATTCTATCTAAAATTTTTGTAAAAAATAAGGAATTTTATAATATACAAGTTATTTTAACAGATGGAAATCAAAATATAGTTTCTATATCTGATTTGAAAGAATTTTATAATACTAAAGGAAAGTCTTTATTATCAATGTTTGAAAAAAAGACTATATTATATTTTATGGATAAAAAATGGAAAGAACATTTACGTGAAATGGATAGTTTGAGATTTTCTGTGCAAAATGCTGTTTTTGAACAAAAAGATCCTCTAATCGTTTATAAACAAAATGCTTTTCATTTATTTCAAGAAAAAGTTTATGATATTAACAAAAAAATTGTTTCTTTTTTATTTAAATCTACTATTAATAGAGGTGATATTTTATGCATTCCAAAAAATAATGTAAAAATGGATTTTTTTATGAAAGGAAAAGATGGAAAAAAATTAGGAAGAAATAATAAAATTAATATTCGACATTTAATTACAGGAGAAACTAAAAATATTAAATTGAAACAAGCAGAGTTTTTTTTGGAACAAGGAGAATGGGTGATAGAGATAGAGGATGATTTTTTTTAGAAAAAACGATTTTGTTAGTTAAAAATAAAACGCATATTTTTTATTATAATTTTATTTATTATTTTTTGTTATCTTGGAATAAGTTTATGGTCAGTTAGAAAAAGTTATGATTGTATTGATTCTGTTCCATATAATACATTTGGTGTAGTTTTGGGAACTTCAAAATATTTACATGGAGGAGGGATTAATGCTTACTTTAAGTATAGAATAGATGCAGCTTATTCCCTTTTTTATCATAAAAAAATACGTTACATCATTGTAAGTGGAGATAATAGAAAAAAAAATTATAATGAACCAAAAATGATGAAAAAAGAATTAATAAAAAAAGGAATTCCTTCTCATTTTATATATGAAGATTTTTATGGAATTAATACTTTACATTCCATTTATAGGGTATATAAAAATTTTCATAAAAAAAAGTTTACGATTATATCTCAAAAATTTCATAATGAAAGAGCTATTTTTATTGGAAATTGTTTAGGATTAGATGTTATTGGATTTAATGCTAAAAGTTTATCTTTTGACAGTAAAATACAACTTAGAGAAATTTTTGCTAGAATTAAAGCTTTATGGGATATTTGTTTTATAAATCAGGATAAATAAGATAGATATTTTTTCAAAATTTCTGCATTTTTGCATTTATGAGTATCTATCTCCAATAGATAAGGATTATCTGTTTTTTTCCAAAAAAAGGATAAACTATTTTTCAAAGTATATTGATTATACACTTTTTTATATTTCCAATTATACATTTCACATATTTTTTTTGCAGAAAAAATATGTTTTGTTTCAAAAAAATTAAATATTTTTTTAGGTAATTTTATTTTTGAAATAAATCTAAAAATATTTCCTCCTCTATTATTGATAAGTATAATCCGGAAATTATTTGGAATATAATTGTTCCATAAAGCATTACTGTCATAAAAAAAACTTATATCTCCAATAATTAATGTTACAATTTTTTTGCTACAAACCGCAGAACCTATAGCAGTAGAAACACATCCATCTATTCCTGATGTACCTCTATTACAATAAGATTGAATAGAATATTTTCTTTTATAAAAAAGTTGATAATATCTTATTATCATACTATTTCCTAATTGTAATATAGAATTGTTAGGAATGTTTTTAAATACAAAAAAAAGAACTTTTAGATCTGAAAAACTTTTTTCTTTTTTTAAAAAAAAATTATGTTTTTGTATTATTTTTTTTCTTAATTTTTCCCATTGAAATCTGTAATCGGAAGTAGATCTATGAATCTGAACAGAATTAGAAAAAATTTTAAAAAATGATTCTGGATTTATAGGCCAATAAGTGGTTAATTTATAATAAGTATCCGGATAATTATCATAATTATCTCCTATATGCCAATGATATAGTGGAGGAATTTTTCTTAAAAAGAACTTTATCTTTTTAGATATTATATTGACTCCTACAGTTAATAGAATATGAGGTTTAAAATTTTTCCATTTTTTAATAGTCATACTAAAAATAAGTTGATCTATACTTGAAAAAAAAAATTTTCCAAAAATATGAGATGTAGTTTCTGTCAAAACAACAATAGAAGGATCTAAACTTAATTTTCTTAAAAATTTTTCCATATTTTTTTCTGGATAATGCAATCCTAGTAAAATCATTTTCTTTTTAGATCTATTCCATATATATTGTTCTTTTTCATAAAATTTAGGGATTTCAATATAATTTTTTACAGGTATAGTTTTTATTATTTTAGGATTTACTTGTAAATGATTTGTAGTTTTATAAAGTGGTTCTGAAAAAGGAATATTAATATGTATAGGTTTATTTTTAATAATGCATTTATTGATAGATTCATTAATTAATCTATCATTATACCATAGACCTAATTTAGATTCATCTTCTGTTAGTTGTACAGATGTTTCTACATGGTTTTGAAAAATATTTTCTTGATGAATGGATTGTCCTTCAAAAATATCTGTAATTTCTTTCGGACGGTCAGCAGTAATCAAAATAAGTGGTATTTTTTGATAGAAAGCTTCTGTAACTGCTGGATAAAAATTAACAACAGAAGATCCTGAAGTACAACTAATAACTACAGGTTTTCTTATTTGTTGAGAAATACCTAATGCAAAAAAACCTGCACAACGTTCATCCACAATGCTGTAAGTTTTAAAAATTTTATTTAGTGTAAAATGTATGATGATGGGAGCATTTCTAGATCCTGGAGATATGATGATATTAAATATAGATTTTGCTTTTAAAATTTCACCTAAACTTTGCACAATTTTTTTATTAGAATACATTGTGATTGTTTAAATTAAGCCTCCATTAACATTTAATACAGAACCAGTAATATAATTAGATAAATCTGATGCAAGAAATAAAGTGCAATTAGCTATATCTTGTGGAGTTCCTGGTCTTTTTAATGAAATATTTTTTATCCAATTATCTTTCATTTTAGATGAAAAATGAGAATTCATTTTTGTAGTAATATAGCCAGGAGCTATAGCATTACAACGAATATTTCTTTTTCCTAATTCTCTAGCTATTGATTTAGTAAATCCAATAATTCCTGCTTTAGATGCGGCATAATTGGATTGTCCAGTATTACCTGTTAATCCTATAACGGAACTCATATTAATAATACTTCCTTTTTTTTGTTTCATCATAGGATAAATAGCATATTTTGTTAAATTGAAAACAGAATATAGATTAGTTTTTATTACATAATCCCAATCTTTTTTAGATATTTTAAGTAAAAAATTATCTTTTATAACACCTGCATTATTTACTAAAATATCTATATTTCCGTATTTTTTTATAACTTTTTTAATTAAATTTTCAGAAGAATTGAAATTTGAAAGATCAATTTTATATGCTTCTACGGAATCTGAAAGTTCCGAAACTAATTTTGTTGCTTCTTTTTTTGAGGAAAAAAATGTAAAAATAACATTAGCTCCATGTTGTGAAAAAGTTTTTACTATAGATTTTCCTATATCTCCTGAACCTCCTGTTACTATAGCTATTTTTCCATTTAATAATTTCATATATTATGATGATTTTTTTTTATTAATTGAAAAATTAAATTTAATTGTTTCTCTATGCTCATGAACGTATTATTTATTTCTATAGAATCTACAGATTTTTTTAATGGAGATATTTTACGAGAAGTATCCATTAAATCTCTATAAATAATATTTTTTTTTACTTCTTCATAAGAAATGTTTTCTCCTTTTTTTTTAAGATCTTCATATCTTCTATAAGAACGAACTTCTATAGATCCTTTCATGAATATTTTCAATTCTGATTTAGGAAAAACATAATTTCCTATATCTCTTCCATCCATAACAATTCCTTTATATTTTCCAATATTTCTCTGCATAATAGTTAATTTTTCACGAATTTCAGGTATTTGAGCTATAAAACTTACTTTTTTTGTTACTTTCAAAGATCTAATTTCAGATTGTATATTTTCTTCATTTAAATAAATATCCGTTGTATTTAATTTTTTGTTCCATTTAAATTTTAAATTTATGTGTTTCAAAATATGTATAAAATTTTGTACATTCCATAAATTACTATTAAAAATTTTTTCTCTAATAGCTAATAAAGCTATAGCTCTATACATAGCTCCTGTATCTATATATTTATATTTTAATTTTTTAGAAATAGCTTTTGCTAAAGTGCTTTTCCCAGACGAAGAATATCCATCTATAGCTATAATTATTTTTTTCTGATTCATACGAATGATGTTGTAATTAGTTCATATTTATATGATAATAATTTATAAAAAAGTTTTACAGCTAAAAAATCTGTAGAAGATTCTTTTTTATTTGGCAATAGTTCAACAATATCAAATCCTATAATTTTCTTTTTTTTAAAAACTTTTTTAAAAAATTTTAAAGTAGAATACCATAATAATCCACCTGGTTCTGGAGTTCCTGTAGAAGGTGCTATGCTTGGATCAAAAACATCTATATCTATACTGATAAATACATTTTTTGATAATTTATGAATAGCTTTTTGCATCCAAAAATCATTTTTTTGTATTTCTTGCATATAAAAAACGTTTCCTTTTTGAAAATATTTTTTTTCTAGTAGATCCATACTACGAATTCCTATTTGGATTAAAGGATATTTTTTTGATGCTTCATGCATGGAACAAGCATGACTATACGGATTTTTTTTATATACAGGACGTAAATCTGCATGTGCATCCATATGAAGGATACTTAAATTTGGATATTTTTCTCCAAAAGCTCGAATACTTCCTATTGATATAGAATGATCTCCTCCTATTAGGGTAACAAATTTTTTTTTAAAAAGGTATTTTTTTGTTTCATTGTATACTTTTTGTATCATTTTTTTAGAAGAAATTGAAGAATTTACAATAGGGGAAGAAAGATAAATTCCTCTTTTATATACTTCTGAATCAGTTTCGATATCATATAATTCCATATGTTTTGATGCAGATAAAAAAGCTTTAGGGCCTTTTTTAGAACCTTTTTTCCATGTTTGAGTATTATCATATGGAACAGGAATTAGTACTATTTTAGATTTTTCTAGTGTTGCATATTTTTCAGATATTTCTGCAAAAGTTTTCAATAACCTAATATTTTTAATATTTCTTCAGGACTCTGTGAATTACGAAATATTTTATAAACCAAATTATTTTTATTGTCATGATTTATTAATATATGAATAGGTTGAGGAATTAAACAATGATGAACTCCTCCATAACCACTAATTGTATCTTGATAAGCTCCAGTATTAAAAAATCCAATATAAAGTGGAGTATTTTTTTGAAAACATGGGAGATATATTGCATTCATATGTTGTTCAGAATTATAATAATCATCACTATCACATGTTAATCCTCCTAAAAAAACTCTCTCATAACAATCATTCCAATGATTAATTGCCATCATAATAAATCTTCTACTTATAGCCCAAGTATCAGGAAGAGTCGTCATAAAAGAGCTATCTATCATATTCCATTTTTCTCTATCATTTTGGCGTTTTTGACTAAGTATTTTATATAAAATTCCTCCACTTTCTCCTACTGTATAAGCTCCAAATTCAGTATATATATGTGGTTCTGATATATTTTCTTTTTGACAAAATTTTTTTATTTGATAAACAATTTCGTTAGCCATATATTCATAATCATACTTAAAAGACATAGATGTTTTAATAGGAAATCCTCCTCCTATATTTAGGATATCTAATTTTGGTTCTATTTTTTTTAAAATAGCATAAATATGCAAACATTTGAAAAGTTCGTTCCAATAATAAGCAGTATCTTTTATTCCTGTATTAATGAAAAAATGTAACATTTTTAATTCTACTTTAGGATTGTTTTTTATTTTATTTAAATAAAAAACTATGATATCTTTATATCCTATTCCTAATCTAGAAGTATAAAATTCAAATTTAGGTTCTTCTTCAGAAGCAATGCGTATTCCTAATTTAAAGGGAAAATTTATAACTAAACTAAGTTTTTCTAATTCATCTGAATTATCTAAAATAGGAATTGTATTGGTAAAACCGTTATTAATGAGTTCTGATATATTTTCAATATAATTTTTAGTTTTAAATCCATTGCATATTACTTCAATATTTTTATTGGTTTTCCCTTTTTTGTAAAGATTTTTTACAATTTCTATATCATATGCATATGAAGTTTCAATACTAATGTTATTTTTCAAAGCTTCTTCTAATACAAAAGAAAAATGAGAACTTTTTGTGCAATAACAGTAAGTATATTTGTTATTATATTGATTAGAATCAATTGCTTTTTTAAACCATTTTCTAGTTTTTTTTATATTTTGGGATATTTTTGGTAAATATGTAAATTTTAATGGAGTTCCATATTTTTGTATAAGATTCATTAGTGGAATACCATGAAATTCTAAAAGATTATTTTTAATAGAAAATTCCTCAGTAGGAAAATCAAAAGTTTGATCTATTAGATCAGAATAACGAATTTTCATTGAATAAAAATTAATGAAAAAGATAATTTTTTAAATACTTTTTTTTTTATAAATTAAAAATTTTTTTAAAAAAATATCTATTTCTCCATTCATTACTGATTGAATTTGTGAAGTTTCATAACCTGTTCTTAAATCTTTTACTAATTTATAAGGATGCATAATATAATTTCGTATTTGAGATCCCCATTCTATTTTTTTTTTTTTAGATTCTATTTTTTCTTTTTTTTCATTTCTTTTCATCATTTCTAGATTAAATAATCTTGATTTTAAAAGTTGTAAAGCTTTTTGTCTATTTTGTATTTGTGAACGATATTCTGTATTTTCTATTGTTATTCCTGTAGGATGATGACGTAGTCTAACACCTGTTTCTACTTTATTTACATTTTGTCCTCCAGCCCCACTAGAACGAAATGTTTCCCATTGAATATCATATGGTTTAATTTTTATATCAAGATTATTATCTATCATAGGATAAACATAAACAGAGGAAAAAGAAGTATGACGTTTTGAATTACTGTCAAATGGAGATATACGTATTAATCTGTGTACTCCATTTTCTCCTTTTAAGTATCCAAAAGCATAAAGTCCATCTATTTCTATAGTAACAGATTTAATTCCAGTAACATCTCCAGATATAGAATGAATTTTTTTTGCAAAAAAATTTTTTTTTTCAGACCACATAAGATACATTCTCATTAATATAGAAGTCCAATCACAACTTTCAGTTCCTCCTGCCCCAGAAGAAATTTGCAATATAGCATTAAAAGAATCTTCTTTTTCTGGAAATAGATTTTTGAATTCTATATTTGAAAGAAGGTTTCTAGTTTCACGTAATTGTATTTTTAATTCCTTTTCTAAATTTTCTTCTTTAGAAAGAGTATATATTACTTCTAATTCTTCAAAAGCGTTCTTGAGCTTTGTAAAATCCTTGATGCATGTTTTCATATCATGCATATGTTTTATAAAATTTTGAGATTCTTTATAATTTTTCCAAAAATTAGGATTTGATATTTTTTCTTGTTTTTTATCAAGATGTATTTGTATTTTATCAATTTTTAGAATATCATATATTTTATGAATTCTTTCCGAAATAGATTGAATTTCTTCTTTTTTCATCATAAAGCTAAAATAAATATTTTAAAAATAATTAGTAAAAAAATTATATTACTTTTAATTTTTTTTTACTATAAATTGGGAACTAAAATAAAAATTTTATTTTTAGGTATGAATTATAATAGATTTACTATTAAGTTTCAAAAAATTATACAAGAGGCACAACATATTGCGTTGATAAATAATCAACAATCTATTGAAAATGCACATATTTTGAAATCAATTTTAAATATAGAAGAAAATATAATTCCTTTTATTTTAAATAAATTAGAAATTAATGATCAATCAATAAAAATAGGATTAGATCGTATTATTTCTTCTTATCCAAAAAAAATAAGTGCCCCTTTAACCCAACATTTTAGTTCTCATGTTACAAAAATGTTGAATTTATCGGAAGATTATGCTAAAACATTAAAAGATGAATTTATTTCTATAGAACATATTTTTTACGGAATTTTTATGAGCTATGATCAAACTTCGCAATTATTAAAAGATTATGGGATTACGGAAAATAAAATAAAAAAAATCATTGATGCCATTAGAAAAAAAAGCGGAAATGGAATTTTTTATACAAAAACGTATACTGCTTTAGGTAAATATGCAAAAAATCTTAATGAATGGGCTTATAAAGGGAAATTAGACCCTGTTATTGGTCGTGATGAAGAAATACGTAGAGTATTACAAATATTATCTAGAAGAACGAAAAATAATCCAATTTTAATTGGAGAGCCAGGAGTAGGGAAAACAGCTATAGCTGAAGGATTAGCCCATCGTATTATTAGTAGGGATATTCCTGATAATTTAAAAAATAAACAAGTTTTTTCTTTAGATATGGCTTCTTTAATTGCAGGTGCTAAATACAAAGGAGAATTTGAAGAACGTCTTAAAGCTGTAGTAAAAGAGGTTACCTATTCAGATGGAGAAATTATTTTATTTATTGATGAAATACATACTTTAGTAGGAGCAGGAGGTGGAGAAGGTTCTATGGATGCAGCAAATATTTTAAAACCAGCATTAGCAAAAGGAGAACTGAGAGCTATAGGCGCAACAACTTTAAATGAATATCAAAGATATTTTAGAATAGATAAAGCTTTAGAAAGAAGATTTCAACAAGTATATGTAGATGAACCTTCTGTAACGGATGCTATATCTATATTACGTGGAATTAAAGAAAAATATGAAAGTCATCATAAAGTAAGAATAAAAGATGAAGCTATAATAGCTGCTGTAGAATTATCTAAACGTTATATTAATGAACGATTTTTACCAGATAAAGCAATTGATTTGGTAGATGAAGCCGCTTCAAGTCTAAGAATGGAAATTAATTCAAAACCAGAAAAATTAGATGTTTTACATAGAAAAATAATGCATATGGAAATACAAATAGAAGCATTAAAAAGAGAAAATGATGAAATTCAGTTAATTCCTTTAAAAAAGGAATTAACTAAATTTAATGAAGAAAAAATACAATTACAAGATCAATGGGAAAATGAAAAAAATTTAGTTGAAGGAATACAAAAAGCTAAAGATAAGATAGAAAGTTATAAGTTTGAATCAGAACAAGCAGAAAGATTAGGAGATTATGGAAAAGTAGCAGAATTAAGATATGGTAAAATAAAAGAAGAAGAAAATAAAGTTAAAGTATTTGAAAATGAATTAAAAAAACAAGAATATAAGGGTAAAAAAATGATACAAGAAGAAGTATCTAGAGAGGATATAGCTAAAGTGGTATCTAAATGGACAGCTATTCCAATTACTAAAATGTTGCAAAATGAAAAAGAAAAATTATTGTTTTTGGAAAAAGAATTACATAGAAGAATTATAGGACAAAATGATGCTATTCAATCCATAGCAGATGCTATACGTCGTTCTAAAGCTGGATTGCAAGATGAAAAAAAACCTATAGGGTCTTTTCTTTTTATGGGAAGTACAGGAGTAGGAAAAACAGAACTTGCTAAAACGTTAGCAGAATATTTATTTGATAATGAAAATAACATGGTTCGTATAGATATGAGCGAATATCAAGAACGTAATTCTGTTAGTAAGCTTATAGGAGCTCCTCCTGGATATATAGGATATGATGAAAGTGGTCAATTAACAGAAGCTATACGTAGACGTCCTTATAGTGTTATTTTATTAGATGAAATAGAAAAAGCTCATTCAGATGTTTTTAATATTCTATTGCAGGTTTTGGATGATGGTAGATTAACAGATAATAAAGGTAGAACAGTTAATTTTACAAATACCATTGTTATTATGACATCTAATATAGGATCGGATATTATTCAGGATAATTTAGACCAAAAAATATCTTATAATAGAATGGAAGCTACAAAAAAAGCTTTAATAGATTTGTTAAAAAATATTGTAAAACCTGAATTTATTAATCGTATTGATGAAATTATTTTATTTCAACCTCTTTCTAGAAAAGAAATTAAAAATATTGTAAAATTACAAATGAAAAAATTAGGAGAATTATTATCTAATAAAAAAAATATTCGTATAGAATCTACTAATGAAGCTATAGAATATTTATCAGAAAAAGGATATGATCCTCATTTTGGAGCTAGACCTTTAAAAAGAGTTATTCAACATGATATATTAAATAATCTTTCTAAAGAAATACTTAAAGGGAAAATACAGAAAAATCATAGTATTTTAATAGATTTTTTCAAAGAACAAGGAATTGTATTTAGACAATCAGAAAAATTAGAATTAGATAATAGTGTCTCTATCGTTTCATAAATCTGGTTTCGTAAATATCATAGGAGCGCCTAATGTAGGTAAATCTACATTGATGAATTCTCTTATTGGAGAAAAGCTTTCTATTATAACACATAAACCACAAACTACTCGTCATAGAATATTGGGAATTTTTAATAAATGTGATCTACAAATTATTTTTTCTGATACTCCAGGAGTGATCTCTCCTACTTATCCTATGCAGAAGATCATGATGCAGTATGTAGAAGAATCATTAGAGGATGCAGATATTATTTTATTCATAACAGAAATAGGTAAACTATACCATTTTCCCATGTTGTATAACATTAAAGATGTTCCTATTATTATATTGATTAATAAAATTGATAAAATTCAAATGAAATATCATATTTTATATGATACAATAAATTATTGGCATAAATTATTTCCTAATTCAGAAATATTACCAATATCTGCATTAAAAAAAATTAATCAAGATTTATTAATGTATAAAATTAAAACTTTGTTATCTGAACATCCACCTTATTATCCTAAAGAATTTTTAAGTAATAAATCTGAACGTTTTTTTGTAAATGAAATAATTAGAGAAAAAATATTTTTTCTCTATAAAAAAGAGATTCCTTATTCCGTAGAAATAAATACGGAGTTTTTTAAAGAAGAAAAAACTTTAATACATATATATTCTTCTATATATGTAGAACGAGACTCTCAAAAAGGAATATTAATTGGGAAAAAAGGATTGACGTTGAAAAAATTGAAATTTTTTTCCATTAAGAGCATAGAATCCTTTTTCAGGAAAAAAATAAAATTAGAATTCAATGTAAAAGTTTGTCTAAATTGGCGATACGATTACAAAAGATTGAAATATTTTGGATATTGAATTTACTCAATTTTTATCATAAAAAATTCTTTTTTTCCAAATTGTAACAAAATATACTTTTTACCTATAATATTTTCTTTTTTTAACAGTATGTTTTTTTTTGTTATGATTTTATTTAAAAAAATAGAATTAGCTTTTAAAGCTCTATTTGCTTCATTTTTAGATGTAAAAAAACCACTTTTTTTTAAAAAATCTAATAAAAAAATTCCTTTTTCAAATTTTTCATGTGGAAAAAGGATATGTGGAATGTGATCATATATAGAAACAAAAGTTTTATCATCCAATAATTGCAAATTTCCATTTTTTTTTTGGAATAAAATATGTGTAATTTTTATTATTTCTTTGGAAATTTTATTTCCATGAACCCATTTTGTTATTTCATAAGCTAATTTTTTTTGCAATAATCTTTTACTTGGATTTTTTTTGTGTTGAAAAATCAATTTTTCAATTTTTTTTTTAGAAAAAAAAGTATATATTTTTATGTATTTTTCAATTTCAAAATCGGAAATATTCATCCAAAATTGATAGAATTTATATGGAGATGTTTTATTTTTATCTAGCCATATATTTTCACCTTTTTCACTTTTTCCAAATTTTATACCATTAGGTTTTGTTATTAAAGGAAAAGTGAATCCATATGCTATTTTCCCTGTTTTTTTTTTAATTAATTCTATTCCTGTGATTATATTTCCCCATTGATCAGATCCTCCAATTTGGAGTAAACAATTTTTTACTTGATTTAAATAATAAAAATCATATCCTTGTATAAGAGTATAAGAGAATTCCATAAAGGAAATTCCGTCTTTTTTATTAATTCTATTTTTTACAGAATTTTTAGATATTATATAATTTACAGTAAAATGTTTTCCTATTTTACGAATAAATTCTAAAAAAGAAATATTTTTTAACCAATCAAAATTATTTAATAATTCTGTTTTTTCTGAAAAAAAACTCATAAGTTTGGATATTTGTATTTTTATAGATTCTGCATTATTATGTAAATTTTTTTTATCAAGCAAAATTCTACTATTACATTTTCCAGATGGATCCCCTATTAACCCTGTTGCTCCACCAATTAATACTAATGTTTTATGTCCCATTTTTTGAAAATGAATCAACATAATAATAGGGAGTAAACTTCCTAAATGAAGAGAATCAGATGTAGGATCAAAACCTATATACATAGTCGTAGGTTTTTTTAATTGATTTTCTATACCAGGAACTTTATTTTTTATTAAACCTCTCCATGAGAGTTCTTCCATGATATTTTTCATGTTAAAAATAAAGTAATATTTTTCAATTTATTTTATTCATCATGATAAAAAAAATAATAAAATATAATTTATTTACTTGTTTTTTTAGTTTTATCCACATAATTTTCATTTATCTTTTTTTTGAAAAAGATTTTTTTTACGTATTAAAAATATATATTTTTTTATTGCCTATAAATAGCTTTTTTTTATTTTTATATTTTTTTATAAAAAATATAAAATCTACATTTTTTGTATGTATTTATATGGTATGTAGTATGATAAAGTTATTTTTTAGTATTTTTATTTTTTTTTATTCAATAATTGAATATGATAATATTTCCAATTTTTTTTTATTAAAAGCTTTTATTAATTTTTTTTTTTCATATTTTATGATTCATATTTTCAAAATATATTATGTTTTAAATTAATGATTGGTTTTTATAAACTTTTCTTTTATAATTACTTCTACGGATTTATTTTCTATTTTAGAATTCAACCAAGAAATAATATCCAAATATAGAAAAGTTCTTTTTTCATAAGGATGATCATAATATTTAATTAATTTATCTCTTAATTTTTTAAATTGACCTTTAATTTGATGTGGATATACATTTCCTAAATTTTTAAAAAAATGAATAATTTTTTTTTGTACAATATACCAATCATCCATTTGAATAAAAAATCTATATGCAGATTTAATTTTTTGATCCATATTTTCATCTAATCCACTTTCATAACAGGCAATTAAATGTAAGAGTCTAGCAAAACATTGTAAGTCTTGTCGTAAATTTTTTTTTTTATTTTCTATAATTTTTGATAAATACCGAATAGTATTTTCATTATCTCCACTTCCAAAATATAAACAAGCAATTTTGTAATAAAGAACCATTATATAATGAGAATCCAAATGATTATAAATTTTTTTAAAATCTATGAATAATGATGGAATTACTTTTTTAACTCCTTCTGAAAAACTTCCTTCCATATAATGTTTATTAATACGATTAGTATATGTATACATAAAAATTAATATTCTAGTATTTCCATTGATCAAAATTTCTCCATTTTTAACTTCTTTTTCAAATTTTTTAAAAACATCAGTAAATTTTGAATAATGATTTAAGTAAAATAAGGTATCTAACAAATAATGATATCCTTTTAAATAGCTTACGGAAGCTATTTTTTTTTCTTTTACATGGTTTTGAAATAATTGTACCCATTTATAAGATGATCTATAGCACATAATAAAATCCTGTCTAATATAATGATACCATACTTTAGCTTGATATAAAAATAATTTTTCGTAAAAACTAAGTTTATCAAAATCAAATTTTGGAAGATTGGTACGAAAATATGTTTCTATAAATATTTTATCTTTTTCATTTCTTACATATCCCACTTTTAAATACAACCCATATAGTTCTAAAGAAAGATTAGATAAAGCATTGTGACATTGAATTCTTTCAATTAATTCTTTAGATTCTGCGTATAATTCTCCTGATCTTGAATAAAGACTTCTGGTTATATGTTGAGATTCTATCATTTTTTCAAACTCAACTAGTTCTAAAAGAATAGTATTATATTCATAATATCTAGCGATAATTTTTGCTTTTTCTAAAAATTTTAAACTTTGTATATATAACCCTTTATTATATAAAATTTTAGAAAAATCTAAATATTCACGTATTTGTATATCATGATTTTTTTCAGCATGTAGCAACTTAAGACTAATTAAAATTTGTTTATATAAATGAGCTTTTATATTGGATAACTGTATTTTACTTATAGGTGTATTTTTTAATATTTTTTTTTCTTCATAACAATTCATTTGACTCATTATTTCAAAAAGTTTCATAAACTTAGCGCATTTATTTCGTTTTATTCGTCTAGCATAAAGTTTAAAATTTCTTTTTTCAGATCTAGATAAAGTTTGAATTAATAGAAAAAGGTTATCTGATTTTTTCTTATAATTATTATAATTAGACATTGTAATCGTAGAATGATATTCCATTTGATAAATAGAAAAATATAAAATTAATTCAGTAATTAGACATTGTAAGTATTTAAATAATTTGTTTCTATTTTCTTTTTGGAAAAAATAGTTTTGATATTATAAAACAATATAAGAGTATGGAAAAGAAAAAGATCCAAATTTTGGATACGACTTTGCGAGATGGAGAACAGGTTCCAGGATGTAAATTAAATACTAAAGAAAAAGTAAAAATAGCTAAAAAATTAGAAGCTTTAGGAGTAGATGTGATTGAAGCAGGATTTCCTACTTCAAGTCCAGGAGATTATAAATCTGTTCAAGAAATTTGTAAATCAGTTTTTAAAACTGTAGTTTGTGCATTATCTAGAGCTGTAGAAAAAGATATAGAAATAGCTGCAAAAGCATTAAAAGGAGCTAAAATACCTAGAATTCATACTGGGATAGGAACTTCCAATTGTCATATACGTTATAAATTTAATACTACTCCGGAAAAAATTATAGAAAGAGCTATAAATGCAGTAAAGTATGCAAAAAAATTCGTAGAAGATGTGGAATTTTATGCAGAAGATGCAGGACGAACCGAAAACAAATTTTTGTCAAAAATTTGTGAAAATGTAATAAAATATGGTGCTACGGTAATTAATATTCCTGATACTACAGGATATTGTTTACCAGAAGAATATGGTGAAAAAATACGTTTTTTAAAAGAAAATGTGAAAGGAATTCATAAAATTACATTATCAACTCATTGTCATAATGATTTAGGATTAGCTACAGCTAATTCTTTATCAGGTATAATAAATGGAGCACAGCAAGTTGAATGTACTATTAATGGAATTGGAGAAAGAGCTGGAAATACTTCTTTAGAAGAGATAGTTATGATCATAAAACAAAATTCCCATTTAAATTTATTTACTAATATCGATACGAAACTTATTTATTCTACAAGTAATTTAGTATCTAAATGCACAGGAATGAAAGTGCAAGCAAATAAAGCTATTGTAGGAATGAATGCTTTTTCTCATTCTTCTGGAATACATCAAGATGGAGTTATAAAAAAAAGAGAGACTTATGAAAGTATCAATCCTGAAGATGTTGGAATAGATCAGTCTTCAATTATTTTAACAGCTAGAAGTGGAAGAGCAGCTTTGGCTTATCGTTATAATAAATTGGGCCATTTTTTAAGTAAAAATTCTTTAGACTTGGTTTATAAAATTTTTTTAAAATATGCAGATAAAAATAAAGAAATTAATGATAAAGAATTAAAAATAATATTAAAAAAATATAATTTTAATAAAAAAAATAAAAAAATATTGCATTCTACTTCTACAAATACGGGTAGTAGTAGAAGAATAAATGTTGTATAAAAATGCAAAAATCATTATTTGATAAAATTTGGGAATTACACATTGTAAAAAAATTAGAAAATGGAATATTTGTTATTTATATTGATAGACATTATATACATGAAGTTACAAGCCCTCAGGCTTTTATAGAATTAAAAAAAAGAAATTTTTCTATTTTTAGACCAAAAAAAATTGTAGCCACGGCGGATCATAACGTTCCTACAATAAATCAACATTTACCTGTTTCTGATCCTTTATCTAGAAAGCAAATTAATTTGCTTACAAGTAATTGTAAAAAGTTTGGAATTACATCATTGTATAAATTAGGTCATCCAAATAATGGAATAGTTCATGTAATAGGGCCTGAATTAGGTTATACCTTACCTGGAATGACAATAGTTTGTGGGGATAGTCATACTTCAACTCACGGAGCTTTTGGTTGTATTGCTTTTGGAATTGGAACAAGTCAGGTAGCTATGGTTATGGCTAGTCAATGTTTATTGTTATCTAAGCCTAAACAAATGAAAATACAATTAAATGGAAATTTAAGGAAAGGAGTTACTCCAAAAGATGTAATCTTATATATAATTTCAAAATTAGGAGTAGATGCAGGAATTGGTCATTTTGTAGAATACACTGGTTCTGTTATTCAAAAAATGAGTATGGAAGGTAGAATGACTATTTGTAATATGAGTATTGAAATGGGAGCAAAAGGAGGATTAATTGCTCCAGATCAAATTACTTTTGATTATATTAAAAAATGCAAAAATTCTTTATTCAAAAAATCAAAAGAGGAATATTGTAATTTTTTAAAAACAGATAAAAATACAGTATTTGATAAAGAATATATTTTACATGCTGAAGACATTGAACCTATGATAACCTATGGGACAACTCCGGGAATGGCAATCAAAATATCTAAACCTATTCCAAATACAAATAATTGTAAATCTTTAAATTATATGGGTTTTTCTCCAGGAGAATATTTAATAGGAAAAATTATTAATTACATTTTTATAGGAAGTTGCACAAATTCTAGAATAGAAGATTTAAGATTAGTAGCTTCTATAGTAAAAGGTAAAAAAAAAGCTGATAATGTAAGAGTGATGATAGTACCTGGATCAAATAAAGTTGTTCAACAAGCTAAAGAAGAAGGTTTAGATAAAATTTTTATAGATTCCGGATTTGAATTTAGACAACCGGGATGTTCTGCTTGTTTGGGAATGAATGAAGATAAAATACCTTCAGGAGAATATTGTATTTCTACATCTAATAGAAATTTTGAAGGTAGACAGGGGACAGGATCACGTACTTTATTAACCAGTCCTTTGACAGCTGCTATTATAGCTATTGAAGGTATAATTGTGGACATAAATAAATATATTCATGAAAAAATTTACAATGTTAATTAGCCAAGCTATTCCATTAGCTATAGAAAATATAGATACAGATCAAATTATTCCTGCTCGTTTTTTAAAAGAAATTAAACGTAAAGAATGTGTAAAAAATCTTTTTATAGATTGGCGTTATAAAAAAGATGGATCATTAAATGAAAATTTTATATTAAATAATTCTAATTTTTTTGGAAAAATTCTTTTATCTGGAAAAAATTTTGGTTGTGGTTCTAGTCGTGAACATGCAACGTGGGCTATTTTTGATTATGGATTTAGAGTTATAATAACTAGTTTTTTTTCTGATATTTTTAAAGAAAATGCATTGAATAATGGGTTACTTACTGTAGAAGTATCCGAATTTTTTTTAAAAAAATTATTTAACATAGTTGAAACTTATCCTAAAACAGAAATAAAAATTGATTTAATTCATCAAAAGGTTACCATATTAAAAACAGGAGAATTTGAAAAATTTTACATACATCCATATAAAAAAAATTGTTTTTTAAATGGTTATGATGATATAGATTTTTTAGTTTCCATAAAAGAAGATATTGAAATTTTTGAAAAAAATAGAAGAACATTTTATTAAAAAATATGAAAAAAAATATTTCTGTAATAGAAGGAGATGGAATAGGGCCTGAGGTGATGAAACAAACAATAAAAATTTTAAATTTGATCGCTAAAAAATATGGTCATAATTTTTATTTTAAAAAAACTATAGCAGGATCTATAGCTATAGAAAAATTTGGAACTCCTATGCCAAAAGAAACTATAGATACTTGTTTAAAATCAGATGCTGTTTTATTTGGTTGTATAGGTGATCCAAAATATGATCATAATACTAAAGGAATAAGACCTGAAGATGGATTGTTAGAACTTAGAAAAAAAATGAATTTATATTGTAATATTCGTCCTATAGTTATTTATTCAGAAATAAATAAATCCCCTATAAAAAAAGAATTATTAAATGAAGTTGATTTTGTAATATATCGTGAATTAACAGGAGGAATTTATTTTGGTAAAAAAGGTCGTTCAAAAAATGAAGAAGAAGCTTATGATTATTGTATTTATTCTAAAAAAGAAATTGAAAGAATTGGAGAAATGGCTTTTAGAGCAGCAATTTCTCGAAAAAAGAAAGTAACATTAGTAGATAAAGCTAATGTATTAGAAACCTCTAGATTATGGAGAGAAATTATTATAAAAATGGCATTAGATTATCCAGAAGTTAATCTAGATTTTTTATATATAGATAATGCAGCAATGCAAATTATTATGAATCCTAAAAGATTTGATGTAATACTAACGGATAATATGTTTGGTGATATTCTTTCAGATGAATCCAGTGTAATTACAAGTTCTTTAGGATTATTGCCTTCTGCTTCTATAGGAGATAATAAATCTATGTTTGAACCTATACATGGATCTTATCCTCAAGCAAAAGGTAAAAATATAGCAAATCCTTTAGGTTGTATTCTTTCAGGATCTATGATGTTAGAATATTTTGGAATGGATAAAGAGAAAAATATATTAGAAAAAGCTGTAAAAAATTCCATTAAAAAACAAATATGTACCCAAGATATTATTGATAAAAAAATTTCTTCTACTACTGAAGAAGTAGGGAATTACATAGAAAAATATATTAAAAATCAATAAATTTTTTCTATAATTGGTATTTTTGGATTTAATATTTCATAAATTTTTTTAATAAGAAATGGAAGAAAGTTTTTTATGTAATTTTCATACGTTATATTTATTTTTTTTTTATGAAAAAAAATTATAGGTATTTCTAAAAAATTTCCATATTTTTCAGGAGAAACAATTTCTATAATAGGAGGTTTTTTTTTCTTTCCAAGAAAAATAGAGGATTCAAACCATAAATAAACATAAATAAGTAATTGCATGATATTAGCATAATTTGGATTATTAAAAATATTTTCAATATTTTTTAAAGAAACATTCATTTTTTTTATTTTGGAAAATCCTATTTTGTAATCTAGTATGCGCGTAATTCCGTTACATTCATCTATACGATCAATAATCCCATGTAAGTTTACTTGTATTGATTCAATATTTAATCTGGTAGAAATTTTACATTCTATTTCTTTTAGAAAAATTTTATGTCCGTTTTTAACAAATTTTTCATCCCATGAAATAAAATTTTCTATATAAGTTTTTATTATGGAATAAAATAAAATATTATTTCCTTCAATAACTTTTTGTTTTCCTAAAAGAACTTTTTTTATGGTATTTTTATAAATTTTTCTCATTGTATGAATACAATCAATAGTTATAAAATTTCCTTTTATAGGATTATATAAAATTTTTAATATTTTGTGAATCATTTTTCCTATTTTTTGTTTAAAGGAAATTTCTTCTGGATCATTTAACTTAAGTATTTTTTTATAATAAAATAAAAGAGGATTATAATTATATAAATTAATAGAAGAAGGAGATAACCCTTTAGTTGTTAATTCATGTAAACGCTTAATTATGGATTTTGTTTTTTTTATTACAATAGGAATTGTTTTGAAATTTTTAGAAATATTAGAAATATTGTTTATGTTCTCTATTTTTGAATTTATTTCCATTTTATGTATAAAACGACTTTTTTCTCCAGAATTTATTTCATCTGGATGATTTTTATATATTAAATATGTTTTTTTTGAAGATTGATAAATTCTTATAAAGTGATAAAAATAAAAATCATCATTTTTATAATTTATGTGTAATTTTTTTCGAATATCAAAGGGTATAAAAGAATCATTTTTATTTTTAGGAGGAATAACTCCTTCATTAAAAGAAGTTATGATTATTGCATCAAAATTTTCAATAAAAATATCTATAAAACCTGTTATATATAATCCTCTAGTATTTTTACGTATATATCGTATACTTTCTGTATTAGAAAATTGTTCATATATGTTATATATATCATGTATTCCGGAAAATAAGTTTTCTTTTTTTCTAACTATTATTTTTATTTTTTGCATGTAATCCTCTAGTTTAGAAATAAATTTTAATTCCAAAAAATGTTTATTTTTATTTTTAGAAAGTAATTTTTTTTTAAATTTTCTAATAAAACTAATAATACTTAAAAAAATAATTTTAATATTATGAGTTGGAATTTGAAAAATAATCCATAAATCATTTTTTAAAAAATATTTTTTTATTATATTTTCTGAAATAAAATCTGAATCATTTTCTGTTTTTAATTTTTTTAGTAAAGAATTTTTTTTAAAAAAAAATTTTTTAATATATCCATTTGATAATACTCTTATTACATCTTTTTTAGTGAATTTTTTGAATTTATCTTTTTTCAATAAAAATTGAAATATAGAATAAAAAGTATAATAAATAGGAATATTTTTGAAAGAATAATCTATGTTTAGAGATGTATTAATTCCTAATTTTTTCATAGAACATAATAAAGGAATAATCAAAGAGTTATTTCCTGGAATAAGAAGGATTTTATAAATTTTTTTTCCTTTTTTAATTAGTTTAAATATTATATTTTCTACAATTTTTACTTGTTCTATTTCTTTTGAAACTCCAATTATTTTTAAATTATTAAATTGATAAGAATCAATTGATTTTATATTATTAATATTTAATAAATCATAGACTAATACTTGATTTTTATTATATTGAATTATTTTTTGAAAAAATTTTTTTTCACATTCATTGAATATAAAGTCTTTAAATAATACAATTTTTGTATTTGAATTTTTAGATAAAAAAAAACTTAAACGAGTAATAGTTTCTTTAAAAATAAGACCTGTAGAAGCTCCTCCTTTTTTTAAAAGTTGGGATTGCAAAATATAATAATATTTATGAATATTCTCCCAAAAAAAATTTTTTTCTTGTTTAAAAATATTAGGGTTCCACTTTGTAATTTTTTCTGTAGAAATCATAGAAGAAAAAAAGTGTTCAATATCTACCATACTAAAGTATAAATCTTGAAAATCATTTAATATTTTAGGACCCCAATTAAAAAAATTATTAATTTTTTTATCTAAAAAATCTTCTTTTTTTAAAAGAGAAAAAAAATAAATAAGTATGGAAGATTTATCTAAAATTTTCAAATTAGAAATTTCTTCTAAAAATTTTTCTATTGTAAAAAATACAGTTTTTGATATAAATTTTGATTTATATTTATTTTCAATATATTCTATAACAGCATAATTTTTTGATATAAATATGAATTTTTGATTTAAATCTATTTTATGTAATAAGAATTTAATTATTTGATCAATTTTTTTTTTCAAAAGAGAAAAATTTTTGTATATTTATTTTATCTTTATTAATTTGAATTTTTAATTCTTTAAGTGTATTAAACCTCTTTTCCTCGCGAATAATATGAATCATGAAAATATCTATTTTTTTACCATAAATATTTTTAATAAAATCAAAAATATGTACTTCTATCTTAATTTTTTGATTTTTTTTATTAATAGTAGGATTAACTCCAATATTTAACATTCCCTGATAAATTTTATCTAAAAAATTAATTTTAACTGCATAAACTCCCTTTTTTGGAATTAATTTATTTTCATCTATTTGTAAATTTGCCGTTGGGAAACTTATAATTCTTCCTATGCCTTTTCCTTTTATGACATGACCAGATAAAGTATAAAAATATCCCAAAGCTTTATTTGCCCATTGTATATTTCCTAATAAAAGAGATTCTCTGATATTAGTAGAACTAACTATTTTTCTATTAAATTTATAAGGATTTACTTTTCCAATTTTTAATCCATAACCATGAGATAGTTTTTTTAATTTATCATAAAAATCATCTCTATTTTTTCCAATATGAGAATCATATCCAGTGATAATTTTTTGAATCCTAAATTTAGGATTCAAAATTTTTTTAAAAAAATCTTTTGTACTTAATTTTGAAAAATTAATAGTAAAAGGATGAATGATTAAATGTTCTATTCCTGTTTTTTTCAAATGATCTATTCTTTCATGAAGAGAATTTAAATAAAAAAATTTTTTATTTGGATTCAAAATTTCCTTTGGATGAGGATGAAAAGTTAGCAAAACGGTTGAATATTTTTTAGATTCAAAAATTAAATTTTGAATAATTTTTTGATGCCCTATATGAACTCCATCAAAAAATCCAAGCGTTAATGCACATGGATAAAAAGAAGAAAATTCATCAATAAATGAATAAATTTTCAAAATTTTTTCTATTTTTTTCTTTTACATTTACACTATACAAAGATATATATGGATTTGAATAAATTCAAAAAAAAAGAATTGCATGATGCATAAAAAAAAAATAAAGGGAATCATTACTCAAATTATAGGACCAATAATTGATGTTTCTTTTCAAAATGGGTCTTATCTTCCTAAAATTTATGATGCATTGGAAGTAAAATTATCCAAAAAAAATAAAATAGTATTGGAAGTACAACAACATATTGGAGATAAAAATGTTCGTTGTATTTCTATGGAAACAACAGATGGATTACAAAGAGGTCAAGAAGTTGAAGCTTTAGATAAACCAATTAGTGTACCTGTAGGTATATCTATTAATGGAAGAGTTTTTAATGTTTTGGGGAATTGCATCGATGGATTAGGGGATATAGATAGGTCTATAACTAGACCTATTCACAGTGATCCTCCAACATTTCAAGATTTATCAACAGATACAGAAATTTTGTATACAGGAATTAAAGTCATTGATTTGATAGAACCTTATCCAAAAGGAGGAAAAATAGGACTATTTGGAGGAGCAGGAGTAGGAAAAACTGTATTAATACAAGAATTAATAAATAATGTAGCAAAAGGACATGGAGGAAGATCAGTTTTTGCAGGAGTAGGAGAAAGGTCTAGGGAAGGAAATGATTTATTAAGAGAAATGTTAGAATCTGGAATTATAAAATATGGAGATTCTTTTATGAAATCTATGAAAAAAGGACATTGGGATATTTCTAAAGTAGATAAAGAAGCTGTAAAGGAATCTAAAGCCGTTTTTGTTTTTGGACAAATGAATGAACCTCCTGGAGCTAGAGCTAGAGTAGCTTTATCTGGATTAACATTGGCTGAATATTATAGAGATCAATTTTTAGGAGAAAAAAAAGGACAAGATGTATTGTTTTTTATAGATAATATATTTCGTTTTACTCAAGCAGGATCTGAAGTTTCAGCTTTATTAGGAAGAATTCCTTCATCTGTAGGATATCAACCAACTTTATCTTCTGAAATGGGATCCATGCAGGAAAGGATTACTTCTACAAAAAAAGGATCCATTACTTCAGTCCAAGCAGTTTATGTTCCTGCAGATGATTTAACAGATCCTGCTCCTGCTATTACATTTTCGCATTTAGATGCAACGACAGTTCTTTCTAGAAAAATAGCATCTTTAGGTATTTATCCTGCAGTAGATCCTTTAGATTCCACTTCACGTATTTTATCTCCAGATATAATAAACGAAAGTCATTATAATTGCGCACAACGTGTTAAAAAAATTTTGCAAAAATATAATTCGTTGCAAGATATTATAGTTATTTTAGGAATAGAAGAATTAAGTGAAGAAGATAAATTAATAGTTTATAGAGCCAGACGTGTTCAACGTTTTTTATCTCAACCGTTTCATGTTGCAAAACAGTTTACAGGGATTGAAGGAGAATTCGTAAAAATTGAGGATACTATAAAAGGATTCAATATGATAATAGATGGAGAGCTGGATCATATACCAGAAATAGCTTTTAATTTAAAAGGAACCATTGAACAAGTGATAGAAACTGGAAAAAAAATATTATCAACATAATTTTTTATGCAAATAGAAATTATTAATTGTAATAACATTTTATTTAAAGGAAATATAATTTCTATTATAGCTCCTGGATTGAATGGATATTTTCAAGTTTTAGAAAATCATGCTCCTTTTATTTCTGTATTAGGCGATGGGATCATAAAATTATTTTTAAAAAATTTTGAAAAAAAAATTAAAATAAAAGGTGGATTTTTAAAAGTAAAAAAAAATTCAGTTATTGTTATTTTACAATAATTTAGAAGAAATAAGTTTCATATACTCTTTTCTATTTTTAAATATTTTTATAGCGCTAAAAATAGCTTCTTCAAAAGAATTTTCATTGGCAATTCCTTTTTTAGCTATATCATAAGCTACTCCATGATCAGGAGATGTTCGTATGTGAGAAAGACCTGCTGTAAAGTTAACTCCTTGATTAAAAGTTAATGTTTTAAAGGGTATTAATCCTTGATCGTGATACATAGCTAAAATTGCATCAAAATTACGATAATTTTGATTTCCAAAAAAACTATCTGAAGAATAAGGGCCAAAAACTAACCATCCTTGTTTTTGAAATAAATTATCAATGGCTGGTTTTATTTTTGTTTTTTCTTCATCTCCTATTAATCCATTATCACTGGAATGAGGATTACATCCTAAAACTGCAATTTTAGGTTTTTCTATAGTAAAATCAATAATAAGAGATTGACGTAAAATTTTTATTGATTTTATTATTTTTTTTACGTTTAATTCTGAACTAACTTTTTTTAAAGGTAAATGATTAGTTACTAAAGCTACTTTTAAAAGATTGTGAATCATTATCATCAAAGATTCACCTTCTAAAATATTTTGTAAATATTCCGTGTGTCCAAAAAATGAAAAATTTTTTAAATTCATACATTTTTTATTTACGGGAGCTGTAACAAGAACATCTATTTTTTCTTCTTTTAAAGCTTTTACAGCTTTTTTTAAAGATGTAATAGGATATTTTCCTGAATCTGGATTATTTATTTTTATAGATTCAAATTTAATATCTTCTTTCCATATGTTAAAAACATTAATTTTATGATCTACAATTTCTTTAAATTTTTTTATTTCTTTAATATGATTGATCTCCATATTTAATATTTTCTTATAATAAGAACATAATTTAGTAGATCCGAATAATATTGGGGTAAAAAAATCTAAAAGTCTTTTTTTACTACATACTTTTAAAAAAATTTCTATTCCTATTCCGTTAATATCACCTGTAGTAAATCCTACTTTAATTTTTTTTTTCCTGTAATTCATTTAATTTTAAAAAAATTATAAATAATTATGTTTACTGGAATTATAGAATGTACAACAAAAGTACATAAACTAAATCGTGAAAAAAAAAATCTTTATATTACTTTTAATAATCCATTTTTATATAAAATAAAAATTCCCCAAAGCATTTGTCATAATGGAATATGTTTTACTATTATAGATATAAATAAAAAAACTTATTCAGTCATAGCTTCTGAAGAAACTTTACTATGTACTAATTTAAATTTTTTAAAAATTAAAGATGAAGTTAATTTAGAAAGAGGATTAATGATGCATGAAAGATTTGATGGACACATAGTGCAAGGACATGTAGATACAACTGCTAAAATAAAAAAAATAGAAAATAAAAATGGAAGTTGGTTATTTTTTTTTAAACTTAAAAAAAAATTTAATAATCTAGTTATAGAAAAAGGATCTATTGCTATCAATGGAGTTAGTCTTACTATTATAACATGTAAAAAAAATGTATTTAGTGTTTCTATTATTCCTTATACTTATAAAAAAACTAACCTTCATTTTATGAAAGTAGGAGATATTGTAAATGTAGAATTTGATATTCTAGGAAAATATATCGCTAAATACCTTAAAAAAAATGAGGGAGAACCTATTTTATAAAATAGGTTCTCCAGATGAAATATTTTTATCCGTATATTTTCTATACATTTCAAAATGATTGATAAATTTTTTTGCAAGTATTTTCACTTGAATTCTATACATTTTTTTGTTTTTCCATAAATTTTTTGGATTCAATATGGAAGAAGATACCCCTGGACAATATTTTGGTATTAAAAAATTGAAAACTGGATCTTTTTCATAAGGGACTTTTAATAGTAAACCGTTTAAAGCACTTTGCACTATTTTTCTAGTATCATTTAATTGTATCCTATATCCAGATGAATATTCTCCTGATATTAATCCTGTATTGACCATCCATACATTTATTTCTGTATTATCTAATTTTTTTATTAGCATATTGGTGTATTTTACAGGATGTAAAGGCATGAATGGAGCTCCAAAACATGAAGAAAAAGTAGCTTGTGGTTTTTTTATATTAAGTTCTGTTCCAGCTACTTTAGAAGTATATCCTAACAAAAAATAATAAGAAGATTGTGATCGATTCAATTTTGCTATAGGAGGTAAAACTCCAAAAGCATCATATGTTAGAAAAAAAATGTTCTTAATATTAGAAGATAATAATTTTTTTTCAATATTATTTACGAAATGAATAGGATAGCTTATTCTCATATTTTGGGTAATAGAATCATCTAGAAAATCTACTTCTTGAGTTTCTTTTTTGAAAAGAACATTTTCCAACATAGCTCCTTTTTTTATAGCGTGATAAATCATAGGTTCTTTTTTTCTAGAAATACCCAATACTTTTGCATAACATCCTCCTTCAAAATTAAAAATAATGTTATCACAAGTCCAGCCATGTTCATCATCTCCTATTAAATTTCTATTGGGATCATTAGATATAGTAGTTTTTCCAGTCCCAGATAACCCAAAAAAAAGGGCTGTATCTTTTTTATATTTTCCTATATTTGCAGCGCAATGCATTGGGAACACATTTTTATATATAGGAAGTATAAAATTTAGTACAGAAAATATTGATTTTTTTATTTCTCCTGTATATCCTGATCCTCCAATTAAAACTATTTTTTTAGAAAAATTTAGTATAGAAAAGTTTTTTTGATTTGTTCCATCTTTTATAGGATCAGATTTAAAACCTGGAGCACAAAATAATAACCAATCTGGTAAAATTTTTCCAAATTCAATTTTTGAAAATCTTAAGAAAAGATTATGTACAAATAGATCAGACCATGGATATTCACTGATAGAACGAATATTGAATTGATAACGTTTATCAGAACAAAGATATCCATCTCTAATGTATAATGTTTTTCCAGATAAATACTTAACTATTTTTTTATACAAATGATCAAATTTTTCTGGATCAAAAGATTGATTAAATTTTTTATCCCACCAAACTTGTTTTTTTGTAATGACATCTTTTACTATAAATCTATCTTTGGGAGATCTTCCAGTGAATGAGCCAGTCTTTATTGCTAAAACTCCTGATTTTGTTTCTACTCCCATTTTTTTTTTAATAATTATATTTTGTAATTCATTAGGAGATAACTGACAATTTTCGGAAGAATTAAATATTCCGTAATTTTTTAAAGAAAAAGGAATCATATATTCTATTTTATATATTTCTGCATATTGCAAATTTATATATGATTTATAAAAGTTTACTAATTTTGTACCATAAAAATTATGAGACAATGTATGATATAGCATCCAAAGTAAAGGCTCTTATTGTAGAAAAATTAAGTGTAGATAAAAGCGAAATTATTCCTACTGCTAGTTTTATCAATGATTTAGGAGCAGATTCCTTAGATATAGTAGAACTTATTATGGAATTTGAAAAAGAATTTAATATTAGTATTTCTGATGATAAAGCAGAAAAAATAACAACAGTAGGCGAAGCTATACAGTCTATAGAAGATCTTTTAAGAGATAAAAATAATATTGAAAAACCTAATTAATTAAAAAAATATTTTTTTATGGATGAATGAAATGATATGGAGGATTTGAAAAAAGTAGTAATTACTGGAATTGGATCTATTACTCCTATAGGAAATAATGTTGAAGAATATTGGATTTCTCTTATTAGCGGAAAAAATGGTTGTGCTCCTATTACTTATTTTGATACTAAAAAATATAAGACTAAATTTGCTTGTGAATTAAAAAATTATGATCCAAGTCTTTTTTTTAGTAAAAAAGAAAGAAAAAAATTAGATCCTTGTGCGCAATATGGAATTGTAGCTTCTGAAGAAGCTATAAAAAATAGTGGAATTAATTTTTCTAAAGAAAAAAGAGAAAGAATTGGAGTTATTTGGGCATCTGGAATTGGAGGTCTTTTAAATTTAGAAGAATCTATTTCAGATTATGTAAATGGAGGAAAACTTCCTAGATTTAGTCCATTTTTTATTCCTAAAATGCTCATAGATATTACTGCTGGTTTTATTTCTATGAATTATGGACTTCATGGACCAAATTACGCTACCGTATCTTCTTGCGCATCTTCTTCTAATGCCATAGTAGATGCTTATCATTTAATATGTTTAGGAAAAGCTGATATTATGGTAACAGGTGGATCTGAAGCTGCTATAACACAAAGTGGAGTTGGTGGTTTTAATGCTTTACATGCTTTATCTACTAGAAATAAAGATTATAAAACAGCTTCACGTCCTTTTGATGAGGATAGAGATGGATTTGTTTTGGGAGAGGGCGCAGGATGTCTTGTTCTTGAAGAATATAAACATGCTAAAGAAAGAGGAGCTTATATATATGCTGAAATAGGAGGAGTTGGCATGTCTGGAGATGCTTATCACATAACGGCTCCTCATCCAGAAGGAAAAGGTATTATTTTAGCTATGGAAGCGGCTATAAAAGATGCAAAAATTAAATATCAAGATGTTGATCATATTAATTCTCATGGAACTTCTACAAAATTGGGAGATATTGCAGAAGTAAAAGCTATTCAAAAAGTTTTTCATGAAAAAATATATAATATATATATTAATTCTACAAAATCTATGACAGGTCATTTATTAGGTGCAGCTGGAGCAATAGAAGCTATAGCTTCTATACTTCCTTTAACAAAAGGAATTATTCCTCCAACCATAAACTTGTTTCATATAGATAAAAATATAGATACAAAAATTAACTTTATTCCCAATAAAGCTATAAGAAAAAAAGTACAAATTAGTATATGTAATACTTTTGGTTTTGGAGGACATAATGTTTGTATTTTATTCAAAAAAAAAAATGTTTTTTAATTTAAAAAAAAATGAAAATTATATTTTGATTCAAAAATTAATAAAAATATTAGGATTTTTTCCAAAAAATACAAAATTTTTAAAAGAAGTATTTGTATATAGTTTTTCTGCAAAAAAAGGAAATTTAAATCAAAATTATTCTATTTCTTTTCAAAGATTAGAGTTTTTGGGAGACGCTGTATTAAATTCTATAATATCGCATTTTTTATGCGAAAAACTTCCTGAAAAAAAAGAAGGTGAGTTAACTCAAATACGATCTAAAATAGTATGTAGAAGAAATTTAAATGAAATTTTTAAAAAATTAACTCTGACAGATATTTTTTTTAATAAACCTGTTATATCTGATAATATATTGGGGAATACACTAGAAGCTTTAATAGGATTTATTTATTTAGAAATAGGATATCAAGGATGTAAAGATTTTGTACATAAAAAAATATTACAGACTCATGTAAATATTACAAAATTACAAAATGAAATTTTTAGCTATAAAGTATGGATTATTGAATGGTCTCAGAAAAATAAATTTTTAATAAATTTTAAAACTTTTAGAGAAGGAGAAAAAAAAAATAAAAATATAATTATTTATTTATCTGAATTTACAGTATCAGAATGTGGAATACAAACTGAAGGAAGAGGAACTTCCAAAAAAAAATCAGAAGAAATGGCTGCAAAGGCGGCTTATTTTCTTGTTCAAAAACAATGTTCAAAAAATACATCGTAAAGAAAATATGTTATGTTTCTTAATCTTAAGAATAAAAAAAAAAAGTATCCCCATATTAAAAAAGGAAAAGGACATCCTTTGATATTGCTTCACGGATTGATGGGAGGATTAAGTAATTTTAAGGCTCTTTTCGATTTTTTTCCAAATAAAGGTTATAAAGTAATCATTCCTTCATTACCTCTTTATAAAATGCCTTTACTTTTTACAAATATTTATAGTTTATCTAAATATATTATCCAATTTTTAATAGAAATAGGAATTAAAAAAGCTACTTTAATAGGAAATTCTCTTGGAGGACATATTGCTTTAATTATTGCAAAAAAAAGGATAGATTTAGTACATTCTGTAGTTTTGACAGGAAGTTCAGGATTGTATGAAAAAACTTTTGGATCTGTTTTTCCTAAAAGAGAAAACTACGAATATATTAGAAAAAAATCACAAGAAGTATTTTATGATCCAAATATAGCAACTAAAAAATTAGTAGATGAAGTATTTGATATTGTAAATGATAAAAAAAAGGTAATTAAAACTTTATATATTGCTAAAAGTGCAATGAAATATAATATGTCTAAAGATTTATCTGTTATTCAACAACCTATTTGTTTGATATGGGGAAAACAAGATCATGTAACGCCTCCAGAAGTAGCAAAAGAATTTCATAAATTATTACCTCATTCGGAATTACATTGGATAGATAAATGTGGACATGTTCCTATGATGGAACATCCAAAAAAATTTATAAAAATATTAGAAAAGTGGCTTTCTAAATTTGATTTTAATCATGAAAATTTTTTATATAAAATTTAAAAAAATTCATTTGTTATAAACAAAAACTAATTATTCCTAATTCATAAGATTTTAATCCAAATCCAAAAATTGTTCCTTTACAAACAGAAGAAATAAATGATTTTTTTCTAAAAGATTCTCTGGAATATACATTAGAAATATGAACTTCTATAACTGGAGTGTTTATAGATTTTATAGCATCAGCAATCCCTATGGAAGTATGAGTATAAGCCCCTGCATTCAATATAATTCCATCCGATTTAAATTCTATAGAATGTAAAAAATCTATAATTTTTCCCTCACTATTATTTTGATAATAAAGTATTTCCACATTATAAAATGTTTTTTTTTTTTTAATTTATTGAGATAGTCCAAAAAGTTTTCACTTCCGTATAATTCTGGTTCTCTTTTTCCTAAAAGATTTAAATTTGGACCATTAATAATGGTTATTTTTTTCATAATTCTTTTTGTATAATATTTTTTACTTCTTTTTCATTAAAAAAACACCAGCTTCCTATTTTTTTAATATATTTTTTAGAGAATCCTCCGAAATATACTCTATCCAATCGAATAACTTGATAATTTAATTTTTTAAAAATTCTTTTAATAATTCTATTCCAACCCATATATAATCCAATTTTTACTTGATTTTTTGTATCAATTTTATTTACAAAAATAACTTTTACTTTTCCTTCTCTTAAATATATTTTTCCTTTTCTAATTTTTTCCAAATCTTCGTTTTTAATTTTTTTATTTAAGAGTACATGATATATTTTTTTTATTTTATATTTTGGATGAGTTAATTTTTCAGATAAATATCCATCGTTAGTAAGTAATAATACACCCGTAGTAGAATAATCTAGTCTACCTACAGGAAAAATTTTATATTCAGAATAATTTGAAATTAAATTCATTACTGTTTTCCTATTAAATTCATCCTGTGTTGAGGTAATAAATCCTTTGGGTTTATTAAGTAGTATATAAATTTTATTTTTAGTTTTAATTTTTGATCCATTAAATGTAACAATATCATTTGTATTAATAGTAGTTCCTAATTTATTAATAGGGATCCCATTAACTTCTATAACACCAGATTGAATAAGTTTATCTGCTTTTCTTCTGGAAGAAATCCCTGCATGAGATAAGTACTGGTTTAATCTAATTTTATTGTTATCATGCATTTTTATGAAAATTAAAAACGAAAAAGGACTTCCATTGTATATTTTTTTAATCTTTTTTTGGATAAATCATAATTTGAAGTAAATCCTAAAATAAAACCTCCCCCTCCAGAACCACACAATTTAAAATAATGAAGATTATGGAATATTCCTTCTTCCCATATTTTACAAAAATTTTTTGGTATCATGGGACGAAAATGATGAAATACCCAAATAGAGAGTCTTTTTACATTTTTTAACAAAATTTTGAAATCTTCTTTTAAAAAAGCTTCAATACATTTTTCATTATATTTTATAAATTCTTCTTTTAAAATTTTTTTAAAATTATGGTATTTTAATTTTCCAAAAAAAATTTTTATCATAGAAGCCGTTTTACTAGGAATACCCGAATTTAATAAAAAAATAGCACCTTCCCCCTTATTTTTTTTTGGAAGTACTATAGTAGAAATATCTGTTTCTGAACGAATAAGTATAGGTAAATTTAAATAACAAATTAAAGGATCTATTCCGGAACTTTTTCCATGAAAAAAAGATTCCATTTGACTAAATATTTTTTTTAAAAAAACTATATTTTCATGACATTTATTTTTTGCATATTTATCATAAATAGCCGCAACTAATGCTCCAGAACTTCCTATACCATATCTTTGTGGTATATTTGAATGAAAGGATATTCCATTTTGTATATCTTTATGTAATTTTTTTAAATTTAATCTTGTTAAGATTTGTTTTTTTTTTCTAGAATGTATAAAAAATTATAATATTTTTTAATTTCATAATTAGAGGATAATATATCTAAATTAAATTTAGAATGAAATTTTAAAGTTCCTTTATAAAAATTATGAGGAATGGAAAGACCACTAGAATTTTTTATAACTCCATATTCTCCAAATAATAATATTTTAGCAGGAAATAAAGATTTTTTCATATTTCTTTCCTTTTCATAAAAACAAATTTAATTAAAAAAAAAAATTAATTAATCTTTTTTGTACATTTATTATATAAATTCGTAATTTTTTTTTAGTTTATTGTGAAAAAATCAAAATGAAAATAGCCGTATATGGACAAAAATTTGTAGCAAATAATATTTCATATTTAAATCAGTTCATAGGCTATGCATCTAGTCATTCAATAGAAATTCATATTGAAAAATCATTTTTACATATTTTATCTTCTTTTAAGGAATTTAAAAATCTGGATTTTCCTGTATTTTCTCATTACAAAGAATTAACTAAAGATTTTAGTTTAATGTTTACTTTTGGAGGAGATGGTACGATTTTATCCGCTATAACATTAATAAGAGATTCTGGAATTCCTATAGTTGGAGTAAATACAGGAAATTTAGGTTTTTTAGCTACTTTCAATAAAGATGTTTTTATTAAAAAAATAGATCAAATTTTCAATAAAAAATTTCTTTTAATCCCTAGAAGCTTATTAAGTTTGAAAACTTCCATTATGGATCATCATCAGTTTTTTAATTTTGCATTAAATGAAATCGTAATTATTCGCAAAGAAACCGTTTCTATGATTACTATAGATGCTTACATTGATAATGAATTTTTGACTTCTTATTGGGCAGATGGATTAATTATTTCTACTCCAACTGGATCTACTGGATATTCTTTAAGTTGCGGTGGACCTATTATTAGTCCGGATAACAATAATTTTGTACTTACTCCTATCTCTCCACATAATTTATTTTCACGTCCATTAATTATATCGGATCATAAAAAAGTTCATTTAAAAATACATAGTCGTGTTAAATCTTATTCTTTATCTATGGATACTAGATTGACTTCTTTAAATAAGGATAATGAATTGTACATACAAAAAGCTCCTTTTTATATATATATGATTCAAGAAAGAAAGAATACTTATTATAAAACATTACGAGAAAAACTTTTATGGGGAATGGATAAAAGAAATTGAATATGAAATTTATATCTTTGTAAAAGATGTTTTTATGAAAAAATTACTAGAAGAAATAGATTATAATAATATACCTCATCATGTAGCTGTGATAATGGATGGAAATGGTCGTTGGGCAGAAAAAAGAGGGAAATTAAGAACATTTGGGCATGAAAAAGCAATACAATCTGTAAGAGATACAATAAATGGATGTAAAGAATTAGGAATTCCTTATATGACTTTATATGTATTTTCCTCTGAAAATTGGAAAAGGCCTAAAAAAGAAATAGATGGATTAATGCGTTTGTTTCATACTAATTTAAAAATTCATTTAAAAGAAATTCATGAAAAAAACGTAAAAATTATCACTATAGGAGAAATAGAAAAATTTTCTGAAATAATTCAAAAAGAACTGTTTTTTTTCATAAAAAAAACAAAACATAATACATCTGGAACTTTGATTTTAGCATTAAGTTATAGTGGAAGAGAAGAAATTTTAAGAGCAACAAAAAATATTACTAAAAAAGTCTGTCAAGGATTATTCTCATTAAAAGATATAGATTTTACTTTTTTTCAAAAAAATTTATATACTAAAGATTTACCAGATGTAGATTTAATTATCAGAACTAGTGGAGAACAACGTATTAGTAATTTTTTACTTTGGCAATCTGCTTATGCAGAATTGTATTTTACAAATATTTTGTGGCCTGATTTTCGTAAAAAAGATTTTTTCAAAGCTATAATAAATTATCAAAAAAGAAAACGTCGTTTTGGAAACGTAGAATAACTTTTTGTATTTATGAAAAAAAATATCTTTCTCAAGAGCATTTTTTATTTATTAATGATAATGCAAATCCAACAGGTATACTCATTCAATAAAAATGAATATTTTGATTTACCTAAACAAAATCAAAAAAAATCAAATTTTATTGTAAAGAATATTCATATTATGGGAAAAACAAAATATGATAATCGTTTTATTTCTAATTTATCTGGAATTTCTACTGGAGAATTAGTTGATACTTATGGAATACAGATAGCTATTAAAAAATTATGGAATAGCAATCTTTTTAAAGATATATCTGTATATAAAAAAAATATATATAAAGATGAAATTGATTTATTTTTTGAATTAGAAGATTTGATAGAAATTGATGAAATAAAAGTAAAAGGAATTAGAAAAGATCAATTTTTGAATATAAAAAAAATAAAAAAAGGAGAAAAAATTTCTGGAGATTTAATTCAAACTATAAAAAATAAAATTCAAGAATATTATAAAAATAAAGGATTTCATGAAATTAATATAAAAAATGAAATAACTAAAAAAGATAATAAAAATATATTATCTATACATGTTGATAAAGGAAATAAAATAGGAATAGAAGAAATATTTTTTGAAGGAAATAAAATGATTAGTAATAAAGAATTGTTAAATCTCATGATTACAATTAAAAAAAGTTTTTACATTCCTATAATAGGAAATCCTTCTTTTGTAGAAGAAAATATAAAAAAAGATTTAAAAAATATTATAGATAAATATTTATCTATGGGATTTATGGACGTTCAAGTATTTTTGGATTCTGTGTGGAAAAAAAATTCTGGAAATTATGGAATAAAAATAAAAATAATTGAAGGTAATAAATATTATTTAGGAAATATTAATATTTTAGGAAATAAAAAATTAAAAAAAGATTATTTAAATAAAATTTTTTCTTACAAAAAAGGAGATATTTATAATAAAATTGGAATCCAAAAAAATATTTTTAATACTGTTTTTACTAACAGTATTCTATCTAATTATTTAGATTTAGGTTATTTATTCGTTAATATAATACCTATAGAAAAAAAAATAATAGATAATAAAATTGATTTAGAAATACAAATAGAAGAAAATCATCCTGTATATATAAATAAAGTAAATATATTAGGGAATTCAATAACTAAGGATCATATTATTAGAAGAGAATTAAAAATTTATCCAAGAGATATTTTCTCTCCTAAAAAAATAAGATATAGTTTATTACATTTGGAGGATTTGAATCTTTTTGAAAAAGTGTATTATGAAATAAAACCGAATAAAAAAAATAATTTTGTAGATATAGTATGGCATATTGTAGAGAAAAATACTAATGAATTTCAGTTATATGGTGGATTTGGAGGAAAAGATATGAAAAAAATTATTGGAAATTTTAAATTAAATTTTGGGAACTTTTCTTTTAAAAATTTTTTTAAATGGAATTCATGGAATCCTATTCCTCAAGGAGATGGACAAAAATTAATTATTTTTAGTCAATTAGGAAAAGATTTTGCCTCATATGGTTTTTCTTTTACAGAACCTTGGATATATTGGATCGAAAAAAAAAATCCAACATCCCTTACTTTGAAGGGATCTTATTCAAGAAAAAAAATAAAAAATGAGAATGAGGATGATTTTTATTTTTTTTCTCAAATATATAAGAACACTAAAATATTACATGAAGAAAAACAATTATTTGAAAAAATAGCAACTTCTATTAACTTTAACAAGTTTTTAACTTTTTTAGATCCTTATTCTAGTATTTTAGCATCTATAGATTATGAAAAATTTTCTTACAAAAGAGATATTTCATCTCATTTATTTAATAAACGTAAATTCAATAATCTTAGTTATTTAATTTCATTGCAAAGAGTTTCTACTGAGCCAGATATTATTTTTCCATTTAGAGGTTCAAAAATACAATTGAACAGTCTATTTACTCTTCCATACTCTATGATTATAAAACAAAATGAAGAAAATAAAATGAAATGGATGGAGTATTTTAAGTTTAAAATAATTTTTTTTTGGTATAAAAAAATTATAAAAAACATGGTATTTAAAGTAGGAGGAGAATTTGGATATTTAGGACAATATAATAATTCAAAAGAATTATTTTCTTTTCAAAAGTTTTATATGGGTGGAGTGCAAAATAGGTCATTGGGATCAGAAAATATAGATCATATTCCGTTAAGGGGATATTCTCCTAATACAAAAAATTTTAAATATAATATTCCAAATTACGGAGGGGTGATTTACAACAAATTTGTTTTAGAAATGCGTTATTTGATTAAAGATTTTTCCAAATTTAAAATTTGGACAACTTTTTTTATAGAAGGAGGAAATTTAAGTGATTCTTATAAAAATTATAATCCACTAATAATGAATAAATCTTTTGGATTTGGATTTCGTTTTTTTTGGATACCAATAGGAATTATAGGAATAGATTTTGGATATCCTATAGATATAATTGATCAAATGAAATATAGATGGAAAACACATTTTATTGTAGGAAAAGATTTGTAATCTAATAAACACAAAAATCATATGAAAAAAAATACAATTTTTTATTTTTTATTATTTTTCTTTTTATTTGGATATTCATTTTTTTCTTTTTCTAAAGAATGTTATCAAAAAATAGTTTGTCTGAATAGTATGGTTCTTATAGAAAAAATGCCAGAATTTTCTATTGCTCAAAAGGAGTTAGATAAAATTAGTAAAATGCATGAAAATATTTTAGATAAATTAGCAAAGGAATTTCATAAAAAAGCAGAAAAATTTAAAAAAAATAAAAATCCCATTTTAAAAAAAGAATTAGAAATTTTGCAAGCAAGAGCTCATGCATATCAAAAAATTGCAGCAGATGATTTGACAAATCAACAAAATAAATTATTAAATCCTATATATAAAAAGATAGAAAATGCAATTAATAAAGTAATAAATAAAGATAAAAATATTATAAGAGTTGATGATTGTAGTCCTGGAAAAGGAGTTATTGTTAATAAAGGAGGAGATATTACCGAAGAAGTCAAAAAAGAACTAGGGATATAATGGTATCTCCCGGAATCGAACCGGGGACACAAGGATTTTCAGTCCTTTGCTCTACCAACTGAGCTAAGATACCTTAAATAAGATAAACAATTAACAAAAGTACAATAAATAAAATAATAAGTAATAAATCAAAAAATTTTATCATCATATTTTTTTTATTGTTTTTTTTTCTTTTTTCTTGCAAAAAAAAAAAATATTTTATAAAAAAAAATACAATAAAAATTCCTAAAAAAATTTTTATTAAAACGAGTCTTTTATTTAAAGAAAAAGGATTATTGAAATTTATTATTTATTCACCTATTATAAAAGAATATACTTTTTACACTTTATTTCCAAATGGTGTTTCTATATTTCTTTATGAAAGAAACTCTAATAAATATACTTATCTTAGGGCAAATTGGGTTAAATCAATTGGTAAAATACTTTATCATATTAAAGGAAACATAAAAATTATGAATCCTAAAGGATATTTTTTGAAAACAGAAGAAATATTTTGGAACAAAAAACAAAAAAAGATATTTAATAGAAAATATACAACTATATATAATTCAGATGGGACAATTTTACATGCTATCAATGGAATAGAAGCTTCTGATGATTTAAAAAAAATTAAATTAAAAAATATTAGCGGTATTTTTCCAATATAATAAAATTGTATGATTTTTTATATTAGTATAGTTTTTATCACTATACTTATATCTGCTTTTTTTTCTGGAATGGAAATGGCCTTAATTTCTTCTAGTTTATTTCAAATAGAATTAGAAAAGAAAAAAGATTCATTTCGTTCTAAACTTCTTTCTAAGAGTATTAATGATCCTAAAAAATTCATAACAACAATGTTGATAGGGAATACGATCTCTTTAGTTATATATGGTATTTATATGGGAAAATTATTTTTTTCTATTCTACCAAAAGAATTTTTTGATAATTCTTTATGGATTTTTTTTTTAGAAACGGTTTTTTCTGCTACTGTTATTTTAATTATGGGAGAATTTATTCCTAAAATAATATTTAGTGTATATTCTAACGAATTATTGAGTTTATTTATTGTACCTGCATATATTATATGCAAAATTTTTTCTCCTATTACAAATTCAGTTATTTGGATATCTAATGTTTTTTTGAAAATTTTAGGAGAAAAGGAAAATAATAAAAAAAAAATTTTTGATAAAGAAGATTTAATTTATTTTTTATCAGAAAATATAGAAAACGATGTAAAAGAGAAAGGATTCGTTGAATTTGAAATTGAAATTTTTCACAAAGCTTTGGATTTTTCTGAAAAAAAAGCGCGAGAATGTATGGTTCCTAGAAAAGAAATTATTTCTTCTAATATAAGATTTTTTTCTATGGATAATATTCGTAACTTATTCACAGAAAAAGGGTTATCTAAAATAGTAATTTATCAAGATAATATAGATAATATTATTGGATACATTCATTATTTAGAATTATTAAAAAAACCAAAAAATATTGAATCTATAATTAGATCCGTTGAATTGGTTTATGTAACGACTCCTGTTAGAGAAATAATGGATCTTTTAATTAGAAAAAAAAGAAGCATAGCTATAGTTTTAGATGAATATGGAGGAACTGCAGGAATGATAACCATAGAAGATATTTTGGAAGAATTTATTGGAGATATAAAAGATGAACATGATGAGAATATTTTATTGGATAAAAAATTAAATGATAAAAAATTTTTATTTTCTGCACGTTTAGAAATTGATTTTATTAATGCTAAATATAATATAGATCTTCCTAAATCTGAAAAATACGAAACTTTAGGAGGTCTTATCGTTACTTACACAGGAAATATTCCAAAATATGGAGAAATAATTATCATTAATAAAAATTTTTATATTGAAATAAAAAAAGTATCTAAAAATAAAATAGAAGAAGTTTTTCTTCAAAAAAATTTATAAAATGAGTTTTTTAGAAAAAATTAGAAAAAATACATGGTTTATTTTCTTATTTATAGGAATTTCTTTAATTTTTTTCATATTAGATCCTAACTTTTTATTAAAATTTTTTTATAAAAATTCAAATGTAATAGGAAAAGTAAATGGAGAGAATATTTCTGTAAAAGAATATCTTGATTGTTTTCAATTTTTGAAACGATTTCGTGAAGAAGAACCTGATTTTTATTTAAAAAATGATGCTTGGAAATTATTAGTTAATGAAAAAGTATTAAATCAACAGGCAGTAAAATTAGGAATACAAAATACAAAAAAAGATTTTTGGAATGCTATTAAAAAACAATCTATATATAGTAAAATTATAGATTTTCAAGATAAAAAGGGGAAAATGGATATAAAAAAATTCCAATTATATTTGAAAAATTTAGAAAAATTATCTAGAAATGTAACATCTATAACGCCTCAAATAGAAGAGGAAAAAAATATTTGGGATTATGAAAAAAATAACATTAAAAAAAGGATTATCGCAAGAAAATATGTAGAAATGTTAATGTATGGATTTAATACTTCTTCTATAGAAGCTGAATTAAATTATAAAAATAAAAATTTTTTTTCTATCATTGATTATATTTTTATCCCTTATTCCGAAATAGAAAAAAAATATAATTCTATAAGTAATAATGATATTTGTAATTATATTAAAAAAAATAAATTTCTTTATAAAAAAGAAGATTTAAGGAGTTTGAGTTTCGTTATTTTTCGTTCTCATCCTTCATTGTTTGATGAGAAAAATATGGATTATAAAATGAAAAAATTATTTTATAAATTTAAAGATTCCAATCATCATTCTATAATTGTTTCTAATCAATCTGAAAAACCTTTTGATTCTAATTTTTATTTAAAAAAAAACCTTCCTCCTATTTTTCAAAATTTTGTAAAAAACAATAATAGTATTGGAAGTATGTTTGGTCCAGTGAAAGAAAATAACATTTATATCATGGCTAAATTAACAGGAAAAAAAATGATACATAATTCTGTTTTATCCAGTCATATATTAATTTCTCATAAAGAAGCTATACGTTATTATAATAGTAGAACCAAAAAAGAAGCTGAAAAAATAGCTAAAAAAATATATAATACTATTAAAAAAAATCCTAATAGATTCAATTATTTAGTTGAAAAAAAATCTGATGATTTTATGAATGCTAAAATAAATAAAGGTAGTTTAGGATGGATGAAATATGGAGAACAAAATTTTCCAGGAAAATTTGATATTTTTTCTTCAGAAAATAAAATAGGAATGATAGGGATTACTGAAACTAAATTTGGTTATCATATTATAAAAATAGATAATAAAAAAGATATTAAACCTGTTTATCAGTTTGCTATAATAATAAAAACACTTTTTCCATCAAAAAAAACGGAAAAAATGTTTCATAAAAATATTGTTAAATTTGTGGAAAAAAATAAAAATTCTAATTTAAATACATTTATTAACAATGCAAGAAAAAAAAGATATGAAACAATTTTTTTAGAAGAAGTAAAAAATAATCAATGGAATATTAATGGATTAAATACGGAATTAGATAAAAAAATTATCAATTGGTCTTATGAAAAAAATAGAAAAAAGGGAGATATAAAAATTTTTTCTACTGCAAATAAAGATTATATTATAGTAATTTTATCTAAAATTCAAAAAAAAGGAATTTCTATTGAAAAAATAAAAAATAATTTAACTCCATATTTAATTAATAATAAATTAAAAATTTATTTTAATAAAATAATAAAAAATGAATTAATTCATAAAAATTTGGAAAATATAGCTTTACATTTTTCTAAAAAAATAAATAAATTTTATAAAATAAATTTCTATAATTCTATCATAAATAATTGCAAAGAACCAAAAATAGTGGGGTATGCTTTTTCTTCAAAATTATATGAAACTTCTAATCCTATATTAGGTAACAGTGGTGTTTTTTTTATAAGACCATTAAAACGTTTTAGTACATATACATATAAGAATCCTTCTTCTATTTCTTATGAAAGAGAACTTTTAAATTCTTTTTTAAGCAAAAATATTTTAGAAAAATTAGGAGATGTTTTAATAGAAAAATCTAAAATAAAAGATTATAGAAAAAATTATTAATTATTATTTCGTTTTATAGAATAAGGAGGTATATTTTTCTTTATTTTTTTATCTTTAATAGGTTTATTGATATTATTTTGCATTATAATTTCATTTTTAATTTTTTCTTTAGCATTTTTAAAATATCGTATTCCTTCTCCTAAACCACGAGCTATATCCGGTATTTTTTTAGGACCAAATATGAGTATCGCTACAAAAATAATAAAAAAGCTTTCTTCAATACTAATAAACAAAAAATTTTTCATTTTTCTATATTTTTATTTTACAACAATCATATACTATAGATGGAGCTATAAATATGGAGGAATAAGTTCCAATACTTACTCCAATAAATAAAGCAAACATAAAACTACGAATAGCAAGACCTCCAAATAATAAAAGTATAGAAATTACTAATAAAGTAAGAAATGAAGTATTTATAGTTCTACTAATAGAATTAGAAATTCCATTATTAACAACATTTTTTGTAAATATTTTTTTTACCGAAATTTTTCTAATTTTATCATAAACTATCACTGTATCATTAATAGAGTAACCTATTATAGTCAATAATGCCGCTATAAAATTTTGATCAATTTCCATAATTGGAAATTTTTTTTGAAAAAAAGAAAATATTCCAAGTACAATGATGGAATCATGTATAAGAGATACTACAGCTCCTAATCCAAATTGCCATTTTTTGAATCTTATAAAGATGTAAAAAAATATTCCTATTAAAGAAATTATAATAGAAATAAAAGATTTATAAATCAATTTTTTAGCTATTAAAGGGCCTACTTTTTCAGAAGATAAAAGACCTAAATATTTGTTTTTTTTTATATTTTTAAAATCATTAAAATCAATAGGAAAATAATTTTTCAAAGCAAAAAACATTTTTTTCAATATTTCTTCGTCTACTTTATTATTTTCTTCCCATATTTTGTATTTAGTCACTATTTTTAGTTTATTTTTTTGTCCAAATGTTTTGACATGTGGAAATGAAGGTTTATTGTTTTCTATAAATGTTTTTGATAAAATTTCCGAAATTTTTTCAGGAATTATTTTACGATCAAAAATAATTACATAAGAACGTCCTCCAACAAAATCTAATCCTAAATTTAATCCTTTAAAAATTATTGAATATATACTAATAATTAAAAGAGCAGAAGAAATCATGTAAAACCATTTTCTTTTGGATAAAAAATCCCATTGTATATTCATAATCTTATGAAAGATAAAAACAAATATTTTATTATAAAAAATAATATTTGGATTTTTTTTTAAATGCCATTCTAAAAATAGCCTTCCTAAACAAGTTGAAGTAAATACAGAAATGATGATCCCAATAATTAAAGTTGTAGAAAATCCTCTAATTGGTCCTATTCCGAAATAGAATAAAATAATTCCACATAATAAAGTAGTAATTTGTCCATCTAGAATAGACGATAAAGCTCCCTTAAATGTATAACTATCATTAATAGATGTTGTAATGGGGATTTTATTTTTTATATTTTCCTTAATTCTTTCATAAATAAGAATATGACCATCCATGGATATTGCTAATGTTAATATTACTCCTGCAATTCCAGGAAAAGTTAATACAGCATTTATGGAAATAAGAACACCAAAAATAAATATTATATTAAAAATTAAAACAATATTAGCATACAATCCTGGAATTAAATAATAAAAAATCATCCAAAAAAAAACAAAAAATAAAGCTATTAAAAAAGATTTTACACCTTTTTGAATCGATTCTTTTCCCAAAGAAGGTCCTACAATTGAAGTTTGAACAATTTTTACAGAAGTAGGTAATTCTCCTGCATTTAATACATTTACCAAATCATTAGATTCTTGTATAGAAAAACGTCCAGATATTTGAGATATACCATTTGGTATAACAGATTTTACTACAGGACATGTATAAACTAAATCATCAAGTACTATTGCTATCCCTCTACCAATATTTTTTTCAGTAAATATTTTCCATTTTTTAGTTCCTTCTTGATTCATTTTTATATTTATGGATATTTCATCAAAAGAACCAAAAGATTTATAAGCACGAGTAACCATATCTCCTGTCAAAGAAGATGACATTTCTTCATCATTTTTTTTTACAGCAAAAAGTGTAAAAAAATCATCGTTAGAAACGCTTTTATGTCCCCATAAAAATTTTATGTTATGTAAATTATATGGTAAAGCATTTGTAGCCTCCGTTGAATTCAAAAATTCAGAAATTATTTTTTTATATTTTTTATGAACTAATCCTATTGTATTTGTATCCTTTATATAAGAAATATTCAAAATATCTATAAAAGATTTTTTTTTAATGTTATTATTTAATTTTTTATTAAAAAAATTATTAATAACATTAAAATATGGGAAAATTTCGTTAAAATTATAAGTTTCAAAAAAATGTAATTTTGCTTTTTTTTCTAAAATATTTTTTATTCTATCTATATTTTTTATTCCAGATAATTCTATTAAAATTCTATTAGAATTCTTTATTCTTTGTATATTTGGTTGTATTATTCCAAATTGATCTATTCTAGATATTAAAATATTCTGAGTAGAAATAATAGAGGATTCTATTTTTTTTCTAATAAATTTTTCTACTTCTGTATTTGAACTATTCAAATCAATATTTTCTATATTTGATCTATTTCCAAATAAATTAGGAGATGATAAATTAATTTTTTTATTATTAATATCATTAATAAAATAAGATAAGTAATCTATATTGGGATTCTCTTTTTTTTTCTTATCTGCATTTTCTAATGCTTTTAGAAAGATATAATTTTTGGAATTTTCAGAAAGTTTTTTCAATAAATCTTTTTCGGATATATCTAAAATCATACTAATTCCTCCTTTTAAATCTAAACCTAGATTTAAAGTTTTTTTATTATTTTTTAATAATTTTGTATCAAAAAAATATATACTAGAAAGTATATAATATAAACAAATTGTGGTCAATATTATGGTTACAAAAACTGTAAAAAAGTTCCTTATACGCATTTTATTTTATTTGCTAATAAATATGAAATTATGAAATTTAGATTAAAAAATTTTATAACTACCTTTGTTTATTCAATGAATGCACTTAAAAAAATTTTTTCTTATTCAAAACCCTATAAATATTATTACATCATAAATATATCATGTAATTTTTTATATTCTTTATTTTCAGTTATATCTATCTTATCTATATCACCTGTATTAAGCATTTTGCTGGAAGTTCCTGATAAAAAAAATGAAACAATATTCTTTAATTCTTTTAATGGTTATTTTAATTTTATTATAAAATATATTCACGATTATATAAAAATATTATCATATAAATATGGAAAAATAAACACTTTGGCCATATTTTGTATTTTTATTATTTTACTTTTTTTAATTCGAAATATTTTTAGATATTTAGCAGAATATTTTTTAATAGGAATAAGAACTTCTATTGTTAGAAATATTAGAAATGATTTTCATAGGAAAATATTGTCTTTACCCATAATTTTTTTTTCAAATAAAAAAAATGGAGATTTGATGTCTAGATTATCTAATGATGTTAATGAAATAGAAATATCTATCGTTAATTCTTTAGCAAATTTAATTAGTTCTCCCATAATGCTTTCTTTTTATTTATTGACTTTGTTTTTGATGAGTAATCAATTGACATTATTTGCTTTTTTATTACTTCCTTTGATGGGAACTTTAATATCTATTATAGGAAATAGTTTCAAAAAAGATGCCAGAGGAGCTAAAAATCAATTGGGAAAATTATTTTCTATTATAGAAGAAACCTTAAATTCTATTAAAACTATCAATATTTTTCATGCTGAAAATAAAATGCAAAAACGTTTTGAACAAGTATCTGAATATCAAAAGATACTTTCTTCTCGTGTAAGTAGAAAAAAAGAATTAGCATCTCCAATGAGTGAATTTTTAGTTTTTATTACTATGATTTTAATCATTTGGTATGGAGGAAAACTTTTTTTGGAAAAAAAAGGGATGGCTCCGGAAATACTTTTTCCTTTTATAGGTCTATTTTTTCAAATAATAAATCCAGCAAAAAATTTAGTAAATTCTATATCTAATATTCAAAAAGGTAGTGCATCTGCGGAACGTATTGTAGAAATATTGAATACTAAATGTTTTTCAAATGAAAAAATAAGATCAAAATCTATTTTTCGTTTTCAAAATAAAATTTTATTTCGTAATGTCTCTTTTACATACAACAATGTTGGATTAATTAAAAATTTGAATTTTTCTTTAGAAAAAGGTAAAACAATAGCTTTAGTAGGAAGATCTGGAAGTGGAAAATCTACTATTGCTAATTTATTAGCCAATTTTTATGATGTTAAATCTGGGGAAATAACTATTGATGGAATTAATCTTAAATATTTAAGAATTAAAGATTATAGAAAATTATTGGTAATGATTACCCAAGAACCGGTTCTTTTTCATGATTCAGTTTTTAACAATATAGCATTAGGATTAGGAATAGAAAAAAAAATATCTGCTAACTCTGTTATTAAAGCAGCTAAAATTGCAAATGCACATTATTTTATAAAAAGACTTCCAAAAGGGTACGATACTATTATTGGATACAATGGTAATAAATTATCTTTAGGACAAAAACAAAGAATAAGCATAGCTAGAGCTGTATTAAAAAATCCTCCAATCATGATTTTAGATGAAGCTACTTCCTCTTTAGATACGGAATCAGAGATAGAAGTTCAAAAAACGTTAAATCAAATGATAAAAAATAAAACATCTCTGGTGATCGCTCACCGATTATCTTCTACTATTATACAAAATGCAGATCATATTATTGTGTTAGAAAAAGGAAAAATTATAGAAGAAGGAAAACATAAAACTTTGATTTCAAAAAAAGGATCTTATAGTAATTTAATGGCTCTACAAAGCTTTTAAAAATGAATATCGTAAAATATATTACAGAAATAATTAATCATCCTTTTTTATCTATTGCTATTATAGGAAATCTTTTTTTTATAGAAAGTATTTTATCTATAGATAATGCAGCTATGTTAGCTTCTATGATTATGAATATAAGAAAAGAGGATAGGAAAAAAGCTATAAAATATGGAATAATTGGAGCTTATTTTTTCAGAGGATTATGTCTATTTTTTGCTTCTATATTAATTAAAATATGGTGGTTAAAACCATTAGGGGGATTATATTTAATTTTTGTAGGATTCAACCATTTTTTTAAAAAAAAGAGTTTTTTATCAAAAAATGTAAAAAAACAAGATTCTTTTTGGAAAGTAATTTTTTTGATAGAAATAATGGATTTAGCTTTTTCTATAGATAACATATTCGTTTCCGTTGCTCTATCAGAGAACTTTATATTAATTTTTCTAGGTGTATTTATAGGAATTTTAACAATGAGATTAATGGCAAAATTTTTTATTAAATTAATGGAAAAATTTCCAAAATTGAAAAATTATGCCTTTTTTATCATCATTGTTCTAGGAATAAAACTTGTTTTTTCTTCTTTTGAAAAGAAATCTAGTTTTTTTACATCCGAAGGAATATTTTCTTTGTTAATTATTTCTATATTTTTTGCCTTCCCTATTTTATTTTCATGGATAAAAAAAATCATAAAAAATTAAAATAAGATAGTAATAGGATCTTCTAACAATTTTCTAAGCGAATGAATATATAAACTTGCTATAGCTCCATCTATTATTCTATGATCACAAGATAAAGTAATTTTCATAATATTTCCTATTTCTATTTTAGAATTTTTTATAATTGGTCGTTCCATAATAGATCCTACAGATAAAATAGATGAATTAGGTGTATTAATAATAGAAGTAAAAGATTCTATTCCATACATTCCCAAATTAGAAACTGTAAAAGTACTATTTTCTATTTCTTCTGGTTGTATTTTTTTTGATTTTGAACGTAATACTTTATTTTTTATTTCTTTTGAAATTTGCAATAATGATTTTTTATCGGCATTTTTAATAACTGGTACTATTAATCCATCTTTAACCGCTACTGCAATTCCAATGTTAATGGATGAATGAAATAAAACTTCTTCTTCATTCCAAGATACATTCATATTAGAATTTTTTTTTAAAGATTGAGCTACGGATTTTATTATCAAATCATTAAATGATATTCTTTCTTCTAAAGAAAGTTTATCATTTAAATTTTTTCTTAATTCAATCAATTTATCCATACAAATTTCACTAAATAAATAATAATGTGGAGCTGTAAATTTAGAAAAAGTTAAATGTTTTGCTATTCTTTTTCTCATAGAAGAATGAGCATTTTTTTTATTTACAAAATCTTCTTTAAATTTTATTTTTTCATAAGATTCAATATCTTTTTTAATAATCCTTCCATATTCTCCGCTTCCTTTTATATTATGGATAGAAATTCCTTTACTTATAGCCATTTTTTTTGCTAAAGGTGAGATATAGATTCTATCTTTATTATCCTTATTTATTTCTTTTACTTCTTTATTAATTTTTTTTTGTTCTTGTTTTTTTGATTTCGAAATGATATGACTAATATCCTCCCCTTTTTCTCCTATAATCGCTAATATATCATTTACACGTGTTTTTTCCCCTTCTTTTACTCCAATAAAAAGTAAAATTCCATTAACATCAATTTCAAAATCTTGAGTTGCTTTATCCGTTTCTATTTCAGCTAAAATATCTCCTTCTGAAACTTCATCTCCTATTTTTTTATTCCATTTAATTACAGTGCCCTCTTCCATTGTATCACTCAATTGGGGCATCGATATTATTTCTGCCATTATTTATTTTTTTTTATTTTTACGAAGGTATAATTTTATCTAAAAAAGGATAATTTTTTTCGTTATAAACAACATTATACATTTCATCTAAAGAAGGATAATCAGATTTTTCTGCAAATTCTACACAGGATTCTACTTTTTTTTTAACTTTATTTTCTATAAAATTTAAATTTTCTAGAGTTTCCAATTTTTTATGTAAAATAATATTTTTTAATTTCAAAATAGGGTCCATTTTTTTATAAAAATGAACTTCTTCTTTACTGCGATAAGATTCTGCATCTGACATAGAATGTCCTCTATATCTATATGTTTTAATATCTAAAAAAGTGGCCCCTTCTCCTTTTCTAGCTTTTTCTATCGCTACATAAGCAACTTTTGCTATTTTTTCAGGATCCATGCCATCTACAGGAAAAGAAGGCATTCCATATGATGAACCTATTTTATATATTTCTTCTATATTAGTGCTTCTTCTTACAGATGTCCCCATAGCATACTTATTATTTTCACATATAAATACAACAGGAAGTTTCCATATCATAGCCATATTAAATGTTTCATGTAAGGATCCTTGTCTTACAGCTCCGTCTCCCATAATAGTTAAAGTTACTGCCCCTCTATTGAAATATTTATCAGCAAAAGCAATTCCAGCTCCTAATGGAATTTGTCCACCTACAATTCCATGCCCTCCATAAAAACGATATTTTTTACTAAAAATATGCATAGACCCTCCCATACCATGAGATGTTCCTGTTTTTTTACCTAAAAGTTCTGCCATAACTTTTTTTGGATCTACTCCCATAGAAATGGGTAAAATATGACATCTATAGGCAGTTATAATCTTATCTTTAGACATATCCATTGCATAAGTTAATCCAGCAGGAATAGCTTCTTGTCCATTGTATAAATGGAGAAATCCTCTAATTTTTTGTTTCAAATATAGGGAACGACATTTGTCCTCAAATTTTCTCCAAAAAGACATATCCTTAAACCACTTAAGATAGGTTTCCGTGGTAATTTCTTTCATAAGAAAAAATTTTATGAAGTTATCGTATACAAATTTAATCTTTAAGATTCAATCTACAAATAATAATTATATTAAATAAATAAGGTTCTCTAAAGAACCTTTTCTTGATCCTTTAATAAGAACATAATCAGTTTTTTGAATAGAATATTTTTCTACCCATTCAATAAAATTTTTTTTATTTAAAAATTTTTTTATTTTATGATTTATATGAGAATGAATATGAAAAAATATATTTCCAATGAAATATGCTATATTAATGTTGCTTTTTTCTATAAAGGAAATTATTTTTTCATGTTCATGATTAGAAAATAATCCTAATTCCAACATATCTCCCAATATAACCATTTTATTTCCTTTAACATTATCATTAAAAAAAGTAAGTGCTTCTATCATACTAGTAGGATTCGCATTATAGCAATCTATAATGATTTTTATATTTTTTTTTATCAAAATTTGAGAACGGTGATTATTGGGAATGTATTCTTCTATTGCTTTTTTTATATCTTCTAAAGAAACTTTAAAATAAATACCAATAGAAACAGAAACTGCTATATTATATAAATTATAATTACCTATTAATGATGAACTTATTTTTATATTTTTAAAATATAAAATAGATTTTAAATTATTTTTTTTCCATAAGTATTTAAATTTAACGTCTGATTTTTTTTCTTTTTTTTCTGAAAAAATATATCTTCGCATTCCCATGCTATTAGATAATTGAATCGAATCATCTCCATTAATAAATGCTATTTTTTTGTTTTTTTTTAAAAAATTATATAATTCTAATTTTCCACGAATAATCCCTTCTATACTTTTGAATCCCTCTAAATGTGCTTTTCCAAAATTAGTTATAGTTCCATAATCTGGATTAATAATAGAACACATTTTTTCTATTTCTTTTTCATGATTTGCTCCAATTTCCATAACTGATATTTGTGTATCCATAGGCATAGAAAGTATTGTTAATGGAATTCCTATATGATTATTAAAATTATTTTTAGTATAATGAACCTTTTGATACTTTTTAGAAAGTATAGCTGTAGTTAGTTCTTTAGTGGTAGTTTTTCCATTACTTCCTGTAATGGCAATAATAGGGATATGATGCAATTTATATCTATGATACATGGCTAATTTTTGTAAAAAAAATAATGTATTATCTACAAAAATAATTTTTTTACATAATGTAAATTTTTTATTATCCACTATAGCTAATATAGCGCCATTTGAAATAGCTTCATAGGCAAATTCATTTCCATCAAAATTCTTTCCTTTTAAAGCTATAAAAATAGATCCCTTTTTTACTTTTTTACTATTTATTTCTATTCCGGAAGAAATGGTGTATAGTTGATATATATTTTTAATATTCATAACTAAAGTAATTGTTCTTCAAGTTTCATTTTCAAGTTATTAATATTGTGAATTACAGTTCTTTTTTGATCTTTAATATAAGATATATAACCTGTTTCTTCAGAAATAACAATACAGATAGCATCTGTTTTTTCTGATAAACCAATAGCAGCTCTATGACGTAATCCTAGACGAGATGGAATTTCTTTATTATAAGATACAGGAAGAATTGCTCTTGTTTTTACTATTCTATCTTCTATAACTACAACGGCTCCATCATGTAAAGGACTGTTTTTATAAAAAATACTTTCTAGAATAGGAACGTTAACTTTAGCGTTCATCTCATCTCCATTTTGTATAAATTCTTTTAAATCTTGATGTAATTGAATCACTATTAAAATTCCTGTTTTATCTCCTGAAAAAATAGCACAAGCTTTTACTATGCTATCTATAGTTTCAGCTTTTATAGAAACTACTGATTTTCTGAAAATAAAAAAAATAAACTTTTTAAAAAAAAATCTACTTCCTACTATAAGAAGAAATTTTCTAATTTCTGGTTGAAATACAATAATTAAAGCCAAAAAACCTCCTTTGAAAAAAGCACTAATAACTATACTAAGAAGTTTCATTTCATAGATCTCTACTATTTTCCAGAAAATAAAAGTAGCAATGATTCCGTAAAAAATATTTAAAGCAGCGGTATTATAAACCAGTCTATATACCTGGGAAAAAATAATAGTTACTAAAAATATATCTAAAATATCAATGAAAGAAATTTTTAATAAGTATAAAAAAAATGCTTGATGCACAAAAAAATAAGTATTAGTGAATTAGAAAATTTTTCTATAATATTGTACTAATTTAATGCATTCTATAGCTTCTTTTACGTCATGTACACGTAATAATTTAGACCCATTCAAAAGTGCTATGGTATGAATGAGAGAAGTGGCATGTAGGGATTCTTTGGGAGAAACATTTAAAAGATCTTTTATTATAGATTTTCTAGAAATTCCCACTAAAATTAAATGATCTTTAAATCCTAATAAAGGTAAATGCTTTAATAATTGAAAATTTTGTTTCAATGTTTTTCCGAAACCAAATCCAGGATCCAAAATAATATCTTGAATTCCATATTTTTTTAAATAGTAAATTTTTTTAGAAAAAAAATTGTTTATTTCTGTAATGATATTTTTTCTATAAAATGGATTTTTTTGCATATTTTTAGGAATTCCTTTCATATGATTCAATATATATGGTATTTTAAGTCTTCCCAACAAAGAAAACATATTGTTATCCAATTCTCCTCCTGATATATCATTTATCATCACAACCCCTTCTTCTACAGCTAATTTTGCTACTTTACTACGAAAAGTGTCTATGGATATTCTAGTATTTGGAAAATTTTTTATAATGAAACGAATAGGTTTTATTACTCTTTTTATTTCTTCCTCTTCTGTAATTAATTTTGCACCTGGCCTTGTTGAACAACCTCCAATATCTATAAAATCAGATCCTTCATTTAATAAAGTTTCTACATGTTGTAATATATTAGATTCAGAATTAAATTTTCCTCCATCGTAAAAAGAATCAGGGGTTAAATTTATAATTCCCATAACTTTTGGTTCTTTAAAATGTAATAAGGAACCTGCACAATTAATTATCATTAAAAAACTATTTTTATAACATATAAATTAAATAAAATGAGATGAATCATACTTCTATTGATTTTTTTATTCAAAAATGTAGAAAATTATTTTTAATAAAATTAAAAGATTATGATATTTCATGGAAATTTTTGAAAATTTCCTCTATTATAGATCAAATTTTAATAAAAGTAGTTAGAATAAAAAATATTCAGTTTAAAGGATTTCAAAAAGTAAAAGAAGAAAAAATTACAGATACATATATAGATATTATAAATTATATAATAATAATATTAATTAAATTAGATGTTTTTTTTGTATTAAATTTTAACATTATATCACATGATGATGTTATTTTTATTTATAATAAAAAATTGGATAAAATAAAAAATTTAAATATAAATGAAAATTTTAAGTATAAATCCATTAATTATATTTTTGAAAAAATTTTATACTTGAAAAAAAATGAAAAAAAAATTTCATTAAAAAAATTAGAAAAATTTTGTTTTAAAATGTTAACTAAAACCATTTTTTTATTAAAAAAAAATTATTGATAAAAAAATTATATTTTAATATTTTTTTAAAAAAAATAAAATGAGAAAAAAGATCGTTATTGCAAATTGGAAAATGAATCATGATTTTTATGAAACAACTTCTTTTCTTAGGAGTTTTTTGAGAATTATTTTTGAAAAAAAAATAAATCATAATAAGGAAATAATTATTGCTCCTTCTTTTCCTTTTTTACATATTTCAAATCAAATTTTGCAAGGAACTATTTTACATGTTGCTGCTCAAAATATTCATTATATGGAAAAAGGTTCATATACAGGAGAAGTCTCAGTTTCTATGTTAAAATCTATAGGAATACAAAAAGTTATATTAGGACATAGCGAACGTAGAGAATTTTTTTATGAAAAAAATGATATTTTGCTAAAAAAAATAAAAATAGCATTAAAATATGGTTTTCATATTATTTTTTGTGTAGGAGAAACGGATATTGAAAGAAATAAAAATCAACAATTTAACGTAGTAAAAAATCAATTAAAAGAGACTGTTTTTCATTGTTCTTTAAATGATATTAGATCTTTTTATATTGCTTATGAACCCATTTGGGCTATTGGAACAGGAAAAACGGCTACCTTTGAACAAGTTCAAAAAATGCATCAATTTATTCGTTCTTTATTCTTAGAAAAATACGGGATAAATCTTTCTATTTTGTATGGAGGAAGTATAAATGAAAATAATGCAAAAGATTTTTTTTTACAAAAAGATATAGATGGAGGTCTTATAGGAAACTCTTCCCTTGAACTAGAAAAATTTATAAAAATTGTTCAATCCTAATCTGTATATTTGTACAATTAATAGGCCTCGTAGCTTAATTGGATAGAGCATCTGACTACGGATCAGAAGGGTATGGGTTCGAATCCCTTCGAGGTCGTGTTTATTATCCTAAATAAGGTTTAAGAATTTTGCTTCTAGAAGAATGTTTTAATCTTTTCAAAGCTATGCTTTCTATTTGTCTAACACGTTCTCTTGTTAAATCGCAAGATTGACCGACTTCTTCTAAAGTCATTGGTGGTGATCCATTTAGTCCAAAATGTAAAATAATGACACGACGTTCTCTTTCACTTAAAGTTTCTAAAATTCTTTTTATATCTTTACGTAGAGATTCTTTTTCTAAATGTTCATCTGGACGAGGAGATTCATTAGATCTAACTAAATCATACAAATTTGAATCTTCTCCTTCTATTAAAGGAGCATCCATAGAAACATGTCTACCTGAATTTTTTATAGATTCTTCTACATCTTTTTCATTCATATTTAGATACTCTGCTATTTCTCTTGCAGAAGGAGTTCTTTGTAATTCTTGCTCCAATAGGGCGAGAGTTTTTAATATTTTGTTAAGTAAAGCTAATTTATTTGTAGGTTGTCTTATAGAACGTGATTGTTCAGCTATTGCCTGTAAAATAGCTTGTCTTATCCACCAAACAACATAAGATATACATTTAAATCCTCTAGTTTCATCAAAACGTAATATTCCTTTTATCAATCCTAAATTTCCTTCATTAATTAAATCACATAAACTTAATCCTTGATTTTGATATTGTTTAGCTACAGAAACAACAAAACGTAAATTTGCATTTACAAGTTTATCTATAGCAGAAGCATCCCCTTCTCTTGCTCTACGAGCATATTCAACCTCCTCCTCTGGTGTTAATAATGGAATTTTACCTATTTCATGAAGATATTTATCTAACGATTCAGATTCACGGTTTGTTACTTGTTTAGTTATTTTTAGTTGTCTCATATTTTTTTTTTAATTTTCATTTTTTTTACCTGGACGAGGTAAAAGTACTTTTCTAGAAAGTTTCATTTTTTTATTTTTTTCATCCATACCCATGAATTTTACATCAATAATATCACCTATATCCAATTCTTCTTTTATGTTTTTTAATCTTTTCCATCCTATTTCTGAAATATGTAGCAATCCTTCTACTCCTTTAGATATTTCTACAAAAGCTCCAAAATCTTTTATAGATTTTACCTTTGCTTTATAAACTTTTCCTAATTCAGGAACAAAAGCTATTTGTTTAATTCTATCAATAGCTTTTTCTATTTTTTGATCATCTTTTCCTATAATTTCAATATAACCAAATTCCCCTTTTTCTTCAATTAAGATATTCGTATTTGTACACGATTGTATTTCTTGAATGACTTTTCCACCAGTTCCTATAACTGAACCAATAAAATCTTTTGGAATATTAAAAGTATATATTTTTGGAGTATTAGGTTTCATTTTTTTTCTGTATTTAGGTAATGTTTCTAGCATTTTTTTTAAAATAAAAATACGACCTTCTAAAGCTTGCATTAAAATTTCATTTAAAAGATCATATGTTAATCCTTGTATTTTTTTTACATCCATTTGACAAGCTGTAATTCCATATTTTGTTCCTGTTATTTTTAAATCTATATCTCCAAAATGATCTTCCTCTCCTATTATATCTGATATAATGATTTTTTGTTCATTTTCCATAAACAATCCCATAGCAATGCCAGAAACAGGATTTTTAATAGGAATGCCCGCATCCATTAAAGCTAAACTAGATGCGCAAACTGTAGCCATAGAAGAAGATCCATTAGATTCTAAAATATCCGATACTACACGAATCGTATATGGATTATTAGGTATAACATTTTTTAATGCACGTTGAGCTAAATTACCATGACCTACTTCACGTCTAGAGACCCCTCTTAAAAAACGAATTTCTCCTGTTGAAAAAGGGGGAAAATTGTAATGTAAATAAAATTTTTCCTGATTTTCCATAATAACATTATTAATTCTATTAGCATCTAAAGATGATCCTAATGTTACTGTGGTTAAAGATTGAGTTTCTCCTCTTGAAAATAAAGCAGAACCGTGTACTCCTGGTAAATAATCTACAATACTATATATTGAACGAATTTGTTTGTTTGTTCTTCCATCTAATCGAATTCCTTTTTTTAAAAGAAAACTCCTGGTTACTTTCTTTTTTATTTTTTCATAAAATTGATCAATAATAACTTCTTTTTTTTCAATTTCTTTTTCTGTTAAATAATTTTTTTTGAAATTGTTTAATATAATTTTTTCTTGAATAGATCTAGTTTTTTTATCTAAAAAATTACTATAAATTTTATCTATTTTTTCATATGAAAAGGAAAAAAGTTTTTTTTTAAAAGATTCATTCTCTTTTTCATTTATTGATTCTTTATCTTCATCGAAAAAATGATATTTTTTTGATAATGATAATTTATTGGATAAACGGATTTGAGCTTCTATTTGAGGTTTAATAGCTTCATGAGCCATCATGATAGATTCCAAAAATTCACTTTCTTTTATTTCCTTCATTTCTCCTTCTATCATAATAATAGAATTACTAGAAGCTCCTACGATCATATCAATATCTGCTTCTTTTAATTGATCTAAACTAGGATTAATAATAAATTTTCCTTTTAAACGAATAATACGTATTTCTGATATTGGCCCATGAAAAGGAACTCCTGCTACAGATAAAGCTGTTGATGCAGCTAATCCAGCTAATCCATCTGGTAAAACTGTTTGATCATATGATAATAAAGAAATCATAATTTGTATTTCTTTTTTAAACCATTCTGGAAATGTTGGTCTTATAACACGATCTACCAATCTCATTGTTAATATTTCTTCATTTGAAGGACGTCCTTCTCTTTTTATAAATCCCCCAGGAATTTTTCCACCAGCAGAATACTTTTCTCTATAATCTACTGTTAAAGGGAAAAAATTTGTTTCATTTTTTATTTCGTTGGAAATAACAACAGTAGCTAATAGCATTGTATCTTTTACACGGACTATGGCAGATCCATCTGCTTGTTTAGCTAATAAACCTGTTTCTAAAACGATAGTCCGACCATCTTTCATAGATATGGTTTCTTTTACTATATCTGTCATATATATATGGCATATATTAGTTTGATCATTTTCTTAATCCTAAATGTTTAATTATATTTTTATAACTATTTATATCACGTTTTTCTATATATCTTAATAATTTTTTTCTTCTTCCTACTAATTTTACCAAAGCTCTTTCCGTATTAAAATCTTTTTTATTATTTTTTAGATGATTGCTTAAATGATTAATACGATAAGTAAATAAAGCAACTTGTACTTTAGAAGATCCTGTATCATCAACAGATTTTCCATAATTTTTGAAGATTTCTTTTTTTTTTTCTGCAGATAACATAAACTATAAAGTTAAAAATATTTTTTATTTATTTTTTAGATTTTCCATATTAAGAATGGAATCTATATACTTTCTATCATTAGATAAACGAGGAATTTTGTTTTGTCCACCTAATTTTTTATGTTTTTTTAACCAATCATAAAATAAACCATTTCTAGCTACATATATAATAGGAGGACCTAAAACCATATTTTTATATCGTTTAATTTCATAATCTGAATTAAGGTATTTTAATTCATTATCTAAAATATCTCTAAAATTGCATAAATTTTTTGGATGTTTTTTAAATTCTATAATCCATTCATGAGCTCCAGAATTCTTTTTATTCATATAAACGGGTCCTGCCGTATATTCATGAATAATAGAATCTGTTTTTAAGCAAGTTATATTTAAAGCTTTTTCTGCATTTTCAATAATTAATTCTTCGCCAAAAGAATTAATATAATGTGTTGTTCTTCCTGAAATAGAAATTTTATATGGAGATAAACTTGTAAACTTAACTGTATCTCCAACTATATATCTCCATAGTCCAGCGTTAGTAGAAATAACTAGTGCATAATTTTTATTTAATTCTACCTTATCAAGGGATAAAATTTTTGGATTTATATTATCTATTTCTTCTACTGGAATAAATTCATAAAAAATTCCATGATTTAATAAAAGCAAAAGATCTTTAACATTTTTTTGATATTGAATAGCAAAAAAACCTTCTGAGGCACTATATACATCATAATAATTAATAGATTTTTCGAATAAATTATTATATTGATGAATATAAGAATTCAAACTTACTCCTCCATGAAATATTACTTCAATGTTTGGCCATATTTCATTAATTTTTTTTTTATCAAATTTTTTTAATAATCTATTTAAAAATATTAATAACCAAGAACAAACTCCCAATAAAATACGAACATCTTTCCCACATGTTTCTTTTATGAGAGTTTCCAATTTTTTTTCCCATTCACTCATCAAAGCTATTTTTTTTCTAGGAATACAAATATATTCAGCCCAAAAAGGCATATTTTTTATTAAAATAGAAGATAAATCACCATAAAATGTATTATAATTTTTATATAACTCGTGACTTCCTCCTAAACGAACAGCTTTTCCAAAAAATATTTTTGTTTTTGGATGATTATGTATATAAATAGATAACATATCTTTTCCTGCTTTATAATGGCATTCATTCATAGAAGATGGAGTAACAGGAATGTATTTACTTCTTGTATTTGTAGTACCAGAAGATTTAGCGAACCATTTCACTGATCCTGGCCACAATATATTTTTTTCTCCTTTTCTAATTCTTTTAATTACAGATTTTAAATTTGCATATTTACATAAAGGAATTCTTTCGGAAAATTGTTGATATTTTTTTATTTCATGAAATCTATATTTTTTTCCAAATTCAGTATTTTTTGCATACAAAATCAATTGACCAATCAATTTATTTTGTATTTCTATTGGGTAACGCATAAAAAATTCTATATTTTTAATTCTTTTTTTAAGAAAAGAAGGGGTAAAATATCCAGATAAATACTTTATCATCATGAAAAAATTTTAGTTAAAAATTTAGAATAGATGAATATGAAGAAAAAATAACTTTTTCAAGTATTTTTCTTTGAAAAGTAAATAGTAGCAATTTCAAAAGTCAATTTCTTTATGTATATTAAAGTAAGTTGATGATATTTTAATAGTTTATTCATTTTTTTTTCATAACAATAGGAAAAAGATTGAACAGATTCATTTAAATAATTGTAGGCAAAGTTATTTTTTGATAAAAAATTTCCTATTTTATTCATTATAAAATGAGAATAAAAATGATATATTTTTTTTATACAATAATTAGATGGGGTAGAAAATTCTAATATTACTAATATTCCTAAAGGTTTCAGTATTCTATATATTTCTCTAAGAGAAAGATGAATATATTGAAAATTTCTTATTCCAAAAGCAATAGTAACCATATCAAAAATTTCATTTTTAAATGGAATATTTTGAGAATATCCTTGAATTACTTTTACTCTTTTTTCAAAATTGTTATTTTTTATTTTTTTTTCTGCTATTTTTAGCATGTTTTTAGATGGATCCAATCCGATAATACGAGCATGATCAAATTTTTTTGCCAATAAAATAGCTAAATCTCCAGTTCCAGTAGCCAAATCAAGTATATTTTTAACTTTTTTTTTTTCACTAAACTTATCTAGTAAATGAATGACTTTTTTTCTCCAAAAAAAATCTATTCCAAAAGACAATATATGATTAATTAAATCATATTTACAAGAAATATGATCAAACATATTTTTTATTTTTTTTTCTCTTGAAGAAAGAGAATATTTATTCATAACATGATAATTTACTTCATAAATTATGAAGAAAAAATGGTTATTTTATTCTTTTAAAAAATTTTATTTTTTACTTTATTATTAATTTAATAAAAATGATTCGATCAATCATTACAGGGACTGGGCATTATTTACCAAATAAAATTATAAAAAGTGATCATTTTTTTAAACATAAATTTTACGATAAAAATGGAAAAATTTTAAAATCTAATGAAGAGATTATTGAAAAATTTCAAAAAATTACAGAAATAGAGGAAAGAAGATATATAAATAAAGATTTATTGAATTCTGATATTGCGACAATTGCAGCAAAAAGAGCTTTAATTAATTCTAAAATTAATAAAGAGAAAATAGATTATATTATATCAGCTCATAATTATGGAGATATTCATCCTGTTTCTTATCAATCTGATTTTATGCCTTCTATAGCTGCTAGAGTAAAAAATAAACTTCAAATAAAAAATAAAAAATGTAGGCCATATGATATGATTTTTGGTTGTCCAGGATGGATCGAAGGAATGATTCTTGCCGATCAATTATTACGATCTAAATATGCTAAGAATATATTAATTACCAGTTCCGAAACTTTATCAAAAGTAATAGATCCACACGATAGAAATGCTATGATTTTTTCGGATGGAGCAGGAGCTGCTGTTTTATCATCTATAGAATATTTAGAAAATGAAAAAAATGGAATTATACATTATGATACTCAATGTAATAATAATGATGAGTTACATTATTTAACTAATGGTCCTTCTTTAAATCCTAATTATAAAAAGTCTTTAGTTAATATTAAAATGAATGGAAGAAGGATTTATGAATATGCACTAACAGAAGTTCCAAATATGTTAAAAAATATACTTGATCACGCTGATTTGCATTTAAAAGATATAAAAAAAATTATCATTCATCAAGCTAATGCAAAAATGGATTATGCTATCTTAAAAAGATTATTGAAATTGTATAATTGGACATCTTTAAGTAAGGATTTTTATAAAAAAATCATGCCTATGACTATACAAAAATTTGGAAATTCTTCTGTAGCTACAGTTCCTACTTTATTAGATTTAATTATACAAGGTAGAATGCCTCCTCATGAAATAAAACCAGGAGATACCATATTAATGGCTTCTTTAGGAGCTGGAATGAATATAAATGGAATGATTTATCGTTTTCCAAAAAAAAAATATTGTTATGAAAAAAAAAATACATCCAGAAAATTATAGACCTGTTGTTTTTAAAGATATTAATAATGAAAAAATTTTTATTTGCAGATCTACAGTAAAAACAAAAGATTTTATTCAAATAGATGGATGCGATTATCCGTTATATAAAATGGAAATATCCAGTTATTCTCATCCATTTTTTACTGGAGAAAAAAGATTTTTAGGAAAAACTGGACCTGCAGAAAAGTTTAAGAAAAAGTATGAAAAATATAAAAAATTTTAATATAAATGTTTTAATATGAATTTCATATTATATGATGGAATAGAATGGAAAAATTTATTTCCTATAACGTTAACTAGACCTGTATCAGAAATTCGTTTGGGATTATTTACAATAAAAGAAAGGTGGGAAAAATATATTGGAGTAAAAGCAGTAGATATTATTACACAACCATTTCTTTCAAAAAAATATTCATTAGTCAAAAAAGAGTATTTCACAAATATTTTATTAATCAATTCTTCATTTCTTCCAAATGAAGAGTTAATAAAGATAATTCTTTCATTAAAAGAAAATGAGGCTATTTTTTTTAAAAAAAAAATTGTAGTTATAAAAAAAAGTTTTTTCTCTTATAAAGAAAATATTATCTCTTTAAAAGAAAAAAACTATAAAAAAATATATAATATTAAAAATATTGTACATATTCAACATACATGGGATATTTTTATAAATAATGAATCTGTATTAAAAAAAGATTTCATGTTTTTTACAAAAGGTAAAAAATCTTTTTCTTTATTGGGAAAAAATAATAATATTCTTTGCAAAGAAAAAATTTTTTTGGAGGAAGATATAATAGCAAATAATATAGTATTAAATGCTCAATTAGGACCAATATATATTGAAAAAGGAGTTGATATAATGGAAGGATCTGTAATAAGAGGACCAGTATCTATTGGAAAAAAAGCGACATTAAATATAGGTTCAAAAATATATGGAGGAACGAGTATTGGTTCTTTTTGTAAAGTAGGTGGAGAAATAATAAATTCCATAATTTTTTCCTATTCTAATAAAGCTCATGATGGCTTTTTAGGAAATGCTATTTTGGGGACTTGGTGTAATTTAGGTGCTGGGACTAACATTTCTAATTTAAGAAATGATTATCGAAAAATAACAGTTTGGAATTATGAAAAAAAAAACTTTATTCCTATAAATCTCCAATTTTTTGGACTTATAATGGGAGATCATTCAAAATCAGCAATAAATACTCAATTTAATACAGCAACAACAGTTGGGGTAAATACTAATATTTTTGGATATGGATTTCCACCTAGATATATTCCTTCTTTTTCTTTGGGAGGAATACAAAATAGTAAAAAAATTTCTTTTGATAGAGTTTGTGAAACTGCTAAAATAGTAATGAATAGAAGAAATGTTATTTTTTCTATAGTAGACAAAAAAATTTTAGAATATTTGTATCAATTATTAAATATATAGAAATTAGAATAGATTTAAATTAAAATAAAAAAAAATTTTTTTTATGCTGAAACATAATTTAGGTTATCCTCGCATAGGAATCCAACGAGAGTTAAAAAAAGCTTGTGAAGCTTATTGGTCAAACAAAATTGATTCAAATAATTTGTTTGAAGTAGGAAAAAAAATAAGAAAAGAAAATTGGAAAATGCAAGAGCGTGCGAACTTAGATTTGATTCCATGTAATGATTTCAGTTTTTATGATCATGTACTAGATATGTCCTTATTATTAGGGGTAATACCGGAATCTTATCTATCAATACCTATGAATAATATTGATTTATATTTTTCTATGGCAAGAGGATTTCAAAAAAATGGATGGGATATAAAAGCTATGGAAATGACTAAATGGTTTAATACTAATTATCATTATATAGTTCCAGAATTTAATAAAAATCAAAAATTTTCTATTTATTCAAATAAAATTTTTGATGAATTTGAAGAATCAAAAAGATTGTTGAATTTAATAAAAAAAATTAAACCTGTATTAATAGGACCTATATCTTATTTATTTCTAGGAAAAGAGAAAAACAAATATTTTCATAGAATGGATTTAATTGAAAACCTTGTTCCTGTTTATATACAAATCATCAATAAATTAAAAAATAAAGGAGTTCATTGGATTCAATTAGATGAACCTATTTTAGTTTTAGATATGTCTGATAAAGAAAAAGAAGCTTTTCAATATGCTTATAAAAAAATATCTAAATCTTGTTTAGGAATAAATATATTATTAGCTTCTTATTTTGATGGTATATCAGAAAATATCTCTCTTTTTAAAGATTTTTTTGTAAAAGCTTTACATATTGATTTGATCGAAGATTCAAATCAATTAAAAAAAATATTAAATTTTTTCAGAGAATCAAAAATGTTATTATCATTAGGAATTATTGATGGAAGAAATATATGGAAAAATAATTACAGTAATTCTATTAAAAAAATTGAAAAAACAATAGAAGTTATAGGAGAGAATCGTGTGATGATAGCTCCAAATTGTTCTCTTTTACATGTTCCGATAGATATAGAATCTGAACATTCTATTCATATTGATGTAAAAAATAGAATGTCTTTTGCTAAACAAAAAATTTATGAATTAAATGATTTAGAAAATATCATAAAAGGAAATAAAAATATTTTATCGAATAATTTTTTTTTATTAGAAAAAACAAAAAAATCCTCTATTATTCATAATCAAAAAGTAAAAGAAAGAGCTATACAAATAACAGATAAAGACATAAAAAGAGAAAATTCTTTTTCTATTCGTCAAAAAAAACAGAAAAAAAAATTTTGTCTTCCTATTTTTCCAACTACTACTATAGGATCTTTTCCTCAAACAAAAGAAATACGTAGTTTGAGAAATAAGTTTAGAAAAAAAGAATTAAGCAAAGAAGAATATTATAAAAAAATTAAATTTTTTATTGTAGATGTTATTAGAAAACAAGAAAAAATAGATTTAGACGTTCTTGTTCATGGAGAATTTGAAAGAACTGATATGGTAGAATATTTTTCATATAAACTAAAAGGAATACTATCTACTGAAAATGGTTGGGTTCAAAGTTATGGAAGCAGATGTGTGAAACCTCCTATTATTTATGGAGACGTTAGCCGTAATGGAAATATTACTGTTGATTGGATATCTTTTGCTCAATCGAAAACAAAAAAATTAATGAAAGGAATGGTAACTGGACCAGTTACTATTTTACAATGGTCTTTTGTTAGAGATGATCAACCTATTTATCATACTGCCTATCAAATAGCTTGGGCTATGAGAGAAGAAGTTTTATCTTTAGAAAAATCTGGAATTAAAATTATTCAAATAGATGAACCAGCGATTAGAGAAGGATTACCTTTAAAAAAAAAGGATTGGAAGTTTTATTTTAATTGGTCGATAAAAGCTTTTCGTCTTTCTTCAAGTGGAGTAAAAGATGAAACCCAAATACATACACATATGTGTTACAGTGAATTTAACGATATTTTTGAACATATTGCTGATCTAGATGCAGATGTTATTACTATGGAAACTTCTAGATCTAAAATGGAATTATTACAAGCTTTTTCAATATTTTCTTATCCAAATGAAATAGGTCCAGGAGTATATGACATTCATTCTCCAAGAATTCCTACTGTAGAAGAAATTTTTAATTTAATAAAAAAAGCTTCAAAAAAGTTGCCTATAAAAAATATTTGGGTTAATCCAGATTGTGGATTAAAAACTAGAAAATGGGAAGAAGTATTGGAATCTCTTAAAAATATGACAAAAGCAGCAAAAATGGCTAGAATAAAACTTATAAATAAGTCTTTTTCATAAAAGAATATATTTCTTCTATATTTGTGTAAAAATTTATAGATGACTTTACAGAAAAAAGAAGAAATAATAAAAAAAGAGTTTTATATATTGAATAATTGGGAAGAAAAATATGAATATTTAATAGATTTGGGAAATAAATTACCAAAAAAATCGGATAAATTTAGATCAAAAGATAAATTAATTAATGGTTGTCAATCTAGAGTTTGGTTAGAAGCTAAATTAAAAGGATTACGTGTTTTTTTTAACGCAGATAGTGATGCTTTATTACCTAGAGGAATGGCAGCCCTAATGATTCGTGTATATTCAGGACTTTTTCCTTTTGAAATTATTTATTCAAACGCCGATTTTATTTATGAAATAGGATTTCAAACATTCTTATCTCCTATTAGAGCTAATGGCATACTTTTATTTTTAAAAAAAATAAAATTTTATGCCATAGCTTTTAATGCTAAAATTTCTGTAGGGTTGAATGAAAAAAGTAAAATTTAAAAAAAAATGAAATGTTTCAAACCATTAATCCTGTTAACAATAATATTTTAAATACTTATTATTTTTTATCTGAAAAAGAGATTAATAATAAATTATCTGTAGCATTTCATGCATACAAAAAATGGAATAATTATTCATTTTATAATAAGGTTTTATGTTTAAAAAAATTATATTCTTGTATGCAAAAAACCATGGATATTATAGCATATTTGATTACTCAAGAAATGGGTAAACCTATATCTCAATCTCGTGCAGAAATAAATAAAAGTATCAATTTATGCAAGTATTATTGCGAATTAAAAGAATCCATTTTTTGTAAAAAAATATCTTCTGAATATCATAAATCTTATATTAAATTTGAATCTATAGGCGCTATATTAGGAATCATGCCTTGGAATTATCCGATTTGGCAAACTATAAGGTCTACTATTCCTAATTTATTGTTAGGAAATGTTCTTCTTATTAAACCAGCTATTAATACAGCAGGATGTTCTCTTATTTTGGAAAAAATATTTATAGAATCTGGTTTTCCTAAAGGAGTATTTCAAGTACTATTAATTGATGTCACAAAAATAGAATCCGTTATAGCTAATCCAGTAGTACAAGGAGTTTCCTTTACAGGAAGTTCTTTATCTGGAAGTATTATAGGGGCGTTAGCTGGTAAATATATTAAAAAATCTGTTTTAGAGTTAGGAGGAAATGATGCTTTTGTCGTTATGAAAGATGTTGAAAATATAAAAAATACAGCAATATTAGCTACGGAATCTAGATTAAATAATACAGGACAAACATGTATTTCAGCAAAAAGATTTATTGTAGATGAATCTATTGTAAATGATTTTATAGATTTAGTCATTCAAGAAATGAAGAAATATCATAAAGATGATTTATATAATGAATCAACTAAAATTGGTTATATTTCTCGTTCTGATTTATCTGAAAAATTATATCAACAATATAAGGATATTATATTAAATGGAGGTAAAATATGTTTAGAAACTAATAAAAATGGAAATTTTTTTTCTCCATCCTTATTAAGGATAGAAAATGATAATTTTATAGTAAAAAAAGAAGAAATATTTGGGCCAATAGGAATCATTTCTGTCTTTTCTAAAGAAGAAGATATTCCTGATATTGTAAACAATACATGTTACGGATTAGGAGTATCTATTTGGACAAAAAATTTAGAAAAAGCAGAAAAATTATCTAGAAAAATAGATACTGGAATGGTATTTATTAATGATATTGTTAAATCCGATCCTCGTTTTCCTTTTGGTGGAGTAAAAAAATCTGGATATGGTAGAGAACTATCTACTTTATCTCTCCAAGAATTTTCTAATTGTAAAACTATTATCATAAAAAAATTATAAATTTTTTCGCATTCTTGCAACAGGAATATGCATTTGATCTCTATATTTAGCAACAGTTCTTCTAGCTATTAAATAGCCTTTTTTTTCTAGTATTTTAGATAATTTTTCGTCTGTAAGAGGTTTTTTTTTATTTTCTTTAGCAATAGATTCTCCTAAAAGTTTTTTTATTTCTATAGAGGAAATTTCTTTTCCTTCTTTGTTAATCATTTTTTCAGAAAAAAAACTTTTAATCAAAAAAGTACCGTATGGTGTATTTACATATTTACTATTAGCTACACGTGAAACGGTAGAAATACCAACTCCAATTTTTTGTGAAATATTTTTTAAAATCATAGGTTTAATTTTAACTGGATCTCCAGTTAAAAAATATTCTTTTTGATAATTCATAATAGCATTCATCGTTAACATTAACGTATTTTGACGTTGTTTAATAGCATCTACAAACCATTTAGCTGAATCTATTTTTTGTTTTAAAAAAATAATAGTATTTTCATTTTTTTTTAAATTTTTTTCTTTTGAAGACTTATAAGATTTCAACATATCTAAATATAAAGATGAAACTTTTAATTCTGGAATATTTCTTTGATTTAAAGTAAGTTCTAAATTTTCGTCTAAGATACAAATAGTGAAATCTGGAATAATGTTATCTAAATTTTTAGTATTTTCAGAATAAATTTTTCCTGGTTTTGGATTTAATTTCTCTATTATAGAAATAGCCTTCCGTAAATTTTTTTTTGTTATTCCTAATTTTTTTTGTAGTTTATGATAATGTTTTTTTACAAAAGATTCAAAATTATATTGTATAATTTTTTTTGCTAAGAAAATTTCTTTATTAATTTTTTTTTTTTCTAATTGAATTAGAAGACATTCTTGTAAATTTCTAGATCCTACCCCTATAGGATCTAATTTTTGTATATAATTTAAAAGTAGTTTTTCAATTTTTTCTGTAGTGACAGATATTCCAAGTATTAAAAGAATATCATCTACTATAGATGTTATTTTTCTTCTTATATAACCATCATCATCGATATTCCCTAATATAAAATCTGCTATCAAAAAATCTTTTTTATTTAAACGAAAAGTATGTAATTGACTTTTTAGATTTTCTTGAAAAGAAATTCCAGAAATAATAGGAATATATTCACAAAAATTTTGATTTTGTACATTACTCTTAAAATCCTCCAATTCATCATCATTTAGATATTCATCTATTTCATCAATATCTATAGATTGATTTTGTTCTTCTGTTTCATCAAAATCATTTTCTGATATATTTTCTTCTAAATCAGAACAATTATCTTCTTCTAAAGCTGGATTTTCTTCCAATTCTTGTTTTACTCTTTGCTCAAAATCTAAAGTAGATAATTGAACTAATTTCATTAATTTTATTTGTTGTGGAGAAAGTTTATGTTGTCCTTTTTGTAATAACTGCTGTTTTAACATAATATGTTTTAAAATTCTGCATTATTTGGAGTTCTAGGATATGGAATAACATCTCGAATATTATTCATACCTGTGACAAATTGAACTAAACGATCAAAACCCAAACCAAATCCACTATGAGGAACAGAACCAAAACGACGTGTATCTAAATACCACCAAAGTTTATTTTTATCCGTATTTGTATCTTTTATGCGTTGTAATAATATTTCATAACGTTCTTCTCTTTGAGAACCTCCAATAACTTCTCCTATTTCTGGTAATAAAATATCCATAGCTTTTACAGTTTTTCCATCATTATTTATACGCATATAAAAAGCCTTAATACAAGAAGGATAATCAAATACAATTACAGGAATTTTAAAATATTTATTTACCAAATATTGTTCATGTTCCGATTGTAAATTCATTCCCCAAATAATTGAATGAAAAAATTTTATATTTTGTTTTTTTTCTTCTTTATCAAGAATTTTAATAACTTCTGTATAACTAATCCTTTTAAACGGAAATTTTAAAATAAGTTCTAATCTTTCAAAAAGGGAAAGTGAATTAGTTTCCTTTTTACTACATTTATATTTTTTAAAATTTTCATTTAAAAAGGATAAATCTTCCATACTTTTATCAAGAATATATTTTATAATATATTTTAAAAAATCTTCAGCTAAATTTATATTTTCTTCTAAATGATAAAAAGCAATTTCTGGTTCTATCATCCAAAATTCAGATAAATGTCGTGAAGTATTGGAATTTTCTGCACGAAATACAGGACCAAAGGTATATACTTTTCCTAATCCTAAAGCAGCAGTTTCTGCTTCTAATTGTCCAGATACACTTAAATAGGTTTTACGTTTAAAAAAATCTTTTGTATAATCTATTGAATTTTTTTTTAAATCCATAGTAGTAATCTGAAACATTTCTCCAGAACCTTCACAATTTGAAGTAGTAATAATTGGAGTATGAAGGTAAAAAAATCCATTTTCATGAAAATATTGATGTATACAAAAAGCTATATGATGACGAATTCGCATGACACAGCTAAAAATGCTTGTTCGAAAACGTAAGTGAGACTGTGATCGAAGTTTTTCCAAACTATGTTTTTTAGGTTGCAAAATAGATTTTTGAAGAAAATATGGATCGGAATATCCATATATAGTGATATTTAAAGATTGCAGTTCTATGTATTGTTTTTTTCCAATACTTTTTTTTATAATTCCTATAACTTTAATTGAAGTTCCAATTGTTATTTTTTTTTCTAATTTTTTGGATAAAATGATTTGTAAATTTTTAATTGTAGATCCATCATTTAAAGTAATGAAAATAGAATAACGAAAAGAACGAATCCATCCCTCAACCAATACTTTTTTATTTATAAAAAATTTTCCTCTATCTAATAATTCCTTAATTGAATATTTTTTTATCATTTTTTTATATTCTCAATATTTCTTTTTCTTTACAAAGAAAAAAATATTCTATTTTTTGAATATATTCACTCGTTATTTTTTGTATACGGTTTTCTCCTGATTTTAAAAAATCTTCAGATATTTTTAATTTTTTTATATGTTGATTATTTTTTTTTCTTACATTTCTTATGAGTATTTTTGCATGTTCTGTTTGTAATTTAATTTTTTTTACAAAATTTTTTCTTTCTTCTTCCGTAATTATGGGAATATGTATATGAATAGATTCTCCTTTATTAGTTGGCATGAAGCCAAGATTAGCATCTATAATAGCTTTATCTATATGTGAAATAAGAGAAGAATCCCAAGGATGAATAGTTATATTCATGTGATCTATTACGGTAATATTGGACACTTCTATAAGTGGGGAATAGGATCCATAACACTTTATTTGTATTTTTCCTAAAAAAGAAGCTATAGATTTACTACCTAATCGAACACGATGAATTTCTTCTTTTAGTTGTTTAAAAATTTTTTCCATATCTTTTTTACAAGAAAAAAAAATATCGTTATATTCATCCATAATTTTATTTTTTTTTGAAAACTAGAGTTCCTATTTTCTCTCCAGAAATGACTTTTTTGAAATTTCCTTTTCTATTAATATCAAAAATAATAATTGGCAAATCGTTTTCGTCTCCCAAAATAAAAGCAGTTTGATCCATAACTTTAATTCCCATTTTATATGCCATGTCAAAAGATATATTTTTAAGTTTTTTAGCATATTTATCTTTTTCTGGATCTGTTGTATAAATTCCATCCACTCTAGTTCCTTTTAATAAAACATCAGCTTTTATTTCTATAGCACGTAAAACAGCAGCAGTGTCTGTTGTAAAATAAGGATTTCCTAATCCGGCTACAAATATCACTACTCTTCCTTTTTCTAAATGGTGAATAGCTCTATCTTTCCCAAACGGTTCTGCTATTTGATCCATTTTAATAGCTGTTTGTATATAAGCGCATATTCCTATATTTTCTAAATACGATTGAAAAGCTATTCCATTTATTACGGTAGCCAACATTCCCATGTAATCTCCTTCTATACGATTTATGGTTTTTTCCTTTATTCTAGAAAATCCTCTAAATATATTTCCTCCTCCAATAACTATAGCAACTTGAGCGCCCATATCTACGACTTTTTTAACTTCTTCAGCATATTGTTGAAGACGAGTAGAATGAAGTCCAAATTCGTTGTTACCCATAAGAGCTTCTCCGCTTAATTTCAATAATGATCTTTTGTACTTCATGAAAAAGATATTTATTCAAAAATATATTTTTTAGCATTTTTTTATAAATCGAAAAAGGAAATGATATTATGGAAAAATTCCTAATTTTTCATAAGAATCTATAATTTTATTTATAGCAAGTACAAACGCTGCAGTACGCATGTTTTCTATTTTTGATGAATTTTTCAAATTACGGATTTTATGAAATCCACTAATCATGGTATCTTCTAATCCACTACGAACTAAATCTATTTCTCTTGCTCCTCTCAATATAATTTTCTTTTTTTCTGTTGATATTTTTTTACTACAAATCCTTTCTATGACCTGTAATAATTCTGCGTTCATATTTTCACTAAATCTTTTTTCCATGCGTCCATAACGTACATGACTTAAATTTTTCAACCATTCAAAATAAGAGACAGTTACTCCTCCAGCATTTAAATAAATATCTGGAAGTATAATTACTCCTTTTTTTTCCAATATTTCATCTGCTTCTGGAGTTATAGGACCATTGGCAGCTTCTCCAATAATTTTAGCTTTAATACGATTAACATTGTTCTTATGTATTACATTTTCTAATGCTGCTGGAATTAAAATATCACATTCTAATTCTAAAGCATTTTCTGTATTTTCAATATTTATTGCTTCTGGAAAATTTAATATAGATCCAGTATTTTTTAAATGTAGAATAACTTTGGAAACATTTAATCCTTTTTTATTGTAAATAGCTCCTTCTCTTTCTGCTAAAGCGACAATGATAGCCCCAGCTTCATGAAAAAAAGTAGCAGCATGATATCCAACGTTTCCTAATCCTTGTATGATTATTTTTTTTCCAACTAATCCAACATCAAGACCTACAGAAAACATATCTTCTTTCATACTACATAACTCTCTAATACCATAAAAAACTCCTAATCCTGTAGCTTCTTTTCTTCCTCTAACTCCTCCTTGAGAAATAGGTTTTCCTGTAACACAAGCTAATGCATCTACATCTCCAGGACTAATAGATAAAAAAGTATCTAAAATCCAACTCATTTCTCTCTCTCCAGTTCCATAATCAGGAGCAGGAACATCTATTCCTGGACCAATAAAATTTTTTTTAATTAATTCAGAAGTATAACGACGAGTTATTTTCTCTATATTTTTTTCTGACATAGTTTGTGGATCTATTTTAATTCCACCTTTAGCTCCTCCGAAAGGAACATCAACTATAGCACATTTATAAGTCATTAAAGCAGCTAAAGTCATAACTTCATCTTGATTTACTTTTATGCTATATCGAATTCCTCCTTTACAAGGTAATTTATGATGAGAATGTTGAACTCTGTACGCTTCAATAACTTTTATTTCTTTTCCTATTTTTACAGGAAAATGCATACTATATACAGCATTACAAGCTTTTATTTGTTCTAAAAGACCTTTTTCAATAGAAATAAATCGTGCAGCTTTATCAAAATTTTTTTTTATACAATTAAAAAAACTATATGCACCAGTTTTATTTTTGTTGTTTTTTGACATAAAAAAGTTTTTATATATTTCTTTAGAAAAAATACAAAAACAAATGTTTATTGAATACAAATCTACATTTTATGTAATATCTAATCCATTTGAACATAAAATAAAATCATTTGTCTTTTTTAAAATAAAATATTTATTATTTTTTTTGGTATTATAATTATTTTTTTTAAAATTTTTTCTTTTAAAAAAAATTTTGTTTTAGGATGATTTAAAATGTTATTTTTTATTTTTTCTATTTCAATAGAAGAATCGAATTTTTCTAAAAATTTGAATTTTCCATTAAACATAATCGGATATGTTATTTTATTTTCTATCATATACTTTGGATTAAAAGCAGGTATAGAATAATAAATAATAGATTTTCTTTTTCCTAATTTATACCATAATTCCTCAGCTATATGAGGAGCGAATGGAGCTATTAATTGAACTAAAATTTCTAGTATTTTTCTTTTATTGCATTTTAACATAGTTAATTTATTAACAATAATCATAAATGTACTAATACATGTATTACAAGAAAAAGATTGCATTTTATCTTGTATTTTTTTTATAGTATGATGTAAAATGTGTAATTCTTGAAATGTTGGAGTGATTTCACTTATTTTAAACTCTCCATTTTTATGAAATAGCCTCCAAAATTTATTCATAAAATTTTTTACTCCATTTATTTTTTCATCGTCCCATGGTTTAGATTGAGTAATAGGACCTAAAGAAATTTCATAAAGTCTAAATATATCTGCTCCATACTTTTCAGAAATATCATCAGGATTGATAACATTATATTTGGATTTGGACATTTTTTCCAATTTTCTTTTGCAAAAAAAAACATCTTTTTCTAATAAAAAAGTAGCGTTTGAAAATTCTTGTTTATACTTTTTAAATTTTTCTATATCTAATTGATTATTTTTTTTTATGAAAAAAAGATCTATATATATTTCTTGAAATGAAAAATGTTCGTTTTTATGATCTTTTAATCCAGAAGATACAAATATATTTTTTCCTATAACTTTTAGTATAGTAGCAGAATAACTTAGGATCATTCCTTGATTTAATATTTTTTGAAAAGGTTCTTCAGTCGTTATCCATCCTCTATCTTTTAAAAATTTATGCCAAAACCTTGCATAAATTAAATGTCCTGTACTATGTTCAGATCCTCCAATATATAAATTAACATTTTTCCAATAATTTTCTTTTTTCTTATTAAGAAAAAATTCATGGTTATGAACATCCATATATCTAAGAAAATACCAACTAGATCCTGCCCAAGATGGCATGGTATTAGTTTCTATTGGAAATACATGTTTATAATCAATTAGTTTATTTGAAACTATTTTCATATTTTTTTCATCCCATGCCCAATTTTTTACTCTATCTAATGGAGATTTCCCATTTATAGGATGATAATTATCTATTTTTGGAAGAATAATAGGAAGTTTATCATTAGGAATTGTTTTTGGAATTTTATTTTTAAAATAAATAGGAATTGGTTCTCCCCAATATCTTTGTCTAGAAAAAATAGCATCACGTATTTTGTAACTTGTTTGCTCTTTTCCTATTTTTTTTGTTATAAATATTTGTATTACTTTTTCTTTTGCTTGTTTCCGATTTAAATTATTTAAAAATTCAGAATTAATACATATTTCATTATTTTTACTTATTTTTTTTAATACAGTAATAATTTCTAAACCAAATTTTTGAGAAAATTTTTTACTTTTTTTTTCATTTCCTGGAATTCCTATCATGGATTTGGTTTGATGATCTACGGTAAAAAAATTACTAATATAAATGGGAATTTTTTTGTTTTTAATAAAAGGATGGAATACATAGTTTCCTGTAAAAATACCAGAAATATTTTTTGTATTTTTTTCATATGCAGAAAAATCTTGTGAAAGATATTCTAAAACATTTTTTTTATGTGGTGAAATACTGATTTTATCTATCAATGGATGATCTGTAGATAAAATAATGAAAGTCATTCCAAATATCATTTCTGGACGAGAAATAAATAATTCAATTTTTTTTATTTTATTAATAGGATATACTATTTCTAATAAAATAGTAGCTCCCATAGATTTTCCTATCCAATTTATTTGTAATTTTTTTAAAAATTTTGAACATTCAATTAATTTTAACCCTTCTACAAGTCTTTCAGCGTATGCACTAATTCTTATGTGCCATTGTAACATTTTTTTTTTATAAACTGGATATCCTCCTCTTTGACTTTTTCCATTTTTTATTTCATCATTAGCTAAAACGGTATTTAAGTCTGGACACCAATTAACTATATTATTACATAAATAAGCTAAACGATAATCTAAAAGAATAGATTTTTTTTCATAACAACTTAATTTTTTCCATGTTTTTGAATCAAATTTATCCTTATAGGAAGTGCTTGCATGTATACAATAATTTCCATTCTTATTAAATTCTTCAATCAAAATATCTATAGATTTCGCTTTTTCACAATCTTTATCATACCAAGAATTAAAAATTTGAACAAACATCCATTGAGTCCAACGATAATAAGTAGGATTACTCGTACAAAATTCTCTACTCCAGTCAAAGGATAACCCTATTTTTTTCATTTGATTTTTATACTTTTTTGAATTTTCACGAGTAGTATCATTAGGATGTTTTCCAGTTTGTATCGCATATTGTTCTGCAGGTAATCCAAAAGAGTCAAATCCTATAGGATTTAAAACATTATATCCTTTTGCACGTTTGTATCTAGTATAAATATCTGAGGTGATATAACCTAAACAATGTCCTACATGAAGACCTGATCCAGAAGGATAAGGGAACATATTCAAAATATAATATTTTTGTTTTTTATTTTCCTTAGTATGAAAAATATTATTTTTTTTCCAGTACGTTTGCCAACGTTTTTCTATTTCACGAAAATTATATTCCATTTTTTTTTAAAAATTACAATGATTTTATTACGTAATTTTAATTCTTTCTACAAAGAAAGAATCAAATAATTATAAATATAAATATTCAAAAAAAAGTTTCTACAAAAAAAAAGAAAAAATGTTTAATGAACATCCAGATTATTTTAACAATGATAAATTTTTAAATAATCAAACTATTAGTAGTTTACTAAAAATCATTCATCATCATAAAAATGATGTTGTAAAAATATTTAGTTTATTAAAATTATGTAAGGCTATATCTCTTTTTAGACTATTGGATTTTTCTATTAAAAAAAAAATAATGGAAGAAATGTATTCGATTAAAAGAATGGAATTATTAAATAATTTGTCAAAAGATGATCGTGTTTCTTTTTTAGATAAAATTCCAAAAAATATTTTAAAAGATTTAATTAAATATTTAAGTACTGAAGAAAAATGTAGAATTTTAGTTTCTTTAGGATATCCTGAAAATAGTGTAGGTCGGATAATTATCCCATATTATATTGCCGTTAAAAAAACTTGGAGCGTACAAAACGTTTTGGATTATATTCGAAAAGAAGTAAAAAATAGTGATATTCTCGAAATTGTATATATAATTGATCAAAAAGGTAAATTGATAGATGATATAAAAATACGAGAATTTTTGTTAGTAGATCCAAAAACAAAAGTATTTGATTTAATGAATGGACAATATACAGCCGCTTTAAATGTTACAGATACAGAGAAAGAAACTCTTAAAATATTTTCTATGAATAATAGAGTTACACTTCCAGTAATTGATGATAATAATTTTTTATTAGGAATAGTAAAAATGTACGATATTTTATGGTTTTTAAATGAAAATTATAGAGAAAAAGAAAATGTTAAAAAAATAGTTGACCCCTTAAATCAATCTTATCTTAATGTTCCTTTATATAAATTAATTAAAAAAAGAGCTGGATGGTTAATTTTGTTATTTATAGGAGAAATGTTAACAACAACAGTTATGCAAAGATTTTCAAGTGTTATAGAGAAAGCAGTGGTACTAGCTTTATTTATTCCTTTAGTTGTTTCAAGTGGAGGAAATAGTGGAGCTCAAGCCGCAAGTATAATTATTCAAGCAATGGCTTTGGGAGAGGTAAAAATAAAAGATTGGTGGATAGTGATGAAAAGAGAAATTGTTTGTGGTTTTTTTTTAGGTAGTATTCTAGGAATTACAGGTTTTATACGTGTTATAGCTTGGCATAAAATTAATTTTTTTAATTATGGAACTCATTGGATATTAGTAGGATTAACAGTTTTTTTATCTTTAATTGGAGTTGTATTATGGGGAACATTTAGCGGATCTATGTTACCTTTTATAATAAAAAAATTTAGAGGAGATCCGGCTAGTTCTTCTGCTCCTTTTGTCGCTACACTAGTGGATGTTATAGGATTAATTATATATTTTTCTACATCTTATATTTTATTACATGGAATTTTGTTGTAAAAATTTATTTCTGCAGTTTTGTAGAACTATTTTAAAATCTTCAGGAATTGGACAATAAAAATGACATTTTCCATTTTTTGGATGAATAAAAGAAAGAGAAATTGCGTGTAAAGCTTGTCTTTGTAAAATTTTTAGACAAAAATTAAGAAATTTTATGTTTTGATTAGAATATTTTTTTTTAATTATTTTATTTCCACCATAAATAGAATCATGAAATAATGGATGTCCTAAATATTTAAAATGAGCTCTAATTTGATGTGTTTTTCCTGTTTTAATATTGCAAGAAACATATGTTAAATGTTTAAATCTTTCTAATACTTTGTAGTGTGTTACTGAATGTTTTCCTTTATTGCATTCTTCATTTTTAAAAATAGTCATTCTTTTTCTATTTTTAGGATCTCTTCCAATAAAACCAGTAATGATTCCTTTTTCTTCCAATAAATTTCCCCATATTAAAGCTATATATTTTCTTTTTATAGTTCTATAATGAAATTGTTTAAATAAGCATTTTTGAGAATATTCATTTTTAGCTAAAACTAATAAACCAGATGTATCTTTGTCTAATCGGTGGACCAATCCCCCTCTATATAGATTGAAATTATTAAAATTAGAATTTATTAAATGATATTTAATTCCATGAATTAATGTTCCTTTTTTATTTCCAAAACCGGGATGTACTACCATTCCTGCAGGTTTATTTACCACGATTACATCTTCATCTTCATGAATAATATCAAGATTTATTTTTTCTGCAATAATATTTTTATATTCTAAATGATCTAAACTAGGTGTAGTAATAATTTCTATTTCTACAAAATCTAAAGGCTTGATTTTATAATTTTTTTTTACAATACATTGGTTAACTAAAACTTTTTCTGAAAAAAAAATTTTTTGAATTTGATTCCTACTGATATTTGGAATATACTTTTTCAAAAATTTATCAATACGAATTTCTTTTTGATTTTTATCTGAAAAAATTTGATATTTATGTTTGTTCATTAGATATTATATTTTTTTTTTCTGTTTTTTTTTCAAAATTTTTTTCTTCTATTTGTATTAAATTATCCAATAATTCTTTTGAAGTTAACCAAAGTTCAATGGATTTATTTTTATCTTGTATTTTTCCAGGATAAGGTTTTTGACGATATACTTTTGCATTATTATCTGGATCATTTATTATTGTATGATCACAATAAAAATTAATTACATGAAATAATTTATTTTTTAAAGTAGAAGTAGCATCATGTAATGACATTCCAATAACATTGGGGACTATCAAATTATTTTTTTCATATACTTTTCCAATTATCAAAGTGATTCCATCCTGATGAGAAGGAAAAATATATCCAGATTGAATTGATTTTTTTTTATAAAAAACCTTTAAAACTGTATCTTTGGAAAGATCATTAATATATTTTATTTTTTTAATAGCTATATGATTAGCATGAAGTAATTGGAGAGCTTCATGTTTATTTTTATTTATAATATTGGGTAAAACAGTATTTGTATAAGATTGGTAATTTACCTGTATATATATAGTTCTTCCTTCTTTTACATGATCTCCAGCTTCTGGAGAAAAAGAAATGATTTGGTTTGGATTTAAATTAGGATCATAACGTGATGTATCTATATCATATTTTAATCTTAATTTTTTCAAAATGGATATAGATTGAGATAAAGTTAAATAGCGCAAATTTGGAACTACAACATAAGATCCATGTTTTGTGTAATTTTCCACCCATTTTAATGCAATTTTAGTGATCTTATATAAAATAAATATAGATACTAATAAATTTATGATGAATATTACAAAATATTTTGAATAGTTCATAGCAAAAAAATAAATTCATTAAAACCAATAAAAATAAAGATAAATCATGAAAAAAATTGCTGTTATTATGGGTGGATTCACAAAAGAATCTATTGTATCACTAAAAAGTGGAGAAGTGGTTTATGATAATTTATGCAGAAAAGAATTTGATCCTTATCGTATTTATCTTTTTAAAGAAAGATGGTTTATGAAAGATGAAAAAAATAAGGAGTATCCTATCAATAAATATAATTTTACTGTTTGTATGGAATTTGGTATAAAAAATATACAGTTTGATTGTATATTTAATGCAATTCATGGATCTCCAGGAGAAGATGGAATTTTACAAGCTTATTTTGAATTATTACAAATTCCTTATACTGGATGTCATTTTCATCATGCTAATATTACTTTTAATAAAAAATATTGTTTAACTTTATTAAAATATTTTGGTATTAATACCGCTGCATCTTTTTTTATAAATAAAAATCAAATTTTTTGTAAAGACAAAATTTTAAAAAAAGTAGGTCTTCCTTGTTTTGTAAAACCTAATCGATCTGGATCTAGTTTAGGAATAAGTAAAATTTATGAAGATAAAGATTTATTTAATGCAGTAGAAAAAGCTTTTAAAGAAGATGAAGAAATTATTATAGAATCCTTTCTTAAAGGAAGAGAGGTTTCTGTAGGGGTTTTTTCATTTAAAAACGAAGTTATTGTTTTGCCTATAACAGAAATAATTAGTAAAAATGATTTTTTTGATTTTGAATCAAAATATTCTGGAAAATCTAAAGAAATTACCCCAGCAAAATTACTTCCAAATGTAGAAAGTAAAGTAAAAAAAATAGCAAAAAAAGTATATAAAATTTTAAATTTATCAGGAATATCAAGGGCAGAATATATAATTATTAATGAAACCCCTTACTTTTTAGAAATAAATACGATTCCTGGTCTTTCAAAAGAAAGCATTTTTCCAAAACAATTAAAAGTAGCAGGTATTTCTTTATCTGATTTATTTAAAAATGCTATATATGAAAAAATGAAAAACAGAATATAATCTTATCTACAATTTACAATGGCATTTTTTTTTACAAATTTTTTTTTTAAAAAAAAATTAAAAAATTTTTTTAATAAATAAATAACTGAATACAAAAATAATATCCCTATTATTAAATATTGCCACATTTTATTTTAAAATTTGATATGTTAAAAACGAAGTACTATAAGCTAGTATAGTCATGAAAATAAATTGTATTATTGGCCATTTCCAAGATTTTGTTTCCTTTTTTATTATGGATAAGGTACTCATGCATTGCATAGAAAATGCATAAAAAAATAGTAAAGAAATTCCTGTTGCTATATTATAAACAGGTTTTTTTGTACTATGATGTAGTTCTTTTTTCATTTTTTCTTTTAAAAAATTTTCTTTTTTTTCTATACTATAGACAGAAGCCATTGTACTAACAAAAGCTTCTCTTGCTACAAGAGAAGATAACAAACCAATTCCAATTTTCCAATCGTATCCTAATGGATGAATAATAGGTTCCATTTTTTTACCAATGATACCTAAATATGATTCAGATAATTTTTTTTTTTCTATACTAATATATTTTTTAATGTTTTTATTTAATTTTTTTTTATTAAAAGACGGACCATAAGTACCTAAAACATATATTATTATATTAATAATAAAAATAATTTTTCCAGCGCTTAAAATAAATGATTTAAGATTAATCCATAGGTTCATCAATATATTCCTAAATAGAGGTATTTTATAGGTAGGAATTTCCATTATAAGATAATTTTCATAATTTTTTTTCAAAAATTTGTGTAAAATCATTGAAATACCTAAAGCAGATATCACTCCTAAAAAATACATAGCCATGAGAACGATTCCTTTTAATTGTATTAAATACCATTTTTTATCAGGAATAATGATAGATATAATTAAAGTATAAACAGGTAATCTAGCCGAACAAGTCATAAAAGGACTAGATAAAATAGTGATCAAACGAACTCTTGCATTTTCAATATGTCTAGATGACATTATTGCTGGAATGGAACAAGACATGCTAGAAATAAGAGGAACTACACTTTTCCCATTTAATCCAAAAGGGCGCATGATTCTATCCATTAAAAAAATTACTCTGCTTATGTATCCACTTTCTTCCATAAGAAGAATAAAAAATAATAAAATAAAAATTTGGGGAATAAAAGTAATTATGGTAATAATTCCAGGAAATATTCCTTGCAATAAAAAATGGTTTAAAGGACCTGGATAAACATTTTCTAATTTTATTTTAATAAAAGAAAAAAAAAATTCTATGAATTTTTTAGAAATTTCTGAACAAAAAAACACACATTGAAAAATGAAAAATAAAAAAAATAAAAAAATAAAATATCCCCAAAAAGGATGTACAATTAAAGCATTATCTATTTTTTTATAAAATTCTAAATAATTTTTTTCTTTCTCAGAAATAAATTTATAAACTGTATTGGATACAATTACTCCTATTTCTTCATATCTATCTAATGTTTCCTTTATTTGTAATCTTTTGGATATAATATTGTGTTTATTTTTTATTTTTAGTAAATAATTTTTTTTAAAAAATTTTCTATTACAGGCTAAATAATACCAAGCTTTATAAGTATTTACTTTGTAATAATTTTTTACATCATTAATAGCAATAGAATAACGTAATCCTGGATTGAAAAAATGTACTTTTTTTATTTTTTTATTTAAATTTTTTATTTCTTTTTTTATTTTTTCCAATCCTATACCTTTTCTTGCATTTATTAAAACAATTTCTGTTGCAAGAAATTGTTTTAATTTTTTTGTATTAATGAATATTCCCTTTTTCTTTGCTTCATCCAACATATTTAATATGAATAAAACGGGAAAACCTAAATCTTGTATTTGTCTTAATAAAAGAATACTTTTTTTTATATTAGATGAATCTGCTACTACCATAATTTTGTCTGGATAATCCAAATCATCTATATTGTTTAGTAATTTACTAACCACTTCTTCATCATCAGATGAAGGATAAATGCTATAAGTTCCAGGAAGATCTATAATTTGATAATATGTATTATCATCATTAAAATATCCTATTTTTTTGTCTACTGTAACTCCTAAATAATTACCTATTTTTTGATTTAATCCAGTTAATTTATTAAATAAAGAAGTTTTTCCTACATTTGGATTTCCAATAAGTGCTAATTTTATTGTTTTTTTTTGCATGAATAAGGTTCTATTATAATGTTTTCAGCTTCTTTTTTACGTAAAGCTAAACAAGATTGATCGTAACTTATACATAATGGATCATAAAAAATGGAAACAAAAAGTATTTCAAATTCTACTCCAGGCAATACTCCTAATTCTAATAATTTAATAGGAAAATCATCATTTTTATATCCTTTAATAATTCCTTTTTCTCCTTTTTTAAGATTAGATAAATTCAAAATTTATATTTTTTTAAAAAAAATGAAATAAAGGTTTAAATTTATCTTTTTTTATTATTATAAATGACATCTATTTTGATTAGATCTATACAATTTTTACTTAGCATCTCTATATTAATCGTTATTCATGAATTAGGTCATTTTATTCTAGCTCAAATATTTAAAGTTCGAGTAGAAAAATTTTTTTTATTTTTTGATCCTTGGTTTTCTATTTTTAAAAAAAAAATAGGACATACTATTTATGGAATAGGATGGTTGCCTTTAGGAGGATATATTAAAATATCTGGAATGATGATAAACGATAAAAATGGATCAGATAAAAATACGTATCAGGTAAAAGATTGGGAATTTCGTTCAAAATCAGCAATAAAAAGATTATTAATTATTTCTGGAGGAATTATTTTCAACATATTATTATCTATTTTCATTTTTACTTGTTTATTATTCAAGTATGGAGAAACTTATCTTCCTACAAAAAATGTTAAATATGGGATCGAAGTAGATTCTTTAGGAAAAGAAATAGGATTAAGGAATGGAGACAAAATTTTATTTGTTAACAATAAATATGTTCCATACTTCAATGAGATACCTAAAGCAATTATTTTTGGAAATTCCGTTACTGTAGATCGTATGGGTAAAATTATTAATTTATCATTAAGTAATAAAAAAAGATTTTTTTTTGATAAAAAGAAATTAAGTTTTTTTATTAAACCTCGTGTTCCTCCTATTATAAATTACGTAATTAAAAATTCTGAAGCTGAAAAATATGGATTAAAAAATAATGATGAAATCTTAGCTATCAATTCTGAATTAATTTTATTTTCCGATCAATTAAAAGATTTTTTATTAAAATATAAAAATGAGAACATTTTTATGTCCATCAATAGAAGTGGAAAATTTATTCAAAAAAAAGTTTTTATAAATTCAAAAGGAATTTTGGGGATTTACTTAAAGAATTTTATGGATTTGGATTATATTTTTTTATTTGAAAAAAAAAATTATTCCTTTTTTGAAAGTATTCCTCATGGAATAAAAAAAGCTTGGAATGTTTTAAAAAATCAAATATTTTTTTTAAAAAATATTTTTCATATAGAAACTAAAGCTTATAAACAAATAGGAAGTTTTTTTTCTATGGCTAAAGAATTTCCTTCTAAATGGAATTGGGATATTTTTTTGACCTTAACTGCAACTTTATCCATTTGGTTAGCTTTTTTAAATTTATTTCCCATTCCATCATTAGATGGAGGTTATATATTATTTATTGTAATAGAAATGATAACAAAAAAGAAAATAAATGAAGAAATTATTGAACGTTGCACTATTTTTGGATTTATAGTAATAAGTTTAATTATGATGTTTATCGTTATTTGGGATATATTCAAAGTTTTTATTTTTTAAATTTTTTATCAAAAAAAAAACATGATCGGTTGTAATTCCTATATCTATTGATAAATCGTTTTTATGAATATTTATTATTTTTTTTATAGGAGGAAAAAAACTTAACCCTATTTTAATAACATTTTTGCTGCATAAAGAAATAAATCTATCATAAAAACCTTTACCGTAACCTATGCGATAACCTTTTAAATCAAATATTAATAGTGGAATAAATATGACTTCAATAAGAGAAGCAGAAATAACATGTTTGTGCGTAGAAATAGGTTCTAAAATTCCATATTTATTCTTTTTTAAGAAAGTATTTTTATTGAAAAAACAATTTTCTATGGTAAATGAATGAAAATTAGAATAGGGAATTGTTATATATTTTTTTTTTTAAAAGAAAATCAATAATAATAAATGTATCTACTTCTTTATACTCTTGTATAGGTAAAAAAATATGGTAATATGTTTTTTCCCAGATAAAAAATATATTTTTTATCTGGGAAAAAATTTCATGACTCATTTGAATAACTTTTTTTTTAGATATGGATTTCCTATAAGAAAAATATTTATCACGTAATTTTTGTTTATTCATTTTCTAATAGAATCTATAAAATTTTCTAATATTTTTATTATTTTTTTTGGTTTTTCTATATGCCCCATATGACCTGTATCTATTTCAATAAAATTAGTACTATTTCCACTTTTTGCTTCTTCACGAATTTTTTTTGCATCTAGTATTAAATCGTATAATCCAATTATATATAATTTAGGAATTGAAGTATTTTTTAGCAAAAAAGTTCTATTTTTTCTAATTAACATTCCTTTTAAAAAAGAAATTACACTATTAATAGAAGTAGAAAAAGCTATTTTTTTAACAAAAGTAATTTTTTCTTGCAAAGAATATAATTTTTTAGGATGAAATAATTTATTCATACTTATGGATACAAATAAAGGATAATTTTTTATTGCTAATTGAATTGATTGCAATCTATGTTTTTTTTTTTCAATTGAATCTGATTCTGCTGTAGAATGAAGCAAGCATAATCCTAAAAAAATTTCTGGATATTTTTCCGCAAGAGCTAAAGCTACATATCCTCCCATAGAATGACCTACAAAAATAGCTTTTTGCATATTTTTTTTATCCATAATTATTTTAACCATTTCTGCAATACTTTCCATAGTAAAAATATTTTTTTTAGTAGTAAAGATGCTTTTACCATGACCTGGAAAATCAATTGAAAGTACTTTATATTTTTTAGTAATATCGGAATATATATCATTCCAAATTTCCAAGCTTTCCATAAATCCGTGTAATAACACTATTGGAACTCCTTCCCCTTCTATTTTAAAATTTATTTTATTATAATCCATATATGTATATACCTAAATATATGATGTAAATATCAAGTAAATTGTAAAAAAAATTTGTAATTCAAATTACGTTTTTTCTTATTAAAGAATGAAGTGAGTCATGTTGTTAACGATAAATATTGGAAATTACAGTATTCGTTTTGGACTATTTAACAATAATTATAATTTAAAATGTAATTACTCATGGATTATTAATAGCAATCCACATAGATCATTAGATGAATATGTTTTATTATTTAGAAATATATATCAACAGTATGGTATTTCTTCAAAATTAATACATAATATCGTCATTGGATCTGTGGTCCCTTCTTTAACAAATATTGTAGAACAATCTTTATATGAAATACATGAAATTAAACCTATCATAGTTGATAGATACTCATCATCTTCTATTAAACATGATTCTCATCAATTAGGAACGGATTTATATGCTAATGCAATAGCTGCATATACATTATATAATAAAAATACAACTTTAGTTGTAGATTTTGGTACAGCATTAAGCTTAACTTGTATTGATAAATATGGTGTTATTCAAGGTATTATTATTGCTCCAGGAATAAATAGTTCTTTAACAGCGTTAATTAGAAATACAGCTCAATTGTCACAAATAGAATTAAAAAAACCTCCCAATATACTAGGAAAATATACTGAAACATGTATTCAAAGTGGAATTATATATGGATATTTAAGTATGGTAGAAGGGTTGATCTATAGAGTTAATAAAGAGTTAAAAACAAATTGTTTTGTTATTGCAACTGGGGGATTATCTCATATATATACCCCTTTAACAAAAAAAATTCATTTTAAAGATAAACTACATACAATAAAAGGATTAAAAATTTTATTTCATTGGAATCATTAAAAACAAGTTATATTTTTATAGTTTTTTTTATTTTTTCAGATAAAATTTGAAAATTTTTTTCAGATAAAACGATTCTTTTTTTTGAAAAATTTCCATCACTTTCTTGATCCATAGGAATAAGGTGAATGTGAACATGAGGTATTTCAAATCCAATAACAAATATTCCTATACGATTACAAGGAATTATTTTTTTTATACCTATAGCTACTTTTCTTGTAAAAAACATAATAGAGATAAAATCTTTTTCCGAAAGAGAAAAGATTTTATCTCTATTGCTTTTTTTTGGTATTACTAAAGTATGTCCTATTTTTATAGGATAAATATCTAAAAAAGCTAAATGATCAGAATTTTCTGCTACTTTATAAGCAGAAACCTCGTTTTTTATTATTTTATGAAAAATGTTATTATTCATTAAACGCTATTTCTAAAATTTCATAATCAAGTATCATTTTGTTAGGTAACTTTATATGAGCAATTTGTCCTACTTGTTTTCCTAATAATCCTGTAGATATAGGTGTATTTATGGAAATTTTTCCTGATTTTAAATCAGCTTCTCCCTCTGGTACTAAAGTATATATTTGTTCTCCTCCATAAGTTAGATTTTTCACTCTTACTGTAGAAAGAATAGAAACTCTAGTTCTATTTATTTGCGAACCGTCTATAATACGTGCGTTAGATAATTTTTTTTTTAATTTAGCTATATTCATTTCCAAAAATCCTTGTGCTTCTTTTATTGCATCATATTCTGCATTTTCTGAAAGATCTCCTTTATCTCTAGCTTCTGCTATTTGCATAGATATTTTTGGACGTTCTATATTTTCTAACCTTTCTATTTTTTTTTGTAATTTTTTTAATCCTTCTTTGGTTATGTATTCAAATTTTTCCATAATTTATCATTTTTATATTTTTATTCATATTATTATATTTATAAAGTATAAATAATACCTTATTTGTTTTTCATACAGAAAAAAAAATATTTATTTTTTTTTGGTTGAATCTTTAGATTCATTAAAATTACAAATTTTTGTGTTTTTGTTTCATTATAGAAAATAATAATTATTGATATAGTTATTCCATAAATTTATCCGTTTTATGTAAAAAAAAACGAAACAATTTTTATAAAAATTTTGTATAAAATAGTATTGTAGGTTTTTTAAAAAAATTAAAAAAAAATACTTTTTTATTCCATTCTTACGATTTTTGCCCCTAAAAAACGTAATCTTTGATCTATATTTTCATATCCTCTATCTATTTGTTCTATATTTTTTATTATACTAGTTCCTTGAGCAGAAAGAGCGGCTATAAGAAGAGAAATTCCAGCTCTTATATCTGGAGAATTTAATATAGTTCCACGAAGATGAGATTTATGATTTAAACCAATAATAGTAGCTCTATGAGGGTCACATAATATAATTTGCGCACCCATTTCAATAAGTTTATCTACAAAAAATAATCTACTTTCGAACATTTTTTGATGAATTAAGATACTTCCTTTAGCTTGAGTAGCGACTACAGTTAAAATACTTAATAAATCTGGCGTTAATCCAGGCCATGGAGCGTCAGATATTGTTAATATTGCATTATTTAATAATTTTTTAATTTCATAATATTTTTTTGATGGAATATAAATATCATCTTTTTCTTTTTCTAATTGTATTCCCATTTTTTGGAATGTATTTGGGATTATTCCTAAATTATCCCAACTAACATTTTTAATTCGTATTTCTGAACAAGTAATAGCAGATAATCCTATCCAACTTCCTATTTCAACCATGTCAGGTAATACAGTATGTGTAGCACTCCCTAACTCTTTTACTCCAGTTATATGAATTAAATTAGATCCTATTCCTCTTATTTTTGCCCCCATTTTTTTTAACAATTTGCATAATTGTTGAATGTATGGTTCACAAGCAGCATTGTAAACAGTAGTTTTTCCTTTAGCCAAGGTTGCAGCCATAATTACATTAGCTGTTCCCGTAATAGAAGCCTCTTCCATTAAAATATATTCTCCTATTAAACTGTTATTATTTTTTGTATGTAAAACAAAATATTGAGATTCTTTATCATAAGATATATAACTTCCTAATAATTTTAATCCTGTTAAATGAGCATCTAAACGTCTTCTTCCTATCCTATCTCCTCCAGGAATAGGTATACAAACTTTTCTAAATCTAGTTAGTAGTGGTCCAGCAATCATAATAGAGCCTCTAATTGATTTTCCATATTCTCTAAATTTTTTCGTATTTAAATATTCAATATCAATATTTTTAGCTTGAAAAGTATAATCTCCAACCCCATTTTTTTTTATTAAAACCCCTATATCTCTAAGTATTTTCATCAAACATTTAATATCTCCTATATCTGGAATATTTTTTATTCTTAATTTTTCTGTAGTTAATAATACGGCACACAAAACCTGTAAAGATTCATTTTTAGAACCTTGTGGTTTTATTTCTCCTTTTAAAGGGAAACCTCCTTTTATTTTAAATATCCCCATTTCATACTTTTTTCTATTCTAGAAAAATTTTTTTTTTTGTATCTTAAAATATGAGAACATTGTAATAATGGATCTGTATTAATTAAACAAATTTTACCTTTTGAAAGTTTTTTTAAATCTTGAAATATAATATCATCTTCTACTATATTTTTATTCCATCTTAAATAATTTTTTTTCATTGTATTAGCTATAGCATAAAATAATCCTTCTTTTTTTTGTTTATTTTTACAATGTACTGCAACATGAATCATGTTTCTTATTATTTTACCATAATATCTAAAATTATTTAAATATTCTGGATACACTATTTTTTTATTAAAATAACTAACTTGTATTTTTTCTGGATTTGGTTTTGGAAAAGGGGGATCTATGTCCAATTGATATTTTGACATAATAAATAATTGATTCCATAATTTATGCTGGAAATAAGGAATAGATTTATTAAATCTAGGATTAGTAGAATCTGTCATTAATTTTATAATGCCCCATGCACAGCGATTTCTTTTTTTTCTATTTTTTATTTGTATAGCATAATCTATCATTTTATGAATATTTCTTCCATATTCTGGGATTACCAATTTTAAACGATTAATGTTATATTCCATTTTATATTTTTTTTTAATAATATTTAAGTCAATCTACCTTAATAGGGGTATTCTTCTTGGAATTAGATATTTTATCTAAAGTCCAAAAAATTTTTTTAGGAAAAAATTTTTTTCTTCCTTGACAGAAATGATTTAAACAAAAGATACAATGATTATTGGAACAAGCATCTACATGTACAGATAACTCTACTTTAGATCCAAATTTTTCTTCAGTAAATTGGGTTAATTTTTTAACTTCGTGATTAGCTTCTTTTATATTAAAAAACCATGGAACAGTTAGATGACAATCAACATGCAAAGCACTTCCATATTTAATAACTTTTAAATGATGAAGATCAATCCAATAAATATCTTTTTTTTCATTAAGATATAATGATAATTTTTTTAAAAGTTTTTTATCGTATTCATCCATAATTCCAGCTATCGCATTTCTTAATAATTTTAATCCTGTATACAAAATTACGGATGAAAAAATAATAGAAATAATAGGATCAATCCATATACATTTGGTAATATTTAATAATATTAATCCTATAACTATTCCTAAAGTTGAATAAGTGTCTATTTTAAGATGTTTTCCACTGGCTATTAACGTCAAAGCCCCATTTTTATGTCCTATTTTGCATGCTAAAAAACCTAAAAAATAATTAATAATCGCAGTAAAAGACATTAAAAATATTCCATAATCTAATTTTGGTAAAAAAATTCCATACATATGATATTTAACACGTATAAAAGTGTTTATAAAAATAGTGATTCCAACAAAAAAAATTAAAAATCCTTCTATTGCTGTTGATATAAATTCTATTTTTCCATGACCATATGGATGATTATTATCTTTAGGTAAAGAAGAGATATAAAAACTACATAATCCTATAAAACCACTAATTATGTTTATAAAACTTTCTATTGCATCACTAAATATAGAAAGTGAAGAAGTAATATACCAAGTTATTAACTTAATAAAAAATAAAACAATAGCTACAAAAAAAATTATTTTTTGTAACCCAAAATTTAATTTAATTTTTTTTGAATCCTCCATAAGAACCCAGTGTAATTTTATTAAACAGAAATAAGTTTAGCTAATTTTAATTGAAATAATTTATTATTTTTTTTTCTAAGCATAGATTATTTTTATTTTTTATTTCAATAAAATTTCTATTAAGTTCATTAATAAAACGACTGGGAATATTTACTTTTCTTTTCCCCCATAAATATCTATATTTTGTATAAGTTAGCACAGCTATTTTTTGTGCTCTGGTTAAAGCGACATAGAATAAACGACGTTCTTCTTCTATTTGTAATGGATCATCTAAACTTGATTTTGCAGGAAATAAATTTTCTTCTAATCCTGCAATAAAAACAATAGAAAATTCTAATCCTTTGGATAGATGAACCGTCATTAATGAAACCTTATTTTCTTCATTTTTTTCATTAATATTTTCATTTATTTCCAAATAAAAATATTGCAAAAATCCAAATAAGCTAATATCTCCATTTTTTAATTTTTCTTGTTCATGTACATAATGAAAGATATTATCAAGTATATATTTAAAATCTTCATTACTGTAATTTTTTGAATCTATTTCTAACAAAAAATTAACAACTTTTTTTGCTATTATATATGCATTTATTTTCCCCAGTTTCGTTCTCCATTTTTCTATTTTTAAAAAAAGTTTGTTAAATTGTTTTTTTGTATTTTTATTTATACTCAACGAAAATTGATAATTATCAATATTTTTTATAATTTCATAAATTTGAATTTCTATTTTTTTAGATAAGTTTAATATAGTTTTTACAATTCTTGTATTTATTTTTTTAATAATACGTAATAAAGATTCTTCATCTTTTGGATTAGTAATAACTCTTAAATAAGCCAAAAAATCTCTAATTTCTTTTCTTTTTTCAAATGAAATAGATCCATATATTTTATATGGAATATTTTTTTCTTTTAAAGCATATTCTATAACATGCGATTGCATGTTTGCTCTATATAGAATAGCAAAATTTTTATACTCAAATTTTGTTTTTTTTTTTATTGAAAGAATAAAAGAAGCAATATATTGTGCTTCTTCTTTTTCAGAAAAAGCACAATATATTTTTAATTTTTCTCCTTTTTCATTTTTTGTCCATATTTTTTTAAAAATTTGATTTTTATTAAAAGAAATAATATTATTGGATGCCTGAACTATATAATTTGTGGAACGATAATTTTGTTCTAAACGAAAAATTTTAGCATTATTATAATCAATATGAAAATTTAAAATATTTGAAATATTTGCGCCACGAAAAGCATAAATACTTTGAGAATCATCTCCTACTACAAAAATATTATTATGATAAGATGCTAAATATTTCACAATAGAGTTTTGAGATGAATTAGTATCTTGATATTCATCAATTAATATATATTTAAATTTTTTTTGATATTTTTTAAGAATTTTTGGAAAATAAAAAAATAAATCATTAGTTTTAAGTAAAATATCATCAAAATCTAATGCATCTGCTTGAAAACAACGTTTTATATAAGATTCATATATTTTAATAAAGCATTCTGATTTTTTAATTTTTAAATTTTTATTGTATAAATTATTTTTGTATTCAGATATTTTTATTCTTATTTCTTTAGGTTTTAAGGATATATCAAAATTTATATCCTCTAATATTCTTTTAATCACATTTTCTGAATCTTTATGATCATAAATAGAATAATTATATCTGTATCCTATCCAATGAGATTCTTTTCTCAAAATTATAGAAAATATAGAATGAAAAGTCCCCAATGTAATTTTATCTAAATCCTTTTTATCTAACATATTAGAAATACGATTTTTCATTTCTATAGAAGCTTTTTTAGTAAAAGTTAAAGCTAAAATATTAGAAGGATTTATTCCTACGTTTTGAATCATATGAACAATACGATGTGTAATAACACGAGTTTTTCCTGATCCTGCTCCAGCAAGAACAAGGATAGGACCATTAATGGTTTCTATGATTTTACGTTGATTGCTATTTAAAGACATAAATATAAATTAACTTTCTTTTTATTTAGTTTTTTATTATTTATATTTTTTGTAATATTTATATATATATTTTGTATATTTTAAATAATTAGGATTTTTTTTAAAAAAAATTTTAGCAATTGGAAAAACATCTTTTATAAGTTTATAATCCTTTATAAGATTTATAATACGAAAATAATTTTTTCCACTTTGTTTAGTTCCTATTAAATCTCCCCCACCACGTAATTTAAGATCTTCTTTAGCTATTTCTAACCCTTGATTAATATCACACATTTTTTTAATTCTAAAATAACCTTCTGTACTTATTTTATTATGATCAGTAATCATAATACAATAGCTTTTATGTTTTCCTCTTCCTACTCTTCCTCTTAATTGATGTAATTGAGATAATCCAAAAAAATCTGCATTTTCTATTAAAATTACTGATGCATTAGGAACATCTACTCCCACTTCTATGATTGTAGTAGCTATCAAAATTTTAGTTTTTCCACATAAAAATTGATTCATTTGCATATTTTTTTCTTGACAATTCATTTCTCCATGTAAAATTCCAATTTTTAAATTTTTAAATTTTTCTTTTATTTCTTGATATCCCTTTATTAAATTTTTATTTCTACTTCTTGAAGAATTATTTATAGTGGGATATACAACATATATTTGTCTTCCCTTTGAAATTTGATTTTTTATTATATCAAAAGCTTGATTTCTATTATAATTCCAAAAATGTATAGTTTTTACAGGTTTTCTTTCTAAAGGTAACTGTTTAATAACAGAAATGTTTAAATCATGATAAATAATCTTTGCTAAGGTTCTAGGAATAGGGGTAGCTGTCATAATAAGAATATGAGGATGTTTATTATTTTTTTCCCAAATTTTAGTTCTTTGTATTACACCAAAACGTTGTTCTTCATCTATGATTGCTAATCCTAAATTTTTAAACTTAACTTTCTCTTGTATTAAAGTATGTGTTCCTATTAAAATGGAAATTTTTCCTGTAAATATTTCATGATAGAGATATTTTCGTATAGAATTAGAGGTCGAACTTGTTAATAAAGCTATTTTAATTCCAATTTTAGAAAACATTTTTTTTATAGAAGAAAAATGTTGTATAGCTAAAACCTCAGTTGGAGCCATTAAACAGGATTGAAATCCATTATCTAAAGCAATAAGCATTGATAATATAGCTATTATAGTTTTTCCACATCCTACTTCTCCTTGCAATAATCTATTCATTTGAATTGGTTTTTTCAAATCATTCCATATTTCTTTAAATACTTTTTTTTGTTCTTCTGTTAAAGTAAAAGGCAAAAAATTTTTGTAAAAATTATGAAAATTTTTTCCCAATTTTAAAAATGGATTACTATATGCCGTTCTTTTTTTTGATAAAAAAAATAATTTTAGTAAGAATAATTCTTCAAATTTTAAAGAATATTGAGCTTGTAATAAGCTTTCGAAAGATTCTGGAAAATGAATTTGAATTAAAGCATTTTTTCTTGACATTAATTTTTTATCAATAAATTTTTCAAAAAAAAATTCTTTTATGTTATTTTTTAATTCTTTTATTAAATTTTGTAATAAATTAATCATAAAAGAATTATTAATTCCTTTTTCTTTCATATTTTTTGGAATAGAATAAAGAGGATATATATAAAAATCTTTTTTAAAAAATTTAAATTTTTTAATATTTGTATGAATGATTGGATGAATAATTTGAATTTTTTTTTGAAAAAATTTTATTTTTCCTAAAACCATCATTATAATATTCTTTTTTATATTAAAATTTATTTTTTGGAACCAAACTAATTCAATAAATCCTGTTTTATCTTCTAAACGTGCTATAAATATTTTACCTTTTTTTTTTTTAAAATTTATTTCTTCAATATTAGTTATTTTTCCTAGTATTCGTACAAAATTATTATTATTATTATTTGATAATTCTGATATTTTTTTAAAAGTTAATAACTGTATATATCCTTTTGGATAAAAAAAAAGTAAATCTTCGTATGTATAAAGATTTAATTCCGTATTAAATAAATAAGCTTTTTTTAAACTTAATCCTTTTAAATTTTCTATAGATTTTTTAAAAATATTGCAGTACATATAAATTATGATCTTTTATATTTTTTAAAAAATACTTAATTTTGTTGATTTAAAAGGACATTTAGCTCAGCTGGTTTAGAGCGCTACTTTGACAGGGTAGAGGTCGTCGGTTCAAATCCGATAGTGTCCACAAAAAATGAATTATTTTAAAAACTATTAATTTTTTTATGATTTTAATTACTACAGTTAGAGAAGGAGAATCCATTGATAAAGCTTTAAAAAAATGTAAAAAAAAATTTGATAAAACTAGAATTTTAAAAGAGTTTAGAGAAAAACAACAATACATAAAACCTTCTGAAGGAAGGAGGAATAAAATATTAAAAGCAAAGTATAGAGAACGTATAAAATTAAAAAAAGAAGAATAGTTTTATGTTTATGAGAAAAAAAAATAAAAACTATAAATTTATTTTTGGATTAATTGGAAAAGGAATTAGTCATTCTTTTTCAAGAGATTTTTTTTTAAAAAAATTTAAAAAAGAATCCATTATTCATACAGATTATAAAAACTTTGATATTCCAAATATAGAAAATGTATTATTAATATTACAAAATCCATGTTTAAAAGGATGTAATGTTACCATCCCTTATAAAACAAGTATTATTCCTTTTTTAACTAAAATTATGCCTAAAGCAGAATACATAGGATCTGTAAATGTTATAAAAATAAAAAATAAATCTATAATAGGTTATAACACAGATGTTTCAGGGTTTGAATTTTCTTTTAAAAAGAATATGAATTCATTTTTAGAAAAAAAAAACTTAAAAGCATTAATTTTGGGGACTGGTGGAGTTTCTAAAACGGTTTCATTTGTTTTAAAAAAATTACAAATATCCTATATACATATTTCTAGAAAAAAAAATAAAAATTTTTTATCTTATGATGATATAGACAAAAATTTGTTAAAACAATACAAAATTATTATCAATTGCACTCCCTTAGGAACATTTCCCAATATAAATTCTTATCCTCCTTTACCTTATCAATATATTTCTTCTGAACATTATTTTTATGATTTAGTTTATAATCCAAATAAAACCTTATTTTTAAAAAAAGCGGAAGAAAAAGGAGCTATCATTAAGAATGGATTAGAAATGTTGCATATTCAAGCAGAAGAATCTTGGAAAATATGGAATTCAAAATGATATATAAAGAAATTTTTATGAAAAGAGCTATACAATTAGCAAAAAATGGATTAGGATTAACTTCTCCTAACCCAATGGTTGGTTGTGTTATAGAGAGAAATGGTTTAGTTCTTTCAGAAGGATGGCATTATAAAAATGGAATGGATCATGCAGAAGTAAAAGCTATTAATAGAATTAAAAATGAAAATTTATTCCTTGATTCCACTCTTTATGTAACATTAGAACCATGTGTTCATTTTGGAAAAACCCCACCTTGTGTTGACTTAATAATTAAAAAACATATTCCAAGAGTAATCATAGGAATTAAAGATCCTTTTAATAAAATTAAAGGATTAGGAATCAAAAAATTAAGAGAATCTGGAATAGAAGTTATAGAAAATGTTTTAAAAAATCAATGTCGTATTTTAAATAAACGTTTTTTTACTTTTTATGAAAAAAATCGTCCTTATATTATTTTAAAATGGGCTCAAAGTTATGATGGTTTTATAACTTTTAAAGGTAAAAAAAACACTTGTATTAGTGGAATATATGCAAAACAATTAAATCATAAATGGAGATCTGAAGAAGACAGCATTCTAGTAGGTAAAAAAACTGTATTAAATGACAATCCTAAATTAAATGTTAGAGAATGGTTTGGATACAATCCTATTAGAATTTTTATTGATAAAAAATTAAACATATCTACTTCTTTTTTTATTTTAGATGGGACTCAACGTACTATTGTTTTTACAGAAAAAAAAAAAGAAAATAAAAAAAATACAGAATATGTTCAAATTTCTTTTGATAAAAAAATAATCAATCATATTTTAAATCATTTGTATAAAAAAAAAATATTGTCACTAATTGTGGAAGGTGGAAAAAAAACCTTGGAAAGTTTTATAAAAAAAAATATTTGGGATGAATGTAGAATTTTTATATGTAAAAAAATATTAAAAAATGGTCTTATAGCTCCTAAAATAAAAGGAAAAATATTTAAAAAAATATATCTTGATAATCAAGATCAATTAGTTATAAAATTTCATGAAATTTAAACTAAATTTTTAATTTAAAAATTTAATTGTATCAATTCCATCTGAAAAATCTTCTAATTTTGGATATTGTGTTTTGCCAAAATTAATTTCTTTTTGTAAAAAATTATTAGATACAATACATTGTATATATTGATTATTTTTTTTAATTATTTCTCTTAATTTATTTAAATCTTTATAAAATTCATAATAAACTACAGATATTGGACTATAATAATTTTTTTCTTCTTTTAAAATTAGGAAATTATTTTTTATAATAGGAATTTTATTCATGGTATAAATAGATAGATTATATTTATAATTATCTTTATATTTATAGTTCTTTGTTATATATTCAGATACAAATGATTTTTTTAAAATAAAATGAATATTATAATCATAAGGAATAAATATTTTTCCTACATTTCTACATCCTCTTCCAGAATAAGTTAGTATATCTTTTATTAGATTAATTAATTCTTTTTCTTTTTCATTATTTTGTAAAACTGCGATGGATATTCTTCTTTTTCTAATTAAAATAGGATTTTTTCTAAAAAAAAATTCAAAATAACGAGCCGTATTATTGTTTCCACTAGCTATGACATAATCAAATCTTTCATAAAAAATATTTTTTGTAAATTTTATTCTATATTTCAATATAGGTTTTTTAAATATTATTATTTTGCATAAAAAAGGAATTAATAAATTATCTTCTTGAGATAATTTAATGATTATATTATGTCCTGAAAAAAGAACACATAAAAAATCATGAAACCCTACCATGGGGATATTCCCAGGCATAATAACGAGAACTTTTTTTAAATTATTTTTTTTTTCATTTAAAGAGTATTTATTAATCCAATTTTCTAGTTTTTCTTTTTTAAGAATCATTCCCCAATGATCAATAGTTATTAATAAATCTTCTATTCTAAACCAACTATTTTTTATAGTTATTTTTTTCAATTCTTTTTTAAAAGGAGTAAAAAAAATTTTAAAATTTTTAGAAATATATTTATCGTTTGCATAAAATTTTTTAAATTCCCTTAAAAAAGATCCTAATTCATTAAAAGTTTTTATCATTATTTTAAAATTTTCAAATACAATGTCCATAAAAATTACAGAAGAATGTATTAACTGTGGAGCTTGTGAACCAGAATGTCCTAATAAAGCAATTTATGAAGGTGGGAAAAAATGGAGTATATCAGATGGGACTTCTAAACCATATAAACCCATATTTTATAAACCAAAAAGAAAGGATATTTATTTTATAATTTCAGAAAAATGTACAGAATGTATTGGATTTTACGATCAACCACAATGTATGACTGTATGTCCTGTTCATTGTTGTGTTTTGGATAAAATAGAAACTAAAGAAAAACTTTTAAAAAAAAAATTTTTATTACATGAACCTAAATGAAATATATTTTTATTTTTTTAAATGAATTTTTTTTAAAATCTCTTTTTATAAAAATCAATTACATATGTATAGCACGATTTTCAAAACTTAGTAAAGCGGCTTCTTTAAAAGCTTCGCTAAAACTAGGATGAGGATGACATATCCTATATAGATCCTCTGAAGAGGATCTAAATTCCATGGCTATAGCCGCTTCCATAATCATGTCTGCAGCATGTTCTCCAATGATATGAACTCCTAATATTTCATCTGTTTTTTTTTGTGAAATGATTTTCAAAAAACCATCAGTACATCCACTTGTACGAGCTTTACCTAATATTTTCATAGGAAAAGTTCCAACATTATATTCTATTTTATCTTTTTTTATTTCATCTTCTGTACGGCCAATACTTGCTACTTCAGGATAAGTATAAATGACTGATGGAATTAAATCATAATTTAATTTATTTGGTTTTTGTCCTACCATGTGTTCCACTGCGTATAATCCTTCTTCTTCAGCTTTATGTGCCAACATTTTTCCACCTATAACATCTCCAACTGCATATATATTACTAATATTACTTTGTAAAGAATCATTTACGAGTATAAATCCTTTTTTATTTATTTTTATTCCAATATTTTCTAATCCTAAATGTTTTGTATATGGGGTTCTTCCTATTGAAAATAGACAATAATTTCCTATAAATTTCATTTTTTCCCCATTATGATATTTTACAAATACTGATATTTCTTCATTATTTTCTTGAATAATATTAGTAATGGATAAAGAAGTTTCTATTTTAATGGAAGATTTTTCCAATATTTTTCTAATTTCTTGACTTAAAGAATTATCCATATTTGATATAATTCTATCCATAATTTCTATGATAGTTACTTTACTTCCTAGTCTATTAAAAATAGAACCTAACTCCAATCCAATTATTCCTCCTCCAATTATTATTAATTTATTAGGAATTTCATTTAAATTAAGAGCCTCTGTTGAGGAAATTATTTTATTTTTTATATCAAAATTGAAATAGGGGAAACATGAAGGTTTAGATCCTGTAGATATAATACAAAATTTAAATTGTATTTCTTGTTTTTTTTTAAATGATTTTATTTCTTTTATAGAAAGTATATTTTTTGTTTTGAATGAAGCTACTCCTTGATATAAATCAATTTTATTTTTATTCATTAAATATTTTATTCCACTATTAATATTTTTAACTATTCCGTTTTTTCTATTTATCATTTTTTGAAAATCAAATGATAATTTTTCGAAAAAAATTCCATGTAAAGAATAGTTATTTTTTCCTAATGAAAAATATTTAGAAGAATCTAAAAGAGATTTAGAAGGAATGCACCCTACATTTAAACATGTTCCGCCTAAATTTTTATATTTTTCTATAATTGCAGTACGTAGGCCTAATTGGCTTGCTCTAATAGCAGAAATATACCCTCCTGGCCCAGATCCAATTACAACAAGATCATATTTACTCATTAAAAATGATATTTTAAATAAAGTTACATATTTAATATATATGCAAAAATAAGTGGAGCTACTATAGTAGCATCTGATTCAATCATAAATTTTGGAGTATCTTTATCAAGTTTTCCCCAAGTAATTTTTTCATTTGGAATAGCTCCTGAATAAGATCCATAACTAGTAGTTGAATCAGAAATTTGACAAAAATAAGCCCAAAATGGAGTAGGATGTAATCCTACATCTTGTGATAGCATTGGTACTACACAAATAGGAAAATCACCGGAAATGCCTCCTCCTATTTGAAAAAAACCAATTTTATGTTTAACGGATTCTTTTTGGTACCATTTAGCTAAATGCATCATATATTCTATTCCATTTTTTACAAGAAAAGGTTGAAATAGTTTTTTTATACAAAATGAAGCAAAAATATTTCCCATAGTACTATCTTCCCATCCTGGTACGATCATAGGTATATTTTTTTTTGCTGCAGCTAATACCCAACTATCTTTTGAATCAATATTATAATAGGGTTCTAAAATATTTTCTAATAATAATTGATAAATGTATTCATGAGGAAAATAACGTTTTGATTTTTTTTGAGCTTTTTTCCACATTTTAAAAATATATTTTTGTAATTTTTTAAAAGCTTGTTCTTCTGGGATACAAGTATCTGTTACTCTATAATATCCTTTTTTTAAAAAGTTTTTTTCCTCTTCAGGAGTTAAATCTCTGTAATTAGGTATTTTTCTATAATGAGAATGAGCTATCAAATTTAATATATCTTCTTCTAAATTAGCTCCTGTACAAGAAATAATGTGAACTTTATCTTTTCTGATCATTTCAGCTAATATTTTACCTAATTCAGCCGTACTCATTGCACCAGCTAGTGTAATCATCATTTTTCCATTATTTTGAATATGATATTTATATGCTTTAGCAGCTTCTAATAAAGTTAAAGCATTAAAATGAAGAAAGTATTTTTCAATAAAAGAAGTAATGGAAAAGTCTTTCATAATTTTTATTTTTATTTTATCTAGCTATTTGTACTGCCCTAGTTTCTCTAATTACAGTAACTTTTATTTGACCTGGATAAGTCATCTCATTTTTTATTTTTTCTGTTATATCACAAGATAATTGAAAAGCTTTTTTATCATCAATTTTATTACTTTCTACCAAAACGCGTAACTCTCTTCCTGCTTGTATAGCAAAAGCTTTATTAACTCCATAAAAACTGAAAGCTATCTTTTCCAAATTTTTTAATCTTTTGGAATAGGATTCAAAAGAATTTCTTCTAACTCCAGGACGAGCTCCACTAATAGAATCTGAAACTTGCACTATGGGAGATATCAATACTTTCATTTCTATTTCATCATGATGTGATCCTATTGCATTACAAACTTCCGTATTTTCTCCATATTTTTCTGCCCACTGCATTCCTAAAATAGCATGAGGAAGATCCGATTCTATTTCAGGAATTTTTCCTATATCATGCAGTAATCCTGCACGTTTTGCTAATTTAGCATTCAATCCTAATTCAGAAGCTAATATTCCTGCTAAATGTGCTACTTCACGAGAATGTTGTAAAAGATTTTGTCCATAAGAAGAACGATATTTCATTCTTCCTATCATTCGAATTAATTCTGTATGTATTCCATGAATACCTAAATCTATTATATTTTTTTTTCCTATTTCTAGTATTTCTTCTTCAATTTTTTTTTCAGTTTTTGCTACTATTTCTTCAATTCTTGCTGGGTGTATCCGTCCATCTATTACTAACTTATGAAGAGATAGTCTAGCTACTTCTCTTCGTATAGGATTAAAACAAGATAAAAGAATGGCTTCCGGAGTATCATCTACAATTATTTCTACTCCTGTTGCTTTTTCTAGAGCTCTTATATTTCTTCCTTCTCTTCCAATGATACGACCTTTTACATCATCTGATTCTATATTAAAAACAGATACAGCATTTTCAACCGATTCTTCTGTTCCAATTCTTTGAATAGCTTGAATTACAATTTTTTTTGCTTCCATTTTTGCTGTTAATTGTGATTCTTCTATAATATTTTGTATATGAGATTGTGCTTTTACTTTTGCTTCCCCTTTTAAAAGTTCAATCAATTTATTTTTAGCTTCTTCAGAAGAAAAATTAGATATTTTTTCAAGTAATTCTACTTGTTTAATATGCATATTTTTAAATTCTTCTTGTTTTTTTTGAAGAAACTTGTATTTATTTTCATAATCATGTATTTTTTCTTCTAAACGATTGTTTCTTTTAAAGTATATTTCTATTTCTTTAGATAATCTATTTTTTTTTTCTTTTGTCCTATTTTCTATATCCATTATCTTCCTTTCTCTAATATGAACATCTTTTTCATATTTAGATTTAAGTTCTATAAATTTTTCTTTTGCTTGAATCATTTTATTTTTTTTAATAGATTCCCCTTCTTTTTCTGCATTTTTTATGATTTTTTTTGCTTGAAAATTAGCTTTTTCTAAAAACTGAATATATTTTTTTAATATGGTTTTTTTTCCAAAAAAATAACATGCAACAATTCCAACCACAAACCCCATTAAAATCGAAAATCCAACATCTATTTTCATATTATATCAATTTAATAAAAATAAAATAGAGATGTTTATAACATTTATAAAACATAAAATTTTTAACAGGAATTACAAAAATTTTTTTTGAAAAGAATTGAACTAATTCAATAATGAATTTTATAAATATACAAAATTAAAGATGATATTTTTTTTAAAAAAAATTAAAAAACAGAATTTTAATATATTATATATATTAATAAATAAAAATAAAAATTTTAATGGAACGTGCATATTTAGACAATGCAGCTACAACTCCTGTAAGAAACGAGGTAATAAAAGTTATGATAAATACTCTAAAATATTCATTTGGAAATCCTTCTTCTGTTCAACATAGTTATGGAAGAGAAGCTCGTTCTATCATAGAAGAATCTAGAATTCGTGTAGCTAAAAATATAAAAGCTTCTCCTGATGAGATCATTTTTACTTCTGGAGGAACTGAAGCAAATAATCTTGTATTAAAATCTTCTATTTCAGATTTAGGAGTAAGACATATTTTGACATCTAAATTAGAACATCCTTCTGTTTTACAAACAGTTTTGTATTTATCTTATAAATATAAAGTATGCGTAAACTTTATTAAAATTCAAGAAAAAGGAATGCTAAATCTAAATCATATGGAAGAAATATTAAAAAAAAATGATGCTAAAAAAACACTTGTTAGTTTAATGTATGCTAATAATGAAATTGGAAATTTATTGGAGATAGAGAAAGTTATTTTTTTGTGTAAAAAATATAATACTTATTTTCATTCAGATACAATTCAATTTATTGGAAATTTTCCTATTAATATGGAAAAATTATCTTTAGACTTTGCTACTGCAAGTGCACATAAATTTTATGGACCAAAAGGAATAGGATTTGTTTTTATCAGAAATAATATTTTAAAAAAAATAAAACCTTTTTTAATTGGAGGATTACAAGAATATGGAATTCGTTCAGGTACGGAAAATACACATGGAATAGCAGGTCTTTCTGAAGCTTTTCAATTATGTTGTTGTAATTTTTTACGACATATAAAAAAAATACAAAATTTAAAATTATATTGTATTTCAGAATTAAAAAAAATAATTCCAAATATTATTTTTAATGGATTATCATCTGATATTGATAAAAGCATTCCTTCTATATTAAATTTTTTATATCCAACAAAAAAAGATCATTTATTATATTTTCATTTGGATTTAATGGGAGTTTCTGTTTCTAAAGGTAGTTCTTGTCATAGTGACGTAAAAAAAGAATCTCATGTAATTAAATCTATCACAAATAGATATCTTTTGAATAAAATGATGCCTATTAGGATTTCTTTTGGAATTTTTAATGAAAAAAAAGATATAGATTTGTTAATAAGAGCTTTATATAAAATAAATAAACAAAAAAATTTTTCATAAAATATTTCTTATATTTACTTATTTATATCCTATTAGTGAATTATAGAAATTTTTTTCAATCTTCTATTGGAAAAAAAGTAGTCATGGCTACCACAGGAATTTTTCTTATGATTTTTTTATTATTGCATTTGAGTGTGAATCTTTTTCTTTTTTTAGGAGAAAAAGCTTTCAATGAAGCCGTTTTTTTTATGAGAAAAAATTTTATTATTAAAATAATGGAATATGTTCTTGCTATAGGGTTCATTATTCACATTATTTTGGGAGTTCAATTATATTGGAAAAATAGAAAAATAAAAGGAGAAGTAGATTATGCGATGAAATCTTATTTTACAACGACATTTAGTAGTAGGACCATGATATATACAGGAATTTTAATTTTATTTTTCTTAATTTTGCATCTAATAAATTTCATGATACCCATGAAATTTAATCATTTTACTTCAGATTATTATATCGTGATTTCTTTATTCAAAAATCCTTTATACACATTTATATATATATTATCTTTTTTAATTTTAGGAATTCATTTAAACCATGGATTTCAATCTTCTTTTCAATCTTTAGGATTATCCAATAAAAAGAGATTAATCTGGATACAAAAATTTGGTTTTTTTTATTTTTGGTTTATTTGCTCCGGGTTTTCTATTATTGCTATTTGGTTTTTTTTAAGATAACTAATATTTTTCAATGATGAAAAATTCATTAAATTCAAAAATTCCATTAGGTTCTCTACATAAAAAATGGAAAAATCATAAATCTACTTTAAAATTAGTATCTCCTAATAATAGATGTAATATGGAAATTATTGTTGTTGGAACAGGACTTTCAGGAGGTTCTGCTTGTACTTCTTTAGCTGAATTAGGATATAAAGTTAAAGCTTTTTGCTATCAAGACTCTCCAAGAAGAGCTCATTCTGTAGCAGCTCAAGGTGGAATCAATGCTTCTAAAAATTATAAAGGAGATAATGACTCTATTTATCAACTTTTTTATGATACTATTAAAGGTGGAGATTATAGATCTAGAGAAGCTAATGTTTATCGTTTAGCAGAAATATCTTCTAATATTATTGATCAATGTGTAGCTCAAGGGGTTCCATTTGCTCGTGATTATGCAGGATATTTAGAAACTAGATCCTTTGGTGGGGCAAAAGTTTCTAGAACTTTTTATGCAAAAGGACAAACAGGACAACAACTATTATTGGGTTGTTATTCTGCTATGTCTAGACAAATAGGAAAAGGAAGAATAAAAATGTATAATAGACATGAAATGCTTGATTTAGTAATTGTAGAAGGTATAGTTAGAGGAATCATTGCTAGAAATCTTATTTCTGGAAAAATTGAAAAACATACAGCACATGCTGTAGTAATAGCATCAGGAGGTTATGGAAATGTATTTTTTTTATCTACTAATGCAATGGGATCTAATGTAAGTGCTATATGGAAAGTTCATAAAAAAGGAGGATATTTTTCTAATCCTTGTTACACGCAAATACATCCTACTTGTATTCCAGTCCATGGTAATTATCAATCTAAATTAACGTTAATGTCAGAGTCATTAAGAAATGATGGGCGTATATGGGTTCCTAAAAAATTAGAAAATTCTATTTTTATACGAAAAAAAACTAAAAAACCTGAAAATATCAGTGAAGAAGAAAGAGATTATTATCTAGAAAGACGCTATCCTTCATTTGGGAATCTTGTTCCTAGAGATGTAGCTTCTAGAGCGGCTAAAGAGCGTTGTGATAAAGGATTTGGAATAGTAGATAATGAAACTAAAGAGGGGGTTTATTTAGATTTTAATCATGCTATAGATAAATATGGAAGAGAACGAGCAAATGAACTTGGCATACAAAACTATGATTCATTAGAAATAAAAAAATTAGGGGAAAAAATTATAGAATCTAAATATGGAAATTTATTTCATATGTATGAAAAAATAACCAATGAAAATCCTTATGATACTCCTATGAAAATTTATCCTGCCGTTCATTATACAATGGGAGGGTTATGGGTAGATTATAATTTAATGTCTTCTATACCTGGATGTTATATAATAGGAGAAGCAAATTTTTCTGATCATGGAGCGAATAGGTTGGGAGCATCTGCATTAATGCAAGGATTAGCTGATGGATATTTTATTTTGCCGTATACTATAGCAGATTATCTATCAAAATTTGTGAAAAATACAAAAAAAATATCTATCAAACATCCAGCATTTGAAAATGCAGAGAAAAATGTAAAAGATAGAATTAAAAAATTTATTCAAAATAAAGGAAATATGTCTGTTGATTTTTTTCATAAAAAACTTGGAAAAATAATGTGGAAATATGTAGGTATGAGTAGAAATTATATAGGATTATCTAAAGCTATTAAAAAAATACAAGAACTTAGAGATGAATTTTGGAAAAATGTTTTTGTTCCTGGAAAAATTGAAGATGGATTTAATTCAGAATTGGAAAAAGCAGGACGTGTGTCCGATTTTTTAGAATTGGGAGAGCTCATAGCAATGGATGCTTTGAATAGAAAAGAATCTTGCGGAAGTCATTTTAGAGAAGAATATCAAACAAAAGAAGGAGAAGCTCTTAGAGATGATTCACATTATAAATATGTTTCTATATGGATGTATAATAAAGAAAGTAAATCCATTAGTGATGAAATTATGCATAAAGAAAATTTAAATTATAGTTTTGTAAAACCAGAAACACGTTCTTATAAATAAAACAAAACATAATTAATTTTATGAAAAAACTTTTGAATTTTAAATTAAAAATATGGAGACAAAAAAATAATAAAGAAAAAGGGTTTTTTAAAATTTATCCAGTTCATGATATATCTCCTGATAGTTCTTTTTTAGAAATGTTAGATTTATTAAATCATAAGATTATATGTGAAAAAAAAGAATCTTCTACCATATCATTTGATCATGATTGTCGTGAAGGAATTTGTGGGATGTGTTCATTATACATAAATGGAAGAGCACATGGCCCAGATAGTTTAATTACCACTTGTCAACTTCATATGCGACATTTTTATGATGGAGAAACTATATATATAGAACCTTGGAGAGCTAAACCTTTTCCTATCATTAAAGATCTTGTTGTAGATAGATCTTCTTTTGATAAAATAATGATTTCAGGTGGTTTTATATCCGTAAATACATTAGGAAAAACAGTAGATGGAAATATGATTCCTATTCCAAAAAATAAAGCAGATAAAGCTTTTGATGCGGCTACATGTATTGGTTGTGGAGCCTGTGTCGCTGCATGTAAAAATAGATCTGCTATGTTATTTGTTTCAGCAAAAATTTCACAATTTGCTTTATTACCTCAAGGAAAAATAGAAAGAAAAAAAAGAGTATTAAATATGGTTAATAAGATGGATGAAGAAGGATTTGGAACTTGTACCAATACTAAAGCATGTGAAATAGAGTGTCCAAAAGGAATATCTACAGAATATATTTCTTTTATGAATCATGAGTATATCCATTCATTTACCAATTAATTTTTTTTTATAATGGAATATTTAGATTTTGAAAAACCAATACAAGAAATTAAGGATCAATATATAAACTGTCTTTTGATTGAAAAAAAAAGTGGAGTTAATATGAGGGAAGTTTGTAATCAATTGAAGTTAAAATTAGAAAAAACTATTAAAAAATTACATAATAATTTAACTCCTTGGCAAAGAGTACAATTATCTAGACATCCAAATAGACCTTATACTTTAGATTATATACAGTATATAACAAAAAAAGATTCTTTTATAGAATTGCATGGAGATCGTAATTTTGGAGACGATAAAGCTATCGTAGGAGGTTTTGGTAAAATAGAGGATAATATTTTTATGTTGATAGGTACTCAAAAGGGTAAAAATACCAAAGATAGACAATATAGAAGATTTGGAATGCCTAATCCAGAAGGCTATAGAAAAGCTTTACGTCTTATGAAATTAGCTGAAAAATTTAGTAAGCCTATTGTTACTTTTATTGATACACCAGGAGCTTTTCCTGGAATTGAAGCAGAAACAAGAGGTCAAGGGGAGGCAATTGGAAAAAATATTTATGAAATGATGTGTTTAAAAGTTCCTATTATTGTTTTAATTATAGGAGAAGGAGCAAGTGGTGGGGCTTTGGGAATAGGTATAGGAGATAAGGTTTCTATGATGGAAAATTCTTGGTTTTCTGTTATTTCACCCGAAAGTTGTTCTACAATACTTTGGGGAACATGGGATAAAAAAGAAAAATCAGCAGAAGCATTAAAACTAACGGCAGAAAATATGCATAAATTAAATCTTATAGATGATATTATCAAAGAACCTTTGGGTGGAGCTCATTTTTGTCCAAATAAAGCTTATAAATTTGTAAAAAAACAAATTATTAAACATTATAAACAATTATCTATAATTGAAATTGAATCTCTTATTAAAAAGAGAAAAAATAAGTATATTTCCATAGGTTTTTTTGATGAATAAATTTAGTGATTCAATAAATAATATTACTCCATCCATTTCATCATAAAAAAAAAGGAGGATTAGGATAGAATAGGAATAGTGTATAATAATGAGATGAATAAAGTGAATAGTTTTATAAAATCAGGAAAAGAAGATAATTTTTTTTATAAAAAAATACCTCCTCAAGCATTAGATTTAGAAGAAGCTGTTATAGGGGCTGTTATGGTAGATCAAAAAGGATTAGATGAAATTATTGATATCCTTTTTCCTGAAATTTTTTATAAAAAAGCACATCAAGAAATTTTTAGAGTTATACAGAAATTATACCATCATTCAAATCCAATTGATTTATATACTGTAGTGGATGAATTACAAAAAATTGGAAAATTGGAATTAATAGGTGGAGAGTTTTATTTGATAGAATTAACACAAAAAGTAATTTCTTCTGCGCATATAGAATATCATAGTCGTATAGTCTTACAGAAGTTTATTTTGAGAAAATTAATTAGTATATCTTCTGATATTATACAAAAATGTTATGAGGAAAGTACGGATGTCTTTGATCTTTTGGATTATGCGGAATCAAAATTATTCGAAGTCAATAAAAAATATTTAATAACAAAAAAATATGAAACAACTCCATGTCTTGTAAAAAAAGCTATTGATAAAATTAAAAAAACAAAAAAAGAAGGGCTAAGTGGTATTTCTTCTGGATTTTATAAAATGGATAAAATTACTTCTGGTTGGCAAAATTCTGACTTAATTATATTGGCTTCTAGACCTGGAATGGGTAAAACTACTTTTATGTTATCCATGGTAAAAAATATCGTTGTAGAACAAAAAATACCGGTTATTATTTTTTCATTAGAAATGTCTTCTATTCAATTAATTACAAAATTAATATCATCAGAAACTGGAATTTCTTCAGAAAAAATTAAAAGAGCAAATTTGTCAAATTTAGATTGGGAATGTTTGATAAATAAATCAAAAAAATTAAAGGATGCTCCTCTATTTATAGATGATACTCCTTCTTTATCTATATTCAGTTTACGTGCAAAATGTCGTCATTTAATATCTCAACATGGTATAAAATTAATATTGATAGATTATATGCAATTAATGGGTATAAATGATCATGGTTCTAAATTTCAAAATAGAGAACAAGAAATATCAATTATTTCTAGAAATTTAAAATCTATAGCTAAAGAACTTGATATTCCTATAATAGCATTATCACAACTTTCTAGAGCTGTGGAAACAAGAGGAGGAAGTAAACGTCCTTTATTATCTGATTTAAGAGAATCAGGAGCTATAGAACAAGATGCAGATATAGTTTTATTTATTTATAGACCTGAATATTATGGATTTCGAATTTGGGATTCAGATGAAGAGAATGATTCTTGTGTTGGTCAAGCAGAAATTATCATAGCTAAACATAGAAATGGAGGATTGGATAAATTTCGTTTAAAATTTATAAGTGATCAAGCTAAATTCGTAAATATGGAAGAAAAAAAACAAAATTCATTAGTTTGGGAAGAAGATTATAAAAAAAATGTTCTTGATAAAGAAAGTTTTTTAATGTCATCATATGGAGATTTTGACAAGGAAATGTTAAAATCTCCATATGATGAAAATAATGATATAGATTTTAATAATGAAAATTATTTAGATGAAGATTAAAAAAATGAAAATGTATTGAATTTTGAATGGTTTTTTTCTAAAAAAACAGTTTGGAAAGATTGCAGTAAAAATAAATATCTTAGATCAATAGTAATCATTACACAAATAACAATAATTTTCGGATTAATTATAACTATTTTAACTTTTTCTATAGGATTTGGTTTAAAAAAAATTGTAAAAAATAAATTATTTAATATTAAAGGTCAAATTTTTGTTCAAAAAAAAGATTCTATTGTTCCGTTAAATATAAAAGAAATAAATTTTCTAAAAAAAAATTTTTTCCATCTTAATTATATTGAAAAAATTTATAAAATAGCCGAAAATAATGTGATTATTAATACAAATAAAAAAACAGATAGATATATTTATAAAGGATTATATAAAGACTATAACCCACTATTTTTTAAATTTTTTTTGATAAAAGGAAACATTTTTAATATAAAAAAAAAGTTATTTTCCAATCAAAGCGTTCTTTTATCAAAAAAAATTTCTTTATCATTAGGATTAAATATTGGTTCAAATGTAAAAATATATTTTTTTTTCTTTAAAAATAATAAAAAACCTATTATTTTATCCAAAAAATTTAAAATTTCTGGTTTATATGAAACTGGTATTCCAGAATTTGATAATGTTTACATTATTGGAAATATAAAATTTATTCCACATATTTATTATCAAAAAAAATTTTTTTCAGAAAAATTAGAAATTTTTTTATCTCCTTCTTTTTATAAAGAAAAAAATATAAAAATTTATAAAAAAAAACCTAATGATTTTTCAGTTCAAATTTTTTATGATAAAAATTATCATTCAATTGTAGAGTGGATAAATATTTTTCATGTAAATATTATTGTTATTAGTTTTATTGTTTTTTTAGCTTTGATTATAAATATGATTGTATTTATTATAATACTTCTTTTAGAAAGAATTAAAACCATAGGTATTTTAAAAACTTTAGGGGCAAAAAATAAAGTAATACAAAAAATATTTTTATTGTATGTTTTACAAATATTTATTCCTTCATTAATTATAGGAAATGGAATAGCAATTACTATATTAGTAATACAAAAAAAATTTCATTTAATTTCATTAAATAAAATACAATATTTTGTAGATTATGTTCCAGTTTATTTTAACATAAATCATATTTTTATGATAAATTTTTCCATTATTTTTATTTGTTTTGTATCAATATTTTTTCCTTCTTTTTTTATTATTAATAAAACATCTCCCATAAAAGTTATAGAATTTGAATAAATCTCAAAATTTAATTTTGTATTTTTGTTTGTAAAAAATAAAAAAATTCAATTAATTTTTGACACTTGTAAAATCTTCATCTGGAATAAGAGGAACATTGGGAGGAAAAGTAGGAGAAGGCTTTTCTCCTTTAGAGATAATAAAATTTTCTGCTGGATATGTTTCTTGGATGAAAAAAAAATATAAAAAAAAAAAATATATTATTATATTAGGTAGAGATGGAAGAGTAACTTCCGCTTTATTTCAACAATTTTTAGTAATTACTTTTCAAAGTCTTGGAATAAATGTTATAAACATAGGTTTATCCACTACTCCTACCGTAGGAATAGCCGTTAAAAATGAAAAAGCGGATGGAGGGATTATGTTAACGGCTAGTCATAATCCAAAAAATTGGAATGGATTAAAAATGTTCAATTCTTGTGGAGAATTTTTATCTGAAAAAGATTTTAAAAAATTATTTTTTATAGTAGAAAAAGAACATTTTCGTTTTTCTTCTTATAAAAAATTAGGTAATATTTTTTATGTTAAAAATTATATTCAAAAACATATAAAAAAAATTATTTCATTACCTATTATAGATAAAAATATTATTGAAAAAGCTAGATTAAAAATCGTGGTAGACGGAATAAATTCTACAGGGGGAATAGCTGTTCCTATACTTTTAAAATATTTGGGCGTTCATGTAGTAAAAATGTATTGTGAACCTCATGGAGATTTTATTCATAATCCTGAACCTATTGAAAAAAATTTAAGAGAAATATGTAAAAAAGTACCACAAATAAAAGCAAATTTAGGGATATCAGTGGATCCTGATGTTGATCGTGTAGTATTTATTTGTGAAAATGGAGATTTTTTTGGAGAGGAATATACTTTGGTATCTATTGCTGATTATATATTAGAAAATAAATTTGGTCCTGTTGTTTCTACATTATCTTCTTCTTATGCATTAAAAGATCTTTCTATAAAAAAAGGGGTTCCACATTATTTTACTTCTGTAGGAGAAGTACATGTAGTTAAAAAAATGAAAGAAGTACATGCTGTAATTGGAGGAGAAGGTAATGGAGGAATTATTTATCCTGATTTACGTTATGGAAGAGACGCATTAGTAGGAATTGCTTTATTTTTAACTCAAATAGCTAAACTAAATATTACATTATCTAAATTAAAAAAAAGATATTCTAATTATTTTATGTCTAAAAAAAAAATACGATTTTATTCTCATGAAAAAATTAAAATATTGTTTAATATAATAAAAAAAAAATATAAAAAAGAAAAAATAAATTTTAGTGATGGAATTAAAATTTATTTATTAAATAATGAATGGATACATATAAGAAAATCTAATACCGAAAATATCATTAGAATACACACTGAAAGTTATTCAAAAAGAAGAGCTAATTTTTTGGCAAAAGAAATTATATGTGAAGTAAAAAAATTATGAATTTTATGTTACAAAATATAATTATATATATAGAAAATAAATTTATTTCAAAAAATAATTTTCCATTATTTTGTTCTGGAGATACAATAACTGTTTTTTTTGAAATTAAAGAGGGAGAAAAAAAAAGAATACAATCTTTTAAAGGGGTCGTAATAAAAAAACAAGGAAAAGGTTTAACTAAAACATTTACCATACGTAAAATAAGTGCAGGTATAGGAATAGAACGTATATTTATTTTTAATCAGCCAAATATACAAAAAATAGAAATTAATAAAAAAGGTAAAGTTCGAAGAGCCAAAATTTATTATTTTAGATATTTAAAAGGTAAAAAAGCAAGGATTAAAAGTTTATAGAATAAGAGAAGAAAAGCAAAAAAGAGAGAATTAAGCGTACTCTTTTTTGCTTTTTATTCTTCTATTTATTGTTTTTTTCGTTTTCTTCAGAAGTCACTTTTTCTTTTTCAGATGTAGTTCCATTTTCCTCATTATTATTTTTTGAGGTTTCTTCTCCAGATCCAGAAGTAGCAGGAGGATTTGTTGTAGTTGTAGAATCTGTTTGATTTTCATTATTATTAGCTGTTTTTTCTTCTTCTGTTGCAGGAGAAGGAGTTTCACTTTTGTTTTTGTTATTACAACTGATAGTAAACAAAAATATTGCTAATAGGATTGTAGTAACAGTAATTCTTAATTTTTTCATCATAATCAATAGTATTTCAGTTATTACATATTCTGGACAAATTTATATAAAAATTTGGAATGAAAAAATATATCATTATTTGTATTTTTTTTATTTTCAAATACAAAAAGTAATATAATTAAGTTTTATCTTTTCTTTTTTATTTGAAAATAAGAATATTATAAAATTGTGTTTTTTTTATTAAACCTAAACAAAATTATATATTTTTATAAATAAAAAATTATGTTTTTAAATAAAAAAATTTTAAAAGAGGCTTTAACTTTCGATGATGTCCTCCTTGTTCCATCCTATTCTTCCATTTTACCATCAGAAGTCTCTCTTAAAACTTATCTAACATCTGATATTATTCTTAATATTCCCATATTAAGTGCAGCTATGGATACAGTAACAGAATCTTCCTTAGCTATATCCATAGCTAGAGAAGGAGGAATAGGAATTATACATAAAAATATGAATATAAAAAATCAATCCGAAGAAGTTTATAAAGTAAAAAGAAGTGAAAGTGGAATGATTGATGATCCTATTACTCTTTCTAGGAATTCTACGTTAAAATTCGCTCAATCTCTTATGAAAAAATATAAAATATCAGGATTACCTGTAATAGAAAAAAATCATTTATTGGTAGGAATAATTACTAGAAGAGATATAAAATATCGTACAAATTTAGATTCTTTAGTAGAAGATGTGATGACGAAAGAAAACTTAATTACTTCCAAAAAAAATATAACTTTAGAAAAAGCAAAAAATATTTTATTAAAAGCAAGAATAGAAAAATTACCTATTATAGATGATCATAATAAATTAATAGGATTAATTACAATTAGAGATATTGATAATTTAATTGAATATCCTAATGCATGCAAAGACTCTAAAGGACGTCTTCGTGTTGGAGCAGCTATAGGTATAGATAATGAAACTTTAGAAAGAGTAGATTCTTTAGTTAAAATAGGATCGGATATTATAGTAATAGATTCTGCACATGGTCATTCTTCTAGAATATTAAAAACTATAAAATCCATTCGATATTCTTTTCCAAAAATTCCATTATTATCTGGAAATGTAGTAACAATGGAAGGGGCAAAAGATTTAATAAACGCTGGTTCTAATATTTTAAAAGTAGGAATTGGATCTGGTTCTATTTGTACAACGCGAGTTATAGCTGGAGTAGGAATGCCTCAGATAACAGCTATTAATGATGTATATGAATATGCTAAAAAAAGAAATGTTAATGTAGTTTCTGATGGAGGAATTCGATATTCAGGAGATGTAGTAAAAGCTATAGCTGCTGGAGCTAGTTCTGTTATGATTGGTAGTTTATTTGCAGGTACAGATGAATCTCCTGGAGAAGAAGTTTTTTTTAAAGGAAGAAAATTTAAAACTTATGTAGGAATGGGGTCTTTAATTGCTATGAAAAGAGGAAGTAAAGATCGTTATTTTCAATTTCATGAAAAATCTGTTCCAGAAGGAATAGAGGCTATAGTCCCCTATAAAGGAAAAATAAAAGATGTAATTTATCAAATTTGTGGAGGATTGCGTTCTGGTATGGGATATTGTGGAGTATCTTCTATTACCGAACTCATGCAAAAAGGAAAATTTGTAAGAATAACTAATTCAGGATTAAAAGAAAATCATCCACATAGTGTAAGTATAACAAAAGAAACGCCAAACTATTTTCAAAAAATAAATACCCGGGACGGGATTTGAACCCGTACGATCGCAATGATCACAGGATTTTAAGTCCTGTGTGTCTACCAATTCCACCACCCAGGTAAAAAAAAGCGAGAAACGGGATTTGAACCCGCGCCCCCGACCTTGGCAAGGTCGTGCTCTACCAACTGAGCTATTCTCGCCAATATAAATAAACAAATTAATAATTCAAAGTTCTTTTTTTTTATTTAATGTTTTTAATATTTCTTTTGCTCTATAAATAATCTTCATAGGCATTCCTGATATTTTTGCTACATGAATGCCAAAACTATGATCGCTCCCTCCTATTATTAACTTACGCATAAAAATAATATTATCATTAATTTTTTTTACAGAAACATGGTAATTTTTTATTCTTTTAAAAAAAGAACTCATTTCATTTAATTCATGGTAGTGAGTTGCAAATAAAGTTAAAGGTCGAAATTTATTTTCTTGTAAAAATTCAACAATAGATTTTGCTATTGAAATACCATCGTAAGTACTTGTTCCTCTTCCTATTTCATCTAAAATAATAAAACTTCTTTTGGAAATATTATTTAATATGCTTGCCGTTTCGTTCATTTCTACCATAAAAGTGGATTCTCCTAAAGAAATATTATCGGAAGCTCCAACTCTGCTAAATATTTTATCAATCAATCCTATTTCTGCATATTTTGCAGGAACAAAACTTCCAATATGAGCCATGAGTATAATAATAGCTGTCTGCCGCAAAATAGCAGATTTACCTGACATATTTGGACCTGTTATTATAATAATTTGTTGATCTGATTTATTTAGAATAATATTGTTAGGAATATAAGACGTTTTGGATATTAGTTGTCTTTCAATAACTGGATGTCTTCCTTTTATGATACATATTTTTAAGGATTGATTAATTTTTGGTTGAACATAATTGTTTTCTAATGCTAAATTAGAAAAAGAGCATAAAACATCTAATTCTGCAATTTTTTTCGCATTTTTTTGTAAATGTTTTATATTTTCTAATATTTGATCAATTAAATTATTGAATATTTTTTTTTCTAAAAAAAACATTTTTTGTTCAGCATTTAAAATCTTTAATTCATAAGTTTTTAAAACTTCAGTAATATATCTGGATGAATTAGTTAATGTTTGTTTTTGTATCCAATGAGATGGAACTTTATGTTTTTTTGAATTTTTTACTTCAAAAAAATATCCAAAAATATTATTATATCCAATTTTTAAATTATTTATTCCGGTATTTAATTGTTCTTTTGAACAAAGTCTATCCAAATATTCTTTTTGTGAAAAATAAAGTAAACGTATATTATCTAATTTTTTAGAAAATCCTTTCATAATAACATTTCCTTTTCCTTTTTCAATTTGATGTGGAGGATTTTTTTGTATAGTATCAACTATTTTTTTAGAAATAAAGGAACAATCAATAAAAGAATTTCCAATATCTATAAGTATTTTAGATTTTTGAGATAAAATATTTTCTTTTATTTCAATAATGGAAATTAAGGATTTGTTAAAAATATATATTTCATGAGGTGATATTTTTCCTGTGATCATTTTGGAAATCATTCTTTCTATATCATGAATATCTTTAAGTTTTCTTTTTATAAAAAAACGTATACTTTTATTAAAATATAATTCTTTTACTATTTTTTGGCGTTCTTCTATATGAAGAATATTTATTAAAGGGAAAAGAATCCAATTTTTTAATAATCGACCACCCATAGGTGTTATGGTTTTATCTAAAATATTTATTAAAGAAACTCCTTCTTGATTCAAAGAATGAAATATTTCTAAATTTCGAAAAGTAAAATCATCAATACACATATGTTCTTCTTTTTTTATTTTTTGTATAGAAGAAATATGTTTCATATTGAAATGTTGAGTATTTTGTAAATAGAATAAAATAACTCCAGAAGAAATAATTCCTAATTTTAAATCATCAATTCCAAATCCTTTTAAAGAATTAGTTTTAAAATGTGATGTTAATTTTTCATATGCAAATGCATAATCAAACATCCAATCTTCTATTAAAAAAGTATAATATTTATTTTTTAATAATTGATCAAAAAAATTTTTTTCTTTTCTTTGAAAAAGAATTTCACTAGGGTTAAAAAGTTTTAAATATTGTAATATTTTATCTTTTTTATCTTCTGTTATAAAAAATTCTCCAGTAGAAATATCTAAAAAACTTAATCCTAAATTATTTTTTTCTATATGAATAGAGGCTAAAAAATTGTTAGATTTATTTTTTAAAATATTTTCATTTATTATTATACCTGGAGTTATAAGCTCTATAACACCTCTTTTTACAATATTTTTACCTTTTTTTGGTTCTTCTAATTGATCACAAATTGCTACACGAAATCCTGATTGTATTAATTTTGGTAAATAAGTATTTATTGAATGATAAGGAAATCCAGCTAAATGAATATTAGATCGTTTAGTTAAAACAATATTTAATGTTTTAGAACATTTGATTGCATCTTCTCCAAAAGTTTCATAAAAATCTCCAACTTGAAATAATAAAATTGTATCTGGATATTTAGTTTTTATATCATTATATTGTTTAATTAATGGAGTTTCTTCTTTTTTTTTACAAAAAGAATTATCTTTTTTATTCATAATAATATCATTATTTAGAATTTAATAAAAGATTTTTTAAAAATTATCATTATAATAAAAACCTTATGTCAAAAATATTTAGAGAATATAAAAAATTGGATCTTAATAAGATAACTATAGAGATCTCTCAATATTGGAAAAAACATAAGATTTTTCAAAATAGTTTAAATTTTTCTAAAAAAAAAGATTCTTTTTCCTATGTTTTATATGAAGGTCCCCCTTCATTAAATGGAAATCCTGGAATACATCATATATTAGTAAGAACAATAAAAGATATTTTTTGCAGATACCATACTCTTAAAGGAAAACGAGTTTTTAGAATAGCTGGTTGGGATGCGCATGGACTTCCTATTGAACTCAATGTAGAAAAAAAAATGGGAATTACTAAAAATGATATAGGAAATAAAATTTCTATAGAAGAATACAATATTTTTTGTAAAAAATTTGCAAAAAAATCTTTAAATAAATGGTTATCATTTACAGATAAAATAGGATATTGGATTGATGTAGATCATTCCTTCATCACTTATAATACAAAATATATAGAAAGTGTTTGGTGGTTAATAAAAAAATTATATTATAAAAATGTTATTTATAAAGGGGTCACAATTCAGCCTTATTCTCCTGCTGCTGGAACAGGATTGAGTCATCATGAATTAAATATGCCGGGAACTTATAGAAAAGTAAAAGAAATATCACCATTTTTAAAATTTAAAATTAAAAAAAATACTTTTTCAAATAAATTTAAAAATATATTAGAAGATATATATTTAATCTCATGGACAACTACTCCTTGGACTCTCCCTTCAAATACAGCATTAGCTGTTGGATATGATATAGATTATATTTTAGTAAAAACTTATAACACTTATACTTATTTAATAGAATATATTATTTTATCTGAAAAATTACTTCATAAAGTATTATTATCTAGTAAATTTTATTCTGTATCAAATAATTTTGAATTAAATTTAAATTTTTTTAATGTAAAAAATAATAATCATCCAATACCTTATTTTATTGTAGAAAAATTTAAAGGTAAAGAATTAATATTTAGTAAATATGAACAATTATTACCATGGTTTAAGCCTTATCATAATGAAAAAAATGCATTTCAAATTGTAGTAGGAGATTTTGTAAATAACGATGAAGGAACTGGAATTGTGCATATATCTCCAACATTTGGAGTGGAAGATTTTATGATAGCTAAAAAATATAATATTCCTCCAATGTTAGTTTTAAATAAAGAAAATATACCTGTACCTTTGGTAGATTTACAAGGAAAATTTTTAAAAAATTTTCCTCATGGATTTGGAGGAAAGTATGTAAAAAATGATTTTAATTTAAAAAAAGAAAATTTTTTTTATGTAGATAAAGAAATTGTTCTTTTTTTAGAAAAAAAACAAAAGATATTTAGAACAGAAAAATATACTCATTTTTATCCACATTGTTGGAGAACAGATAAACCAATTATTTATTATCCTTTAAATTCATGGTTTATTAAAACTACGAAATTTAAGGATGAAATGATTGGGTTAAATAAAAAAATAAAATGGAATCCTGATTTTATAGGTAAAAAACGTTTTTTTTCTTGGTTGAAGAATACAAAAGATTGGAATTTATCACGTACTAGATATTGGGGAACTCCTCTACCTATTTGGAGAACAGAAAAAGGAGATGAAGAAATAATTATTGGATCAATTCAAGAATTATTTATAGAAATTAAAAAATCTATTCAATATGGATTGATGTCTCATAATATATTTAAAAATTTTAGATTAAATGATATGAGTGATGATAATTATCAAAAAATAGATTTACATAAACATATTTTAGACAAAGTTATACTCGTTTCTTCTAAAGGGGTTCCAATGAAAAGAGAACCAGATTTAGTAGATGTATGGTTTGATTCTGGAGCTATGCCATATGCTCAATTTCATTATCCATTTGAAAATAAAGAATATATAGATAAAAATTTATTATTCCCTGCAGATTTTATATCAGAAGGAATTGATCAAATAAGAGGATGGTTTTTTACTTTACATACTATTAGTAGTATATTATTTAATTCTATAGCATATAAAAATGTTATATCAACAGGTTTAGTTTTGGATAAAAACGGACATAAAATGTCTAAAAGTAAAGGGAACTCAATTAATCCTTTTGATTTAATTAATAATTATGGTCCTGATGCAATACGATGGTATATGATATATAATTCTGAACCTTGGGATAATTTAAAATTCAATGTTGATGGGATTCAGATAGTGATTAATAAATTTTTTGGTACACTGTATAATATTTATTCTTTTTTTGTTTTGTATGCTAATATAGATGGATTTTTTTATAAAGAAAAGGAGTCAACTTATAATTATACGGAATTGGATTTATGGATTATTTCTGAATTAAATTCTTTAATTCAAAAAGCGGATAATTATTATGCTAATTACAATCCTACTAAAGTTGCACGTTTAATTTCATCTTTTGTATTAGATAAATTAAGTAATTGGTATATAAGATTGTGTAGAAGAAGATTTTGGAAAGAAAAATATGCAGAAGATAAAATTTCTGCATATCAAATACTTTATAATTGTTTAATTGTTATTGCTAAGTTAATTTCTCCTATTGTTCCATTTTTTTCTGAAAAACTATATTTAGATTTAAATTCTATTACTAAAAAAGAATATTTTGATAGTATTCATTTGACTAATTTTCCTCACTATAATCCTAATTTAATTAATAAAGAATTAGAAGATAGAATGTCTTTAGTGCAGAAAATTATTGCTATGGTTTTTTCTATTAGAAAAAAAAATAAAATAAAAATTCGTCAACCTTTGCAAAAATTACTTATTCTTATTTCTGATGAAAAAAAACGTATTCAATTAAATAAATCATATAAAATTATGATAAAGGAAGCTAATGTAAAAGAATTAGAATTTCCTTCTTCTTATAAAAGTTTAGAATTAATTAAACATATTAAACCAAATTATCAATCTTTAGGATATAAATTTGGAAATAAAACTCAATATATTTCCGATATTATAAAAAAATTTACTCAAAAAGAAATTAAAGAAATAGAAAAAAATAAACATTGTGTTATTTTTTTTCAAGGTAAAAAAATTATTCTTCTTTTAGAAGATGTAAAAATTACTACTGAATATATTAAAAATTGGTCTATTTTATTTGATAATGAATTAACAATAGCATTAGATTTACGTATTACAGATTTTCTTTTGGAAGAAGGATTAATAAGAGAATTAATTAGACATATACAAAAATTAAGAAAAAAATATAATTATGATATAGTTGAAAAAATATTTATATACATTAGTACACTAAATCAGAGAATACAATTTTTTATACAAAAAAATAAAGATTTTATTTGTAGAGAAACTCTTTCTTTGGATATTTTCTTACAAAAAGAAAAAAAGGTGAAAGGAGAGAAAATCTATTTTGGAGAAAATATATTATATATACAGATTCGAAAAGTAGAAAATACATGAAAAATGGAAGAAAAAATAAAAAAAGGGTATTCTATGGAAGAAAGAAAAGAGTTTCGTAAACTTATACTTGAAAAATTAGAAAAAGCAAAAAAAGATTTATTTATTCTTAAGGAGTCTTTTACTAATGATCAAAATAATGGTACAGATGATACTTCTCCTACTTTTAAAGCTTTTGAAGAAGGTTCGGAAACCTTGAGTAAGGAGCAAAATGCTAAAATTCTTCAACATTTACAAATGTTTATAAAAAGTTTAAATACGGCTTTAATTAGAGTAGAAAATAAAGATTATGGAATTTGTCGTATTACAAAAAAATTAATACCTAAAGCCCGTTTAATGGCTGTTCCTCATACGACTTTAAGCATTGAAGGAAAAAAATTTGTAGAAAAAAAATAAATAAATCTTAATTTTTTGAAAAAATTTTTTTTCATTATTTTTTCTATTTTATTAATAGATCAAATTTTAAAAATTTATATTAAAACTCATTTTGAATTAGGAACTGGTATCTCCATATTTCCTTTTTTTTGGATTTTTTTTATAGAAAATCCTGGGATGGCTTATGGTATTTATTTTGGGAATGGATCTTCTGGAAAAATATTATTAAGTATTTTTCGTTTTTTCTTAATTTTTTTAATATCTTCTTTTCTTTACAAAAATATAAAAAAAGGATCTTCTCATTATTTAACCATTCCTACTAGTTTTATTTTATCGGGAGCTATAGGAAATTTTTTAGATAGTGCTTTATATGGACTATTATTTGATACAGGAACAGTTTATAGTAAACTATATAATAAATGGATCCCTTATTTTGGAATATCTAAAATAAATTCATTTTTTGAAAATAGTTTTCATGTAGGATATGCTTCCCTTATGGAAGGATGTGTGGTAGATATGTTTTATTTACCTATAATAAATACTTGTTTACCTACCTGGATCCCATTTTTTGGAGGTAGTCACTTTCAGTTTTTTAAACCAATTTTTAATTTATCCGATATGTTTATATTTATTGGTGTTATTTTATTGTTTGTATTTAATTATAAGATAAAAAATATAAAAATTTTATGATAATTTATTATTTTTTTGATAGATTTGTATCATCCTAATTTTCATTATTTATTACGAATAAAATTTTATTTGCCGGTGTAGCTCAGTTGGTCAGAGCACGTGATTTGTAATCTCGGGGTCGTGGGTTCGAATCCCTCCTCCGGCTTTTTTTCGGGGAGATACTCAAGTTTGGTTAACGAGGATAGACTGTAAATCTGTTGGCTTTGCCTTCGCAGGTTCGAATCCTGCTCTCCCCATTCATTATAAGCGGAAGTAGCTCAGTTGGTAGAGCATCAGCCTTCCAAGTTGAATGTCGCGGGTTCGAATCCCGTCTTCCGCTCTTTTATATGGCCAATGTAGCTCAGTGGTAGAGCACTTCCTTGGTAAGGAAGAGGTCACGGGTTCAACTCCCGCCGTTGGCTTATTTTTTTGAATTTTTTAAAAATTTTATCATGGCAAAAGAAAAATTTAAACGAGACAAACCACATTTAAATATAGGAACTACAGGTCATGTTGATCATGGAAAAACAACTTTAACTGCTGCGATAACGAAAGTTTTGTCAGAAATAGGACTAGCAGAAGAAAAGAGTTTTGATGCTATAGATAATGCACCTGAAGAAAAAGCTAGAGGAATTACCATTAATACGTCCCATGTAGAATACGAAACTGTTAAACGACATTATGCTCATGTTGATTGTCCTGGACATGCTGATTATGTAAAAAATATGATAACAGGAGCAGCTCAAATGGATGGAGCAATTTTAGTTGTTGCGGCTACAGATGGTCCTATGCCTCAAACTAGGGAACATATCCTATTAGCACGTCAAGTAGGAGTTCCTAAAATTGTAGTTTTTATGAATAAAGTAGATCAAGTAGATGACTTAGAGTTATTGGAATTAGTAGAAATGGAGATTAGAGAGCTCCTTTCTAAATATGAATATGATGGAGAAAATATTCCTATTATACAAGGATCTGCTTTAGGAGCTTTAAATGGAGAAAAAAAATGGATTGAAAAAATTAAAGATTTAATGAAAATCTTAGATGATTATATTCCTGAACCTATTCGTGAAATGGATAAACCATTTTTAATGCCGGTGGAAGATGTTTTTACTATAACAGGAAGAGGTACAGTAGCTACTGGTCGTATTGAAAGTGGAATTATTCATACAGGAGATTTAGTGGATCTTATAGGAATGGGAGAAAAAAAATTATCTTCTACTGTAACAGGGGTAGAAATGTTTAGAAAAATATTGGATAAAGGGCAAGCAGGAGATAATGTAGGATTATTGTTACGTGGAATTGATAAAAAAGATATTCGAAGAGGAATGGTTATTGGTGAACCAGGATCTATTAAACCTCATAAAAAATTTAAAGCAGAAGTATATATTCTTACAAAAGAGGAAGGAGGAAGACATACTCCTTTTCATAATAAATATAGACCTCAATTTTATTTAAGAACAACAGATGTAACAGGAGAAATTCATCTTCCAAAAGGAATAGAAATGGTCATGCCAGGAGATAATATTTCTATGGAAGTGGAATTACATCAGCCTGTTGCGTTGAGTGATAATTTGCGTTTTGCTATTCGTGAGGGAGGAAAAACCGTAGGAGCAGGAAAAGTAATTTCGATAATAGATTAAAATTATAAATTTTACGGATGTAGCTCAGTTGGTAGAGCATCGGTCTCCAAAACCGAAGGTCGTAAGTTCGAACCTTACCGTCCGTGCTTTATTTTTATGCATTGTGTTATGAAAAAAAATAATTTTTTTTTGGAAATTTATGAAGAATTTTTTCATTGTATGACATGGACTAAGTGGGAAGATTTACAACTAACAACAATGATAGTATCTTTTTTTTCTATATTTCTATCCATATTTTTATATGGAGTGGATGGTTTTTTTATTTTTTTAATTAAAAAATTATTTTCTTTATAAAATTATATATTGATGAGTAATTTAGTAAAAAAATGGTATGTTATTAAAACTATTAGTGGACAAGAAAACAAAGTAAAGTTATATATAGAGAATGAAGTTAGAGATAATGGATTTAAAGAATATATAGGAAAAATATTAGTTCCTATTGAAAAAATTATACAAATGAGAAAAGGAAAAAAAATTCACAGAGAAAAAGTTCATTATCCAGGATATGTTATGGTGGAAGCTAATTTAGAAGGAGAAGCTTTTCATGCAATAAAAAATGTTCCTGGGGTTATTAATTTTTTAAGTGAAGGAAAAGGAAGTTCCGCAATTCCTATTCCTATGAGGGAAGAAGAAGTTAATAAAATGTTAGGGAAAATAGATCAACTATCTGAAAATTATGAAAATTTTAGCATCCCTTTTATCGTAGGAGAAACAATTAAAGTAATAGATGGTCCTTTTACAGGTTTTAATGGGACAATTGAGAAAATTAACGAAGAAAAAAAAAAATTAGAATTAGCTGTTTTAATCTTTGGTAGGAAAACTCCATTAGAATTGAATTTTACACAAATAGAAAAAATTTAATAATTATGGTTCAAGAAAATAAAAAAATAATAAAAAGTATTAAAATACAAAAAATAAATGGAGGAAAAGCAACTCCAGCACCTCCTATTGGGCCTATATTAGGAAGTTCTGGAGTTAATATAATGGAATTTTGTAAACAATATAATTTTCGTACTCAAGATAAAAATGGAGAAATATGTCCCGTTGTAATAACTGTATATGAAGACAAATCATTTTCTTTTTTAATAAAAGAACCTCCAGTATCTACTCAATTGCTAAATATGATAAAAAAAGAAAAAGGATCTAAAGAATCTAATAAATTGAAAATTGGTAAAATAAGTTTAGATGAAGTTAAAAAAATTGCAAAAAATAAAATGAAAGATTTAAATTGTTTTTCAATTAAATCTGCTATATCTATGATTTCTGGAACTGCAAAATCTATGGGGATAGAGGTGGAATCTTAAAATATTCTACATTTTCATATGTCAAAAAAAATAACTAAAAATAGAAAAAAAATTTTAGAAAAAATTTCTAAAAAAAAATATCTTTTAGAAGATGCTATACTGCTTCTTAAAGAAATAAATTTTGTTAAATTTGATGCTTCTGTTGATCTTTCTATCCATCTTGGAATAGATGTTCGTTTACCAAATCAAATGGTTAGAGGGACGGTCCAATTACCTCATGGTACAGGAAAAAAAGTTTGTATTTTAGCTTTGGTAAATAAAGATAAAGAATTAGAATCTAAAGAAGCTGGAGCAGATTATGTTGGATTAGATTATATTGAAAAAATTAAATCTGGATGGACTAATATTGATGTAGTCATAGCTACACCTAATGTTATGAATCAGTTAGTTAGTATAGGAAAAATTTTAGGACCTAAAGGATTAATGCCAAATCCTAAAATGGATACTGTAACTACGAATCCAAAAAAATCTATTAAAGAAATAAAATCTGGAAAAATATTTTTTAAAGCAGATCGTTATGGAATTGTTCATGCTTCAATAGGAAAAATTTCATTTTCAAATAAATATTTATTGGATAACATTAAGGAGTTTATGATAAAAATTATTCGAAATAAACCTTCTACTTCTAAAGGAATTTATATAAAAAGTATTTATTTATCTACTACTATGAGTAATAGTATTTTATTAGATTCAAAAAGTTTCGTTAACAAATGAATAAGGAAAATAAAAAAAAAGAATTGTTGAAATTAATTTCAATATTATCTGATCATGAAATTATATATTTAATTGATATATATGATTTAAATTCAAATAAAATATCTTTTTTAAGAAAAAATTTTCATGATCATGATATTAAAATGAAAGTAGTAAAAAATACTTTATTAAAAAAAGCTTTAGAAAAAATGGAAACTAAAAAATTAGATTCTTTTTTTCCTATTTTAAAAGGAAATACTACTATGTTATTTTCAAATATAGGAGTAGGAAATATGATAGCAAAAATTATAAAAAATTTTCATATTAAAGAAAAAATAGAAAAACCATATTTGAAAGTAGCTTACTTACAAAAATCTTTTTATTTTGGAAATAAAGATTTAAATATTATGATAAATATTAAATCTAAAGAAGAAATTATTATTGATGTTTTAAATTTTATTCAAAATCCAATTAAAAATATCATTTTAACTTTATTAAAATCAACAAAACATCAAATATATGGATTTTTAGAATCTTTATCTTCTAAAAAATCGTTATAAAAAACATACAAAGTATTTTTATACTTTATTTACTTAAAAAAAAATAATAAAATGATAGAAAAATTAGCAGAACAATTAGTTAATTTAACTGTGAAACAAGTTGGGGAATTAGCTACTCTTTTAAAAAAAGAATATGGGATAGAACCATATAGTTCAGTAAAGTCAGAAGATTTTTCTAATAAAAAAGAAAAAATACTTGAAAAAAAGGAAAAAAGCATTTTTAATATAATTTTGAAATCATCTGGTAATTCTAAATTATCTGTGGTTAAATTAGTGAAAGAAATAACTGGAAAAGGCCTTAAAGAGTCTAAAAATTTAGTTGATAATATTCCTAGTGTACTAAAAGAATCTATAAATAAAAAAGAAGCAGAGGATTTAAAAAATAAATTTGAAGAAATAGGTGCTGAAATAGAATTAAAATAAATATGTTTTTTTAAAAAAAAAATTTTAAAATATCCATTAAATTAAAATTGGTGAATACAGAAAAAATATCAGAAAGAATTACTTTTGCTTCAGTGGCAAAACAAGTAGAGTATCCTGATTTTTTGGATATTCAAATAAAATCATTTAAGGAATTTTTTCAATTAGATACAAAACCAGAAGATAGAAAAAACGAAGGATTATTCAAAGCTTTTACAGAAAATTTTCCTATTTCTGATGCAAGAAATTCTTTTGTTTTGGAATTTAAAGGTTATTCCATTGATTCTCCTAGATATTCTATTGAAGAATGTATTGAAAGAGGTTTAACTTATAATGTTCCTTTAAAAGCTAAATTAAAACTCTATTGTACAGATCCTGAACATGAAGATTTTGAAACAGTATATCAAGATGTTTATTTAGGAACATATCCTTATATGACTCATTCTGGATCTTTTATTTTTAATGGTTCAGAAAGGGTAATTGTCTCTCAGTTACACCGTTCTCCAGGAGTTTTTTTTGGACAATCTCATCATGCGAATGGAACTAAACTTTATTCTGCTAGGATTATTCCATTTAAGGGATCATGGATAGAATTTGCTACGGATATTAATAATGTCATGTATGCATATATAGATAGAAAGAAAAAATTACCAATGACTACTTTATTACGTGCTATAGGATATGAAAGAGATAAAGATATATTGGAAATATTTGATTTATCTGAAGAAGTAAAAATAATAGACAATGGAAAAAATATTTTAAATAGAACTTTAGCAGCTAGAGTTTTAAAAATTTGGCATGAAGATTTTGTAGACGAAGATACAGGAGAAGTAGGATCGATAGAAAAAAATGAAATTATTATAGAAAGAGATGTTTTTTTAAAACAAGAACATATTGATCTTATGAAAAACCACGAAATAAAAACTGTTTTATTACATAAAGAAGGAGGAAGAAAAAAAGATTATTCTATTATTTATAATACTTTACATAAGGATCCAACAAATTCAGAAAAAGAAGCAGTAGAATATATTTATAGACAACTTCGGAATACTGAACCCCCAGATGAAGAAACCGCTAGAGGGGTTATAGATAAACTTTTTTTTTCCGATACTAGATATAGTTTAGGTCCTGTAGGAAGATATCGTTTAAATAAACGTCTTGGTTTAAAAATAGATCCAAATTATTTAGTTTTAACTAAAAAAGATATTATTGCTATAGTAGAACATTTAAATGCTTTATTTAATTCTAAAAGAGAAGTAGATGATATTGATCATTTATCTAATAGACGAGTAAGAACTGTTGGAGAACAACTTTATGCTCAATTTAGTATTGGTTTAGCTAGAATGGCTAGAACAATAAGAGAAAGGATGAATGTACGTGATAATGAAGTGTTTATGCCTATAGATCTTATAAATGCTAAAACTTTATCATCTGTAATAAATACTTTTTTTGGAACAAATCAATTATCTCAATTTATGGATCAGACAAATCCATTATCTGAAATAACTCATAAAAGGAGGTTATCTGCTTTGGGTCCTGGTGGATTATCTAGAGAAAGGGCTGGGTTCGAAGTAAGAGACGTAAATTATTCTCATTATGGAAGATTATGTCCAATAGAAACTCCAGAGGGGCCTAACATAGGATTAATTTCTTCTCTTTCTGTTTTTGCTAAAATAAATAATATGGGATTTGTTGAAACCCCTTATCGTATAGTAGATCATCAAAAAGTAGATTTAAAATCTAAAGTAAAATATTTAAGTGCAGAAGAAGAAGAAGGTAAAATTATAGCACAAGCTAATGCAATTGATAAAAATGGAAATTTTTTTTCTAATAGAATTATAGCTCGTGAAGATGGAGATTTTCCAATTGTAAAACCAAATCAAGTGGATTATATAGATATTGCTCCTAACCAAATAGCTTCTATATCTGCGTCTTTAATCCCTTTTTTAGAACATGATGATGCAAATAGAGCACTTATGGGTTCTAATATGATGCGTCAAGCAGTTCCATTATTGCAACCTGAGGCTCCTATTGTAGGAACTGGATTAGAAAAACAAGTAGCAAGAGATTCTCGTATTTTAATTAATGCAAAAAAAAATGGAGTAGTAGAATATATTGATGCCAAAAAAATAATTATTCGTTATGATAAAACGGATAAAGAGGCTTTAGTAAATTTTGATTCTGAAGTTCAAGTTTATGATTTAATTAAATTTAGAAAAACAAATCAAAATACATGTATTACTTTAAAACCTATTGTAAAACAGGGAATGAAAGTTTTTAAAGGACAAATTTTATGTGAAGGATATGCAACAGAAAATGGAGAATTAGCTTTAGGAAGAAACTTAAAAGCAGCTTTTATTCCGTGTAATGGATATAATTTTGAAGATGCTGTTTTAATTTCTGAGAAAGTAGTAAGTGAAGATTGGTTTACTTCAATACATATAGATGAATATTCTTTGGATGTTCGAGATACAAAACTAGGTATGGAAGAATTAACGAATGATATTCCCAATGTAAGTGAGGAAACTACTAAAGACTTAGATGAAAATGGGATTATAAGGGTAGGTGCTGAAGTAAAACCTGGAGATATTCTTATTGGAAAAATAACTCCAAAAGGAGAATCTGATCCTACTCCAGAAGAAAAATTATTAAGAGCTATTTTTGGAGATAAAGCAGGAAATGTTAAAGATGCATCTTTAAGAGCAGAACCATCGTTATTCGGAGTTGTTATAGATACAAAACTTTTTACTAGAAGCATAAAAGACAAAACATCTAGAGCTAAGGATAAAATAAAAATAGAATTTTTAGAAAAAAAATATAAAGAAAAATTTTTAAATCTTAGAACTCTTTTATTAAAAAAATTGTTATTTATTTTAAATGGAAAAAAATGTTATAATTCCGTTTTTAATGCAAAAAAAGAAGAAATTATAGAAAAAGGAGTTACTTTTTCTATAAAAATTTTTGATAGTATATCGGATTATATAGGTATTTATTCAAATAATTGGGTTGATAATATAAAAACTAATAATTTAATATCAGAAATTTTACATAATTACCAAATTTCGTTTAATGATTTAACTAATTCTTTAAAACATAAAAAATTTTCTATCACGGTTGGAGATGAATTACCTTCTGGAATCGTTAAAATGGCAAAAGTGTATATAGCTAAAAAAAGAAAATTAAAAGTAGGAGATAAAATGGCTGGAAGACATGGTAATAAGGGGGTTGTTGCACGTATTCTTAGAGAGGAAGATATGCCTTTTTTAGAGGATGGAAGTCCAGTTGATATTGTTTTAAATCCATTAGGAGTTCCTTCTAGAATGAATATAGGACAAATATATGAGACCGTATTAGGTTGGGCTGGACAAAAATTGAATATAAAATTTTCAACCCCTATATTTGATGGAGCATCTATAGAAAAAATTTGTGAATTTACAGATAAAGCTTTAATTCCTCGTTTTGGTACAACTTATTTATTTGATGGAGGAACTGGGGAAAGATTTGATCAACCCGCTACGGTTGGAGTTATATATATGTTAAAATTAGGACATATGGTAGATGATAAAATGCATGCTCGTTCAATAGGACCTTATTCTTTAATTACTCAACAACCTTTAGGTGGTAAAGCTCAATTTGGAGGTCAACGTTTTGGAGAAATGGAAGTTTGGGCATTAGAAGCTTTTGGGGCATCTAATATTTTACGTGAAATATTAACCGTAAAATCAGATGATGTCGTTGGAAGAGCTAAAACTTATGAATCTATAGTAAAAGGAGACCCTATGCCTGAACCAAATAATCCAGAGTCTTTTAATGTTCTTTGTTATGAATTAAAAGGATTAGGATTAGATATTCGTTTAGAAGAGTAGTAAAATATAAGTATTGTAATGTTTTTTTTATATCAAAAAAAATCATGAATAAAAAAAAGAATAATAAATTTAATAAAGTAATTATTCGATTAGCTTCTCCTGAAGTTATTTTAAAAGAATCACATGGAGAAGTATTAAAGCCAGAAACGATAAATTATCGAACTCATAAACCGGAAAGAGATGGTCTTTTTTGTGAACGTATTTTTGGTCCTGTAAAAGATTATGAATGTGCATGTGGCAAATATAAAAGAATTCGTTATAAAGGAATTGTTTGTGATAGATGTGGAGTTGAAGTTACAGAAAAAAAAGTAAGAAGAGAACGTATGGGACATATTAGTCTTGTTGTTCCGGTTGTTCATATTTGGTGTTTTCGTTCATCTCCTAATAAAATTGGCTATTTATTAGGATTACCTTCTAAAAAACTTGAAATGATTATTTATTATGAACGATATGTAGTAATTCAAGGAGGTGTCTCTTTTCGTTCAGATGGATCTCCTTTCCAAAAAGGAGATTTTCTTACTGAAGAAGAGTATTTATATGTTTTAAATAATATTCCAAAAGGAAATCAACAGTTAGAAGATTCTGATCCAAATAAATTTATTGCTAAAATGGGAGCAGAATGTATAAAAGAATTATTAAATCGTATAGATTTAAATATTTTATCAATTGAATTGAGAAATTTAGCTAATAATGAGACTTCTAAACAAAGACGTATTGAAGCATTAAAACGTTTGCAAATAGTAGAATCTTTTAAAGAAGGAAAAAAAAATGGAGGGAATGCAGCTTGGATGATTATCCATGTGTTATCCGTAATTCCACCTGAATTGAGACCTTTAGTCCCTTTAGATGGAGGCCGTTATGCTGCTTCAGATATGACAGACTTATATCGTCGCGTACTTATAAGAAATAATCGTTTAAAAAGACTTATAGAAATTAAAGCTCCTGAAGTTATTTTGAGAAATGAAAAAAGAATGCTTCAAGAAGCTGTAGATTCTCTTTTTGATAATTCAAGAAAAGTATCTGCCGTAAAATCGGAAGCTAATCGTCCTTTAAAATCTTTATCTGATGCTTTAAAAGGGAAACAAGGTCGTTTTAGACAAAATCTTTTAGGGAAAAGGGTTGATTATTCTGCACGATCTGTTATTGTAGTAGGACCTCATTTAAAATTGCATGAATGTGGACTTCCTAAAGATATGGCAGCTGAACTTTATAAACCTTTTGTAATAAGAAAATTAATTGAAAGAGGAATAGTAAAAACTGTTAAATCTTCTAAAAAAATTATTGATAAAAGAGATCCAATAATTTGGGATATTTTGGAAAATTCATTAAAGGGACATCCCATATTATTAAATAGAGCTCCTACTTTACATAGATTAGGAATTCAAGCTTTTCAACCTAAATTAATAGAAGGAAAAGCAATTCAATTACATCCTTTAGTTTGTGCAGCTTTTAATGCTGATTTTGATGGGGATCAAATGGCCGTTCATCTTCCATTATCCCATGGAGCTATTTTAGAAGCTAAACTTTTAATGTTAGCATCTCAAAATATATTAAATCCTGCTAATGGATCTCCTATTACAGTTCCTTCTCAAGATATGGTATTGGGGTTATATTATATGACTAAACCTTTATTATCAAATTCTATAAATAAAGTAAAAGGAGAAGGATATATTTTCTATTCTTCAGAAGAAGTTGAAATAGCATATAATCAAAAAGTAGTAGATTTACATGCTTTAATTAAAGTTAAAGTTAATATTCGTGAAAAAGATAAATTTTTTAAAAAATTAATAGAAACTACTGTAGGTAGAGTTTTATTTAATCAAGTTGTCCCAAAAAAAGTAGGATATATTAATGAATCTCTTACAAAAAAATCATTAAGAGAAATTATAGGAAAAATATTACATCTTACAGATGTTCCTACTACTGCAAATTTTTTAGATAATATTAAAGAATTAGGTTTTTATAATGCATTTAAAGGGGGTCTTTCTTTTGGATTAGGTGATATTATTATTCCTGATAATAAAAAATATATGGTTCATCACGCTATTAAACAGGTTGATAATGTGAAAATGAATTATAATATGGGATTGATTACGAATAATGAACGTTATAATCAAGTAATTGATATATGGACAAATACTAATGCTATGCTTACAGAAAAAGTAATGAAATATATGCGTGAAGATAGACAAGGATTTAATCCTGTATATATGATGTTAGATTCTGGAGCTAGAGGATCAAAAGAACAAATACGTCAACTTTCTGGAATGCGCGGTTTAATGGCAAAACCTCAAAAAGCAGGATCTCCTGTAGGAGAAATTATTGAAAATCCTATTTTATCTAATTTTAGAGAAGGACTTTCTATTTTAGAATATTTTATATCTACTCATGGAGCACGTAAAGGATTAGCAGATACCGCATTAAAAACTGCAGATGCAGGATATCTTACAAGACGTTTGGTAGATGCAGCACAAGACGTAATTATCAAAATAGAAGATTGTAATACTTTACGTGGTTTAGAAATATCTGCATTAAAAAAAAATGAAGAAATAGTTGATACTTTATTCGATAGAATTTTAGGTCGTATATCATTAAATGATATATTTAATCCCATTAATAATAAATTAATAGTAGCTTCTGGTGATATGATTCATGAAACAATAGCCAGAATCATTGATGAATCTGAAATTGAAATAGTAGAAGTACGATCTCCTCTTACTTGTGAAGCAAAAATGGGGATTTGTTCTAAATGTTACGGACGTAATTTATCTACAGGAGAAATAGTACAAAAGGGAGAAGCGGTAGGGGTTATTGCTGCACAATCTATTGGAGAACCTGGAACTCAATTAACATTACGTACTTTTCATGTAGGAGGAACTGCTGGAAATATTACAGAATCTTCACAAATAAGAGCTAAATATGATGGAATAATAGAATTTGAAGATTTAAAATTTGTAAAAATAAAAAAAAATTATAATAAGGTAGGAATAGTAGTTTCTAGATCTACAGAAATGAAACTTTTTAATAAAGAAAAATCATCTATTTTAATGGTTAATAATATTCCTTATGGAGCATCTTTATATGTTAAACATGGAGATCAATTAAAATCTGGTGATTTAATTTGTAGATGGGATCTGTATAATGCCGTTATTATTGCAGAATTTTCAGGAATTATATCTTATCAACATTTAGAACAAGGTGTTACTTTTCAAGTAGAAATAGATGAGCAAACTGGATTTCAAGAAAAAGTAATAACAGAAGTAAGAAATAAAAATTTAGTTCCAACATTGAAAATATTGAATCATGAAAATGAAGAATTAAAAGTGTATAATTTACCGGTTGGAGCTCATTTAATGGTAGAAGATGAGGAAAAAATAGATATAGGAAAAATTTTAGTAAAAGTTCCAAGAAAATCAGCAAAATCTGGAGATATTACGGGAGGGTTACCTCGTTTATCTGAATTATTTGAAGCCCGTAATCCTTCTAATCCAGCTGTAGTATCAGAAATGGATGGGATAGTAAGTCATGGTAAAATAAAACGAGGAAATAGAGAAATTATAGTAGAATCTAAAACAGGAGAAATTAGAAAATATCTTGTAAAATTATCTAATCAAATACTTGTTCAAGAAAATGATTATGTAAAAGCAGGAACGCCTTTATCAGATGGGGCTGTAACTCCTAATGATATTTTGAACATAAAAGGGGCTAGGGCAGTTCAAGAATATTTAGTTAAAGAAATACAAGATGTATACCGTTTACAAGGTGTAAAAATTAATGATAAACATTTTGAAGTGATTGTATTACAAATGATGAGAAAAGTAGAAGTAATTGATGTTGGAGATACTAAATTTTTAGAAGGGAATATTGAATATAAAGATGATTTTATAGAAGAAAATGATAGAATATCTCAAATGAAAGTAGTAGAAAATTCAGGAGATTCAGAAATTTTTAAAAATGGAGAAATTATTAGTTATAGAGATTTTAGAAATGAAAATGCTGTTTTGAAATATAAAAATAAAAAATTAATAAAAACTAGAAATGCTATTTCTGCTACCGCTAGACCTATATTACAAGGAATAACTAAAGCAGCTTTACAAACTAAATCTTTTATATCTGCAGCTTCATTTCAGGAAACTACAAAAGTTCTTAGTGAAGCAGCTATAAGTAGTAAAACTGATTGTTTATATGGATTAAAGGAAAATGTTATAGTAGGACATAAAATTCCTGCAGGAACTGGATTAAGAGAATATGAAAATATTTCTGTAAAACTTATTTAGTTTTTATTATCCCATTGGTTTTTTATGGATGCCGTTTTATTGAAAATCATTTTATTAACATTAATGCTTTCTACATAAAAATACCCAATTCTTTGAAATTGAAAATGATTTCCTATTTTTGCTTTTTTTAAAGAAGGTTCTGCGTATCCTATAATTTCATCTTTTGATTTTGGATTGATACATGTATGGAAATTATTTGTATTACTTTTCAAAAAAAGTGTATTGTATAAATTAATAACTATGGGGAAAGAATGTTTTATAGAGACCCAATGCAAGGTACTTTTTATTCTTTTTTTTTCTTTTATTTTTTCTCCAGATTTACTTTTTGTATCATAAGTACAATGTATTTCCTTTATTTTTCCTTTAGAATTTTTTATTATGTAATTTGCTTTTATGATATAAGCATTTTTTAATCTTACTTCTTTTCCAATACAAAGACGAAAAAAATTTTTTTCTTGTTTTTCCAAAAAATCATTTTCTTCAATATATAAAAACTTAGAAAAAGGAATTTTTCTATTTCCAAAATTAGAATTTTCTGGATTATTTTCGGCTGACATCCATTCAGTTGTATTAATGGAATAATTATCAATAATTAATTTAATGGGGTGTAATACAACCATAACTCTAGGAGCTATTTTATTCAAATGTTCTCTAATACAAAATTCTAAAGAAGATATATCAATAACATTATTTCTTTTTGTCACTCCTATTTTATGAATAAAATTTTTTAAAGCAATAGAGGTATATCCTTTTCTACGTAATCCAGAAACTGTTAATATTCGTGGATCATCCCAAGATGGAATAATTTTTTTTTCAATTAAATATTGAATTTTTCTTTTACTAGTTATAGTATGACTTAAATTTAATCTTGAAAATTCTATTTGTTTTGGCCTTATTTTTTTACTATCTTGTATTTGATCTAAAAACCAGTTATATAATGGACGTCTATTTTCAAATTCCAATGAACATAAAGAATGAGATATTTGTTCAATATAATCACATTGTCCATGAGTCCAATCATAAGTAGGATAAATACACCATTTATTTCCAGTTCTATGATGTTTTTTTTTCAAAATTCTATACATGATTGGATCTCGCATATTCATATTTGAAGAACTCATATTAATTTTTGCTCTTAAAACACAAGATCCTTCCTTAAAAAAACCATTTTTCATTTTTTCAAAAAAATATAAATTCTCATCTATAGATCTATTTCTATAATCACTATGAATACCAATTTCAAAAGGGTTTTTTCTTTGAAATTGTATTTTATTTTTAGATTGCTTATCTACATAAGCTTTATTTTCTTTAATTAATTTTATAGCCCATTCATATAATTTTTGAAAATAATCTGAAGCATAGCTTTCAATATTCCATTTAAAACCTAAAAAAATAATATCTTTTTTTATAGATTTTATAAAATCCTTATTTTCTACTATAGGATTAGTATCGTCAAATCTTAAATTAACTGGAGATTTATATTTTTTACCTAACTCAAAATTTATACATATAGCTTTTATATGTCCAATATGAAGATAACCATTTGGTTCAGGAGGAAAACGAAATCTAATCTTATCCATAGGAAATCCATTTCCTATATCTTCCTCTATAATTTTTTCAATAAAATGTGATTCTATTATATTAATTAGAAATCAATTTTAATGCGAATATAATTATTTTTTTTTAAAAAATATATTTTTGCTATATCATTTTAATACTTGTAATTTGAATTATTTAGAAACAGTTCAATGGATTTTTAAACGTCTTCCTATTTATCAAAATACAGGATTAAAATCATATAAACCAGGGTTAAAAAGAATACAAAATTTTTGTTCTTATTTAGGAAATCCTCAAAATTTTTTTAAAAGTATACATGTTGGTGGAACAAATGGAAAAGGATCTACAGTACATATGTTATCTTCTATTCTACAAGAAGAAAAATATAAAATTGGATTATTTACTTCTCCTCATATAATAGATTTTAGAGAAAGAATAACTTGTAATGGAATATTAATAGATGAAAATTTTATTGTAGATTTTATTAAAAATAATAAAAATTTTATAGAAAAAGAAAATATTTCATTTTTTGAAATGAATACGGCTTTAGCTTTTCAATATTTTAAAGAAAAAAAAGTAAATATAGCAATCATTGAAGTTGGAATGGGAGGAAGATTAGATTCAACTAATATTATTATTCCAGAAATATCTGTAATCACTAATATCAGTATAGATCATACAGAAACCCTTGGAAATAACAAATTAAAAATTGCTTTAGAAAAAGCAGGAATAATTAAGGAAAACGTATCTGTAATAGTAGGAAAAAATATATCAAAAAAAATACAATTTATTTTTTTAAAAGAAGCTTTTAAAAAAAATGCTCCAATTTATTTTTCTATAAAAAATAAAAATGATTTTAAATATGAAATACCTTTTAAAGTAAATTATCAAAATTTTAATAAAAATATTGTATTAAAAATTATAAATATTTTACATCATAGAAAAAACATTTTTATTTCTCATCAATCTATAAAAGAAGGATTAAAAAACGTAATAAAAAATACAAATTTTAAAGGACGATGGCATATTTTACAAAAAAAAAATCCAAAAATAATCTGTGATATAGCTCATAATGAAGAAGGGATTTCTATGATTAATTATCAATTAAAAAAAGAATCATATAAAAAATTACATTTAGTTTTAGGATTTGTTAAAGAAAAAAGAGTAGAAAAATTATTAAAATATTTTCCTATTGAATCTTTTTATTATTTTTGTCAACCTAATATAGGTAGAAAATTTCCAATTTTTGATTTAAAAATATTAGTAAATAAAATATTTAAAAATAGTAAAAAAATAAATTTTTTTTATTCTGCAGAAAAAGCTTTTTTATCCGCAAAAAGTAAAGCTAAAAAAAATGATTTAATATTAATAAGTGGAAGTACGTTTATTGTATCTGAAATTTTATTATATTATAAAAATTTTTTTCTTACATTTGAATAAATAAGGGCAATTAGCTCAGTTTGGTTTAGAGCATCTGTTTTACAAGCAGGAGGTCACTGGTTCAAATCCAGTATTGCCCATTTTTTTTAAAATAAAATTTAAAATTTTTTCTTTTTCTTTTGGATTAAACCATGTAATATAAGGATCTTTTTTATACCAAGTTAATTGTCTTTTTGCATATTTTCTAGTATTTTTTTTTATTTTTTCTACAGTTTCATTAAAATAATTTTTTTTACATTTATTGGAAATAAATTCAAATATTTCTTTATAACCTATAGTTTGCAAACTATTTAAATTTCTTTGATCATAATATAGTTTTGCTTCATCTAAAAAACCCTTTTCCATCATATTTTCAACTCTATTATTTATTCTAGAATAAATTTTATCTTTTGGCATTATTAATCCTATTTTTAAAACTATAAAATTTCTTTTATATGGTTTTTTTTTTTGAAAAAAAAAGGAAGGATGATATCCTGTGGATTTTACTATTTCTAAATATCGTATTAAACGTCTTGGATTATGAATATCTATTAATTCCCCTTGTTTTTTAATTTTCATAAATTCTTTTTGTAAAAAAGATATTCCTTTTTTTTTAAAGGAAAAAATCAAATTATTTCTAATATTAAAATCTATTTTAGGAATTTCTGATAAACCTTCTGTTACAGATTTTTCATATAAACTTGATCCTCCCACCATAATCAAAATAGAATATTTATTAAATAATTTTGAAATTCTTTCTAAAGAATCTGTTTCAAAATATTTTGCATTATAAGTATGATTAATGCTTAAATGTCCTATAAAATGATGAGGGATGCGATTAAGTTCTTCCATAGTAGGCATAGCAGTCCCAATTCTTAATTCTTTATAGAATTGTCTAGAATCACAAGATAAAATTTCAGTTTTAAATTTTTCAGCTAAAAATAAGGATATAGAAGTTTTTCCTATTCCTGTTGGTCCTAAAATAAAAATGATAAATTTATAACTCAATTAAAAATTGAAGAATATTTAGATAATTTAGTATACATCCAATAATCAGCTAAAACTAAAGCGGTCATAGCTTCTACAATAGGAATAGCACGAGGTAAAACACAAGGATCATGTCTTCCTTTTCCCTCCATTAAAACAAAATTTCCATGTTTATCTATAGTTTTTTGTTTTTTCATTATTGTAGCTACAGGTTTAAAAGCTATTCTAAAATAAATATCCATTCCATTTGATATTCCTCCTTGTATTCCTCCAGATAAGTTTGTTTTGGTTTTTCCATTTGGATAAAAAAAATCATTATGTTGAGAACCAGTTAATTTAGTTCCAAAAAAACCACTTCCATATTCAAATCCTTTTACAGCATTAATTGATAACATAGCTTTTCCTAATTCTGCATGTAATTTTTCAAAAACAGGTTCTCCAATTCCTATTGGAATATTTTTAATCACACAAATAATGGTTCCACCTATAGTATCTCCTTTATTTTTTATTTTTTTAATTTCATCGATCATTTTTTCTGCAACATCTGGATCAGGACATCTTATAGTATTTTTTTCTATTGATTCTCTAGATAAATCTAAATCTTTATAAGATTTATTAACGGATATTTTACCTACAGAAGAAACATAAGATGTTATGATGATCTTTTTTATTAATTGTTTAGCTATAGCTCCAGCTACTACTCTACATATTGTTTCTCTTGCAGAAGAACGGCCTCCTCCTCTATAATCTCTTATTCCGTATTTATTTGTATATGTAAAATCTGAATGAGATGGTCTATAAATATTTTTTATATGTTTATAATCACTTGATTTATGATCTTTGTTATAAATAACAAAACCAATAGGAGTTCCAGTCGTTTTTTTTTCAAAAATTCCAGATAAAAAATTAACTTTATCTGGTTCATTTCGTTGAGTCACGATAGATGATTGTCCTGGTTTCCTACGATTTAATTCATATTGAATTTCTTCAAAATTTAATTCTAAACCAGATGGACATCCATCAATAACTCCACCCAAAGCTTCTCCATGACTTTCTCCGAAAGTACTAACTCTAAATAAATTTCCAAAAATATTCCCTGCCATAAGTTTTAATTTTTAGTTTCTATAGAAATAGGTCTTCCCAAATGATTTATTCTACTCATTCCTATTAATATTTTATTTTTAAAACGTTTTTCTACCTCAAATAATGAAAAATTTGATAAAATTTCTATATGTCCAATATTAATACGTGAATTATTAACTGCTTGATTAATTAAATTTATCAATCCTAATTTTGTTAAATTATCTTTATATCCTATGTTTAAAAAAAGTTTAGAAAAGGATTCTTTTCTTAATTTTTTTGACCTTAAAAAAGGTTTTTTTTTGAACTTGTTTACTATAGAGTAGGGAGTATAAATGGGATTTATATTTTTATAATCTTTAGAATTTTTATAAAAATTTATAAATCGATGAAATTCAATCCAAGAAAATCGTTTTATCAATTCTTTTTTATCAAAAAATTCTAAATTTTTTTGTATATTTGGAAGAAATTTCTGCATTAATTGTTCATCTACAACAACTTTTTTTACTTTTTCTATAAAATGTAATAATTGTTTTTCGCATATTTCTTTTCCTGTAGGAACCATGATACGTTTAAAATTTTTTCCTATTTTTTTTTCAAATTCTCTTATATTCTTACTTTCTCTAGCATGAATAATACAAACGGAAATTCCAGATTTTCCAGCTCTTCCAGTACGACCACTTCTATGTACATAAATTTGACTTTCTTTCGGAAGATTATAGTTAATAACATGAGTTATATTATTTACATCTAATCCACGAGACGCTACATCCGTTGCTACTAAAAATTGTAAATTTTTATTTCTAAATCTCCTCATAACAAATTCACGTTGTGTTTGTGAAAGATCTCCATATAAAGCGTCTGCGTTATACCCATCTTGAATTAAAGATTCAGCTATTTCTTTAGTTTCTTTTTTAGTACTACAAAATATAATTCCATATATTTCTGGATTAATATCTACAATTCTTTTTAAGGCTAAATATTTTTTTTTAAAATTTTCAACCATATAATACACATGTTTAACATCGTCAGCCACTTCATTTTTTTTTCCTGTAATTATTTCTACAGGATTTTTTAAATAAGTATGCGCTATCTCATTCATATATTTAGACATTGTTGCGGAAAAAAGAAGACTTTGTCTTTTTTTTGGTAATTTATGGATTATATAATCTAATTCTTCTTTAAATCCCATATTCAACATTTCATCCGCTTCATCAAGTATCAAATATTTAATTTGATTAAGATGTAATTCCTTTCTTTTAATTAAATCAATAACTCTTCCTGGAGTACCTATTATGATATGAGTTTTTTTTTGTAGTGATTTAATTTGATATTCAATATTTACTCCACCATACAAAGAAATAATACGAATTAATGATAAAAATTTAGTAAAACGACAAAAATCACGTGTAATTTGTATACAAAGCTCCCTTGTAGGACATAAAATTAAAGATTGAGGTCTATTTAATTCAAAATCAACTTTTTGAATAATTGGTAATCCAAAAGCAGCTGTTTTCCCTGTTCCTGTTTGAGCTAATGCGATGATATCTCTTTCTGAAGAAAGCAAAAAGGGAATTACCTTTTCTTGTATAGGTGTTGGATATTTAAAACCTATTTCTTCTAAAGATTGAAGAATTTTATCGTTAAAAAAATTGTATTCTTTAAATGTTTTCATAAAAAAATGGTTAAAAAATACCATTTCTTAATTTTTGTTGCATATAACAAATATAAATATTTAATTATTATTATTGTAATAAAATGAATTTATTTAATTGAATATTAGTTTATTATTGTATTTTTATTATTTATAAGTCTTTTAGTTATAGTTTCATATCTTATAAAAAGTAATATAGATGATATAAAAAGGCCTAACCCTAAACCAATCCATACTCCTATTCCTCCTATTTTAATAGATAAAAACCAAGCTGTAGGTAAAGCAATAATCCAATAAGAAAAAAAACTAATCCACATAGGTATGCGAACATCTTGTAATCCTCTTAAAGCTCCAAGGATAATTCCTTGTAAACCATCAAATAATTGAAATAATCCAGCAATAAAAATCATTTTTTTTGCTATACGAATTACTTCATCATCATTTTTTATATACATATAAGGAATTTCATTTCTAAAATAAATAAAGATAAAACTGCAAATAAGCATAAAAATAACTCCCATAAAAATAATAGATTTTCCTATTATTCTTAATTCAGAATAATTTTTTAAAGCAAAATTATTTCCTATTCTTACTGTTGCTGCTACAGAAAGACCAGTACTAAGAAGAAAACTAGAAGATACTAAACTAATAACTATCTGGTGAGCAGCTAAAACTTTTATTCCACATTTTCCTGATATAAAAGAAGAAATAGCAAAAGTACTCATTTCAAATAATACATGTAATCCAGAAGGAATACCAATTTTTAGTATTTTTTTTATATATTTTTTTTTAAAAAAAAAATATTTTAAATAATTGTAATAATCATGTACTTTTTTATATTTATATAATAATAATATAATTCCTATTAACATGATTATGCGAGAGATTAAAGTTGCATAAGCGACACCTATTATTCCTAATTTAGGAAATCCTAAGCTTCCATTAATAAACATATAATTTAATATTAAATTAATTAAAGCTGAAATCCAAGTAATAATAAGACTCGGATATACTAGGGATAATCCTTCAGAAAATTTTCTAAAAACTTCGAATATCATCCATGGAATAAAAGAAATAGCTATTATTCTCAAAAAAGAGATAGTTTCATTTAAAATTTCTTCAGGTTGTCCTAAATAGGGTAAAATATAAAAAAATATATGTATAAACCCATACATTAATATGGATAAAAATAAGTTTATTATTAATCCATGATATAAAATAATAGCACCTTTTTTGTACTCCCCTTTTGCATCAGTTGATGCAATCAAAGAAGATATAGCTGTAGTAATTCCCAATCCAAAAATAATCATAATAAAAAAAACAGCATTAGCCAATGAAACTGAAGCTAATGCTGTTTTTCCTAAAAGACCGACCATCATATTATCAGATAAACTTATGCATATCAAACCTAATTGAGTTAAAAATACAGGAACAGCTAATAAAAAATTTTTTTTAAAATGTTTATAATAAATATTTTTTTTTATTTTTATTTTTTATAAAAAGGTAATTTTACTATTTTTATAGGTACCTTTTTTTTTCTTATTGAAATAAATACAGGTTTTTTTTTTTTATTATCTAAATATCCTAATCCAATGCCTTTTTTTAGAATTGGAGAAAAAATACCAGAAGTTACACTTCCAATAATAATTTCATTTTCATCTATTAATGGATATCCTTCTCTTGGTATTTTTCCTTTTTCTTCTATAATAAAAGATGTAAATTGTTTGTGTTTCCCTTCTTTTTTTTGTTTTTGCAATATTCCTTTTGCAAGAAATTTTTTTTTAAATTCTATTATCCAAGATAATCCAGCTTCTATAGGAGTTATTTTTTCAGAAATATCTTTTCCATACAAACGATAACCCATTTCCAATCTCAATGAATTTCTACTTGCTATTCCACAAGGAATTATTTTTTCTATTTCTAATATAGAATTCCATATTTTTTCAGCATATTTATTAGGTATATAAATTTCTATTCCTTTAGATCCAGTATAACCTGTACAAGAAATTAATACTTTCTTTACTCCTGAAAATTCACCAATATCAAAATGATAAAAAGGAATTTTATGCAATATTATATTTGTTAATTTTTGAATATAAAATAAAGACATAGGTCCTTGTATAGCTAAAAGAGAATATTCTTTAGAAAAATCTATTAATTCTATATTAGAAAATATATTTTTATTTATATAATAATTGATCCATTTTTTATTTTTTTCAATATTAATTGCATTAACTATAAGTAAAAATTTTTCTTCTGAAATTTTATAAATAACTAAATCATCTATAATTCCTCCATAATTATTAATAAAACAAGAATATTGAGCTTGTCCTATTTTTATTTTAGATAAATCATTTGTGGTTAAATACTGAATCATCTCCATAGAAGATTTTCCTTTTAAAATAAATTTTCCCATATGACTAACATCAAAAATACCGGATGTATTTCTAACAGCCATATGTTCTATTAAAGAAGAAGTATATTGAAGAGGCATGCAAAATCCAGAATAATCAACCATTTTAGCCCCTAAACGTAAGTGATTTTTATATAAAATTGTTTTTATCAAATTTTTATTATTTCTTCCCGTCATATTCAACAAAATTATTTACTGTTTCATATAAAGTTATTTTTAAATCTAAATTAGAAGATATTCTTTTATTTATTTTATTCCATATGAAAATAACAATATTTTCTGCAGTAGGATTAATAGAGTAAAATTCTTTTATATCTAAATTAATATTTTTATGATCAAAAAGTTCTTCAATTTCGTCATAAAGAATATTTTTTAATTTTTGCAAACTTAAAACAAATCCTGTTGTTGGATCTATTTTTCCTGTAATACTAACAATATATTCATAATTATGTCCATGATAGTTTAAATAAGCACATTTTCCAAATATTTCAATATTTTTTTTATAATCCCAATGATGATTATAAAGTCGATGAGCAGCACTAAAATGTCCTTTTCTACTTATAGTTGCTTTCATTTTTATTTTTTTATTAATTTATTTTTATAATTTTTTAGAATTATTTTTAACCAAATTGTATAAGAATTTGGATTAATATGAATATTTTTAATCAACTTATTTAATGAAATCCATTTCCAATTGTCTACTTCTTTGTAATTTATTATTGGAGATTTTTCGTAAAATCCTACAAAAACATGATCTAATTCATTTTCTATTAATCCATTATTGAAAAATTTATAATAAGTAAAACAAAATTTTTTTTTTAAAAAACAATCAAATCCCATTTCTTCTATTAAACAACGATGTGCTGCCATTAAAACAGATTCATTTTTTTTAGGATGGCTACAACATGTATTAGTCCAAAGCATAGAAGAATGATATTTTTTGGAAGACCTTTTTTGTAACATTAAATCATCATTTTTTATATTAAAAATAAATACAGATACAGCGCTATGAAATAATCCTTCTGTATGAATTTTTTCTTTTTTTTCAAAACCAATAATTTTATTTTTTTCTCCAATTAAAGGAATAAAATCATCATTTATTTTTTTTTTTTTCATATTCATTAATTTTTAATTTTTATTTTTAGTCAAAAAAAAAGTCACGTAAATTAGTACAATAAATTTATGTGCATTTTAATTTTTTAAGTGTTTTTTTATATGAAAGAAAAAATTCAAAAATTATTAAATGAATTAAATAATTTAAAAAAAAATACCTTGATAAGTGATATGCATATTCAATTTATTTATTTATCCACAAAATTAGATATTTTAACAGCAAAAATGCCTATCAATAATAAAATGTTACAGCCTTTTGGATATCTTCATGGAGGAGCTACAATGATTTTATCTGAAAGTGTAGGAAGTTCTTTATCTTTTATTAATATTTATAAAAAAAAAAATATAAATGTTTTTAATATTGAAATTTCTGCAAATCATATTCATAGTATAAAAAAAGGAATTTTATTTTCAAAGGCTAAAATGATTTGTAAGGGAAATACTTTACATGTTATTAAAATTCATATTTATAACGAAAAAAAAAAAATTATTAGTTTTTGCAAAATGACTAATATTATAATTTCAAAAAAAAAATATGATAAAAAAAATTAGTATTTTTTCCTTATATAAAAAAATTATAAAAAATTATTGGGATCATAATAATTTTGTTCTTTTTAGAAGACCTAATGAAAAAAAAGTTTTTTTTTATTCTCATTATGATTCTCAAGGAGAAAAATTTTTTTTAATTCAAGATTTTGATAAAAATTATACGATAAAAATAAAACCTAAAAAAATTTATTTTGTAGAAATAAAAGAATCTTTATTAGATAATAATAATAATTTTACTTTTTTCAAAAATTCTTCTTTTTTAATTTTTTCTTATAAATATAAAAATATAATAGAAAAAGCAATAAAAAATATTAAAAAAGGTTTTTTTAAAAAAGTAGTTTTATCACGATCTATAAAAATTTCTTTTCAAAATTTTTCTTTAAAAGAAACTTTTAAAAAGTTAATTTTTTCTTATCCTAATGCTTTTATTAGTCTTTGGTATGATGTTGATCATGGATTTTGGATAGGATCTTCTCCAGAATTATTAATGAAATGTAATAAAAAAGAATTTAAAACATCAGTTTTAGCAGGAACTATTTGGGGTAACTATAAATGGACCAAAAAAGAAATAAAAGAACATCAAATTGTAATAAAATATATTATTCATTTATTAAAATCTTATAAAGGATCCATTATTATAGAAAAAACTAAAATAGAGAAAATAGGTCATTTAAAACATTTAAAAACACCAATTTCTTTTTCTTTTTTAAAAGAACCTGATTTTTATGAAATTTTAAATCGGATGCATCCTACTCCTTCTATATGCGGATTCCCTAAAAAAGAATCTTTAAAATTTATTCAAAAACATGAAGAATATAAAAGGAACTTTTATACAGGATATATAGGAATTGTAGATAAAAAAAATATGGAATTATACCTTAATTTAAGGTGTGCAAGAATAAAAGAAAATAAGAAAGAAATAACATTATATGCAGGAAGTGGTATTACGATGAATAGTAATGTTAATCATGAATATATAGAAACAGAAAATAAAATAAAAAATATTCTTTCTAAATTGGTTTTTAAATGATCTTTTTTTTTCTATTTTTTCTATTAAATGGTCTTATAATTAAACGTACACTTTTATTATAATGAAAATATTGAATAATCCAATTGGTTAAGGCTATCACTCTATTTCTAAACCCAACTAAACTTACTAAATGAACAAACATCCAAACAATCCATGCTAAAAAACCCTTTAATTTAAAAAAAGGAAAATCACATACTGCTTTATTTCTCCCTATAGTTGCCATAGAACCTAAATTTTTGTAAATAAAAGGTTTTATCCATTTTTTTTCTTCTTGAAAAGAATTAAAATTTTCTGCTAAATAATTACCTTGTTGTATAGCAGGTTGCGCTGTCATAGGATGTCCATTTGGATAGCTTTTCATATAAGCAATATCTCCAATAGCAAAAATATTTTTATATTTTATAGCTTTAAGATAATTGTTTACTAAAATTCTATTACTTTTTATATCTTCTTTTAAAAAACCTTTTATTATAGCTCCTTTTACTCCTGCAGCCCATATAACATTAGCGGATTCTATTTTTTTATTTTTTTCTATAAAAACTATTTTTCCATCATAATCTTTAACTAAACAATTTAACCAAATAATAACACCTAATTCTTTCAAATTTTTATAAGCTTGTTTGGCTGATTTTTCTGACATACCATCTAATAGTCTTGGAGTCCCTTGTAATAAATGAATATTCATAGATTGAATATTTAAATCTGGATAGTCATGTGGAAGTATGTATTTTTTCATTTCAGCTAAAGCTCCAGCAAGTTCTACTCCAGTTGGCCCTCCACCTACAATAACAAAAGTCATAAGCCTTTCTCTTTCTTTATCATTTTTTATGAGTAAAGCAGATTCAAAATCTTGTAAAATTAGACTTCTAAGATTTAAAGCTTCTGGGATAGATTTCATTGGTAATGAAAAAAATTCAATATTTTTATTACCAAAATAATTAGTAACAGATCCTGTAGCTATAATTAAATAATCATAAGATAAATCTCCTATATTTGTATATATTTTTTGTTTTTCTGTATTTATATAATGAACATAAGCTAATCTAAAAAAAAAGTTTTTTGTTTTTTTTATAATATTTCTAATAGAATGTGCTATAGAATCTGGTTCTAATCCAGCTGTTGCTACTTGATATAATAAAGGTTGAAAAGTATGATAATTGTTTTTATCGATGAGGATAACCTGAAATTTATCTCTTCTCAATTTTTTTGCTACTTGTAATCCAGCAAATCCAGCGCCAATGATTACGACTCTTTTTAAATTGTTTATTATTGGAATATTCATAATCAGAAGTTTGAAAGATAAATTTATATATATTTTCATTTTAATTGATAAATTAATAATTTTGTTTTAAAATAGATTCTATGACTTACTATTTTATTTTGGGGACTACTTTTTTATTAAGTGTTATTGTGAATATTATATTAAAAAATAAATTCAGAATTTATTCCAAATTTTATTTACATTCTAATATGAGTGGAAAAGAAATAGCGGAAAAAATGCTAACAGATCATGGTATTTATGACGTAAATGTTCTTTATACTGAAGGAGATCTTACAGATCATTATAATCCTTTAAATAAAACAATCAATTTGAGCGAAAAAGTTTTTTATGAAAAAACAGCAGCTTCTGCTTCGGTAGCTGCACATGAGTGTGGACATGCATTACAACATAAATTAGGTTATAGTTTATTGAGTTTACGAAATCATTTGATTCCTATTATAAATTTTAGTTCTATGTTTACTAACATTGCTATCATATCTGGATTGACTATTTTTTACAGTTCAGGTGGAAAAGATTCTTTTATACTTAAATTAGGAATAGGATTATTTTTTTTAGTTGTTTGTTTTTCTTTTATTACGTTACCAATAGAATTTGACGCAAGTAATAGAGCTTTAAATTGGATGAAAAATAAAAATATAGTAAATTATCAAGAATATAATAAAGCAAAAGAATCTTTAAATTGGGCAGCTATGACTTATGTTATCTCTGCTTTAGGAAGTTTAGCACAATTAATATATTTTTTATCTTTTCTTACGGGGGAGAAAGACGAATAATTTTTTTTTTCTTTTTTCTATCATTTTTTGGATTTGGACGAAGATTTCCATAAGTTTTATTTTTTATTTTTCCTCTTCTGGTTTTTTTATCTCCTTTTCCCATAATAATATAAATTTTTTAATAATTCATGTATTTTATCTGCTTTATAATGAAGATAAGTTGTAGATAAATGGTTTCTAATAATCATATTAGATTTTTTTTCTCTTTTTTTATTAGATATTTGATTTTTTAAACGATAGATAATTTGATTTTCACTTAAATTATCTCTTTTTATTATTCTTTCAATCATTTTTTCTATAGGAGAAGTTATAGTAATAATAAAATCACATTCTTTATAACTTTCACTTTCAAATAAAATAGCAGATTCTTTGATTATGTATAAAGTTTTTTTTTGTATTGAAGATTTCCAATTTTTAAAATCAATAGAAATCCATGGATGAACAATAGAGCATAATAATCTTAATGCTATAGGATTTTTAAATACGATTTTTGATAAAAAAGTTTTATTTATTTTTTCTTTTTTATAAGAATTTTTACCAAAAAATTTTATAATATTTTTCTTTATAATTTTTATTTTATTCATTAATATTTTACCTCTTTGATCCGAGTAATATATAGGGACTCCTTTTTTTTTAAAAAAAGAAGAAAATAAACTTTTTCCAGATCCCATTTTTCCAGTGATTCCTATTAACATAAACTTTATTTTTTTTCTTTTTCTTTTTTTTGATCTTCATCATTATTATTATAACGTAATTGGGTTAATTCTTTGGAAATTGTATTTTTTTCAAATTTTATTTTTCCTGTAATTGTTTCTAGTACACAAAAGTTATCTGTAATAACTATGATTTTACCGTGTATTCCTGAATTTGTTACTATATTATTCCCTTTTTTTAAATTTTTTTGAAATTTTTTTTCAATTTTTTGTTTTCTAATTTGAGGACGTATCATAAAAAAATAGAATATAATGAAAATTAATGCAAACATCCAAATAGTATTTGCAATAGAGTTTTGTTGTAATAAAAAAAACATAAAATAATATTTTAAAAATATAAAAATAGTGAACTATAAAATATATTTTAAGGATTTTTCCTATATTTTATTTTTTTTTGTATAAAAGCTTAAATATTTGATCTAATATTCCATTAATAAAAATTTTGCTTTTTTCCATGCAAAATATTTTTGTAATTTCTATATATTCATTCATTGTCGCTTTTGGAGGAATATTAGGAAAATACAAAAATTCACAAATAGCCATTTGTAATATAATTAAATCTAGAATTGCTATTCTTTTTATATCCCAATTATTTGATATATTATTAATTAAATCATTAAATTCCTTTTTATGAAAAATAGTATTTCTATATAATTTAATAATAAATTTTTTATTTTCATCATTTTTATAAATATTATATAATTTAAAATTAACTGGAGTATAATGTTTTATAAATCGTAAAGTTTTACATACCATGGTATGAGCTATACATAAATTTTCCTGTCCATGAATATATAAATCTTCTATATATTCTATTAATCTTTTATTAGGAATAATAAAATTTTTGTAATATTTTATAATAAATTTTTTTTCTTCTTCAAAAGAAAGATCAGTTTTATCACAAAAATTATTGTATAAAGTTGATTTTTGCATTTCTTTCAAAAAAAGAAAAATATATTCATTTTGTTTTTTCCACAATATTTTTCCAGAATTTTCTGAAGAATTACATTCTTTTATTAAATATTTGTTATTAGATAATATTTGTATTACGGAATTATATGCAATTTTTTTTATAAAAAAATCATTATGCTTATTTTTTTTAAAATTTATAGCGTTTTCTCTAATTTTTAAAATTAAACAAAGAAGAAAAATATATAAATTATGTAATTCTTCAATACTTTGAAGCATATTAACTTCAACTTGATTAGAATCCATTTTAGATAAATATTGAGCATATAAAAATTGTAAACCTCTTATTCTAAAGTATCGTCTTATAGACATTTTTTATTAAAAATGTTGATTTTTATATACAACAAAATTTTGTTGCAATTATATAAATAAGAAATCAAACTTAAAAAGTTTGTATTTTTGCATATTATATGAGTGGTTTATTTGCTTTTAGCAAAAAATATTGTCAAAGATACAAATTACGTTTGTGTATAGGATTTTTATTAATTGTAATATCAAATATTTTAACTTTACTTCCTATTTCTTATATAGGAAAATCTATTAATACAATTAAAAATTTATTTACAAATTTTTCTAATACACAAAATTATTTTTTCTTAAAAAAAGATATTTGTATTTATACCAGTATAATATTAATAGTTCCAATTATAGGAGGATTTGTAAAATATCACATGCGTCAATGTATTATTACAACATCTAGAATGATAGAATTTGATATAAAAAATGAAATTTTTTCACATTATCAAAAATTAAATTTGTCTTTTTATAAAAAAAATTCTACAGGAGATTTAATGAATCGTCTTACGGAAGATGTTTCTTTTATAAGGCAATATATAGGTCCTGGAATAATGTATTTTGTTAATCTTATGGTTCTTTTTTTTATGGTTTTTATACAAATGTTTAGAATTAATAAAACATTAACTTTTTATGTAATATTTCCCATTCCTATTCTTTTTATTTTTATTTATTGTATTAGCATTTTTATTACTAAAAAAAGTGAGGAGGTACAAAATTATCAGTCTTTTATATGTTCTTTTATTCAAGAAACTTTTTCTGGAATTCATGTTATAAAATCGTTTGCTGTTGAACCTTTTTTTCAGGAAAAATACAAAAAAATCGTTTTAAAATATCAAAAAAAAAATATAGAATTAACAAAAATTGATACTATTTTATCTTCTTTTATTATATTTTTTATAGGAATTAGTCATTTATTAATTCTTTTTTTTGGAGGAAAAAAATATTTTGAAGGAGAAATAAAAGAAATAGGAACTATTGCTGAATTCTTTACATATATTAATATTTTAATTTTTCCTTTTATTATATTAGGATGGGTAGTCTCTATTGTAGAAAAAGCTAAAGTATCACAAATTAGGATAAGTGAATTTTTAAAAGAAAAACCAAGAATATTTAATAAAAATTTGATAAAAAAAAAAATTTTAGGCACTGTTCAATTTAAAAATGTTAGTTTTATTGATGAAAATAAAATAAAAACTAAAAATCATATAATTAATAAAATATCTTTTACCCTTATGAAGGGAGAAACTTTAATTTTAACAGGAGAAACAGGATCTGGAAAAACTACTATTGGTAGATTAATATCACGTTTATATGATCCACATAAAGGTGAAATATTAGTGGATAATTTATCTTTGAAAAATCATAATTTATATGATTTTAGAAATCATATCGGTTATGTTCCACAAGAATCTTTTTTATTTTCAGATTCTATTTATAATAATATAGCTTTAGGAAGTATAAAAAAAGTTTGTCCATATAATGTGTATGATGCGGCTAGAAAAGCTATGATAGAAGATGATATATTAAATTTTAAAAATGGATATGAAACAGTTATAGGAGAAAGAGGAATTACTTTATCTGGAGGACAAAAACAAAGAATATGTATAGCAAGAGCTCTTATAAGAAATCCAAAAATTCTTATATTTGATGATAGTTTTTCTGCTATAGATCAAAAAACTAGAAAATTAATTATTCATTGTATCAAAAAAAAAATGAAAAACAGCACTATCATTATTATTACGCATGATATTTCTTATATATCTGATTTTGATTTATTTATTGTATTAAAAAATGGAAAGATATCAAAAATAAAAAATCATAATATTTTTTTATAAATTTTAAAAAAAAAATAATCCTCCTAAAAATAGTATGGACCATTTTTTTTCTTTAGATTTGCTTATATAGTAATATTTTTTTGAAATGGACGAAAAAGAAAACATTAAAGAAAGAAATGAAATTTGTTCACGAACTCTAAAAACTGGTAGTCGTACGTATTTTTTTGATGCAAGAGAAACAAGAGCTGGTGATTATTATTTAACTATCACTGAAAGTAAGAAAAATTTTTCTGAATCAGGAGAAGTAACTTATAAAAAACATAAAATATATTTATATAAAGAAGATTTCTCAAAATTTCAAAGTATACTTGATGATATGATTCGATTTATTATAAATGAAAAAGGAAGAGAAGTAATTTCGGAGCGTCATCAAAAAGATTTTAAAAACCATACTACATATAATCAAGAAATTAAAGAATCTCAAAAAAAAACATCAGAAGTAAAGGATTTTACAAATATTAATTTTGAAGATATATAAAAAATTTTATATTTAGTGTCCTTAAAAATTATTTTAAGGAAATGTTTTGATGTTATGGGTGGAAATTATATAAATATAATGAATGATATTAATACTTTTATATTTGATGTAGATGGAGTATTAACAAATTGCACTTTAAATTTATTTCCAGATGGAAATATGGTTCGTCAAATGTTTGCTAAAGATGGATATGCTATGCAATTAGCAAAAAAAAAGGGGTATAATTTATGTGTTATTACAAGAGGCTCCGATTTAATGGTTTTTAGACGTTTAAGAGGTTTGAATATTCGCTATATTTATCAAGGTGTCGATAATAAAAAAAGATATTTAGATGAATATTGTAACATATTAAATTTAACCAAAAATAAAATTCTTTATATGGGTGATGATATTCCGGATATTGAAATTATGAAATCTGTAGCATTACCTTGTTCTCCAATAGATGCAGTTCAAGAAGTTAAAGATATATCTAAATATATTTCACCAAAAAAAGGAGGAAGAGGATGCGTAAGAGATGTTATTGAGCAAACATTGAAGATTCAAAAAAATTGGTTTTAAATAAAAAAAATAGTGTCCAAGAAAAGACACTATAAAATTGGTTTTAAATAAAAAAAATAGTGTCCAAGAAAAGACACTATTTTTTTTTATTTACATCATTCCTCCCATTCCACCTCCTCCAGCTCCAGGCATTGGAGGTGTTGTGTTTATTTCATCTTTTTTTATTTCTGTAACTACACATTCAGTAGTTAACAACATTCCGGATACTGAAGCTGCATTTTCTAATGCAACTCTAGCTACTTTAGTAGGATCTATAATTCCTTCCAAAATCATATTTTTATATTCTCCAATTTTAGCATCATATCCAAAATCTCCTTTACCTTCAGCTACTTTAGCTACAACAACAGAACCTTCTCCTCCAGCATTAGCTACAATTTGACGTAAAGGTTCTTCTAAAGATCTTCTTACTATTTGTACTCCAGTGTCTTGATCTGGATTATCTCCTTTTATATTATGATCTAAAGACTTAATAGCTCTAACTAAAGCTACTCCTCCTCCTGCTACTATTCCTTCTTCAACAGCAGCTCTTGTAGCATTTAAAGCATCGTCTACTCTATCTTTTTTTTCTTTCATTTCTACTTCAGATGCAGCTCCAACATAAAGTACAGCGACTCCTCCAGCTAATTTAGCAAGACGTTCTTGTAATTTTTCTTTATCATAATCTGATGTTGTAGATTCTATTTGTGCTTTAATTTGATCTACACGTGCTCTTATCTCTTTTTTATTTCCTCCTCCATTAACAATTGTGGTATTATCTTTGTCTATAAGAACTCTTTCTGCTTTACCTAACATATTTAATTTTACATCTTCTAATTTACTTCCTGTTTCTTCAGAAATAACGGTTCCTCCTGTTAAAATTGCTATATCTTCTAACATAGCTTTTCTTCTATCACCAAATCCAGGGGCTTTAATAGCTGCAACTTTTAAAGTTCCACGAATTTTATTTACTACTAATGTTGCCAAAGCTTCTCCTTCTACTTCTTCAGAAATGATAAGTAAAGGTTTTCCAGATTGAGCAACAGGTTCTAATATAGGCAATAAATCTTTCATTGCCGCTATTTTTTTATCAGATAATAAAATTTGAGGTTGATCAAATTCTGTTATCATTTTTTCAGTATTTGTTACAAAATATGGAGATTGATAACCTCTATCAAATTGCATTCCTTCAACAACGTCTACCGATGTATCTGTTCCTTTGGCTTCTTCCACTGTAATAACTCCTTCTTTTCCTACTTTTTCAAAAGCATCAGCTATTAAAGCCCCAGTTTTTTCATCATTATTTGCAGAAATAGAAGCTACCTGTTTTATTTTTTCTGTATTTCCTCCAACTTCTCTAGATTGTCTTTTCAAATCTAAAATGACTACTGCCAAAGCTTTATCTATTCCTCTTTTTAAATCCATAGGATTTGCTCCAGCTGCTACATTTTTTAATCCTTCTCTAACAATAGCTTGAGCTAATACGGTCGCCGTTGTTGTTCCATCTCCTGCTACATCATTAGTTTTCGAAGCTACTTCTTTAACCATTTGAGCTCCTAAATTTTCTATAGGATCTTCTAATTCAATTTCTTTAGCTACAGTAACTCCATCTTTAGTTACTTGAGGCCCTCCAAATGATTTTTGTAATACTACATTACGACCTTTTGGTCCTAAAGTAACTTTTACGGCATTAGCTAATGCATCTACTCCTTTTTTTAGTTTATCTCTTGCTTCAATATCAAACTTAATATCTTTTGCCATAATTTTTTAGATTTTAAATAAATTAACAAATATGATCATATGATAGCTATTACATCAGATTCTCGCATTATGAGATATTCTTCACCTTCCCATTTTAATTCTGTTCCAGAATATTTTCCATATAAAATTCTATCTCCTTCTTTTAGAGTCATAGGTTCATTTTTTTTTCCTTTTCCTACTGCTATGATAGTTCCTTTTTGTGGTTTTTCTTTTGCTGTATCAGGAATTATTATTCCTGAAGCTGTTTTTGTATCAGCAGGATCAGGTTGTACAAGAACACGATCCGCTAAAGGTTTAATTTTTACTTCCACCATATTTAAATAATTTTTAAGGTTAACGATACTAATCGTTCAAAGCCAAAAACATGCCAAATAAAAAATACTCGTTTTTTTTTCATTTAAGTAATATTTAATGTCATAATGACATATTATATTCAATATTTTGATTTAAGGATTAAATTAAAAAATAAAATTAAAAAAAATATAATAATGGATAAAAACCAAGTGACATTTTCCAAAAATGTATTTGTTCTTTTAATACCAAAAAATCTAAAATTTTTATCCATAAAAGATTGATGAATACTTTCTTTTTTAGGATTTTGTATTAAAATTATTAATATAAGCAATAGAGATGCCATTATAATAAAAAATCCAAATATAGTTGTCAATATATTTTCCATATAATTACCAAATAATTACCAATTATCATCACTAAAAATTTGATGATATACTTGAATTGTTAGTTTTTCTATAATTTTATCAATAGTTTTTTTTAAAAATAAATTTTTTTTATGATAAAATTCTTCTGAAATAACAAAACATTGCTCCCAACTTTTTTCTGGTTCAAAATTATCTTTATAGTATATTTTTGCCGTAATTTGAATTTTTTTTAATGGATAATTTTTTCCTGGATAAATTGCATATTTTAAAAATATACCTTCTAAAACAACATCTCCATTTCTTAAAACTAAATTTGAAGGACGATGTTTCATTATATAATCTTCAATATATCTTTTGAAATCAAAAGAAATAGATCTTCTAGGAATATTTATTTTTTCTGAAAATTCTCCTATTTCTATTGTTTTTTTTATATCAAAAAAAGATGAAATAGAAGGATGATAACAACTGGAAAAAAAAAATAAAATAAACAATAAAAAATTTTTTTTATAAACCATATTGTTTAATTTTTCTATATAATGTTCTTTCTGAAATTCCTAATTCTTTTGCTGCTTGTTTTCTTTTTCCATTATTTTTTTTTAGTGCTTTTTGAATAAATTCTACTTCCTTTCTTTGTAAAGAAAAAGAAGTGGATTCATTTTTTGAAGAATCTTCTTCTACTTCTTCATAATCTAAATCTTCTTCGGATGAAGATTTAGATGAATCTTCTAATTGAAAAATAGAATTATCACTATTACGAATCATTTTTCCAAAAACTTTTTCCATAAGTTGTTGATTTTTTTCAAAAAATCTAGAATTTTTATTATTTTTTATTAATTGAAAAGTAATATCTTTCAAATTATTTAAATTTTTTTTCATATCAAATAAAATTTTATAAAAAAAGTCTCTTTCTCTACTAGAGAAATCATGAAAGAATGTTTCATGGGAAGAATGAGAAAAAGATATTGAAGGAATATTTTCTGGAATATATTCTTTTAATTTTTTTTCTTGAATTTCACGTTTTGTTTCTACTACAGAAATTTGTTCTATAAGATTTTTTAATTGTCTAATATTTCCTGGCCAAGAATAATTTTCTAAATATTTTATAGATTCATCTGTAAGAGTTACAGGTGGCATATTATATTTTTCAGCAAAATCATTAGAAAATTTTTTAAATAAAAATTTTATATCGTTTTTACGAAAACGTAAAGGTGGTACATTAATTTGTACTGTATTAAGACGATAATATAAATCTTCTCTAAATTTTCCTCTTTGTATAGACTCTATCATATTTAAATTAGTAGCCGCTACAATACGTATATTGGTTTTTTGAATATTAGAAGACCCTACTTTAATAAATTCTCCAGATTCTAAAATTCTAAGAAGACGTACTTGTGTAGTTAAAGGTAATTCTCCTACTTCATCTAAAAAGATAGTTCCACCATTAGCTCCTTCAAAATAACCTTTTCGCATACTAGTAGCGCCTGTAAAAGAACCTTTTTCGTGTCCAAAAAGTTCACTATCTATTGTTCCTTCTGGAATTGCCCCACAATTAACAGCTATATAAGAATGATGTTTTCTACAAGAATATTGGTGAATAATTTTTGGAATGAATTCTTTTCCTACTCCACTTTCTCCAAGAACTAAAACAGAAATATCAGTAGGGGCTACTTGTATTGCCTTTTCTAAGGCTCTATGTAAAGCATAATCATATCCAATAATTCCAAATTTTTGTTTTATATTTTGGATAGATTCCATTGTTTTTATTTTTTTACATCTTAAAAAGATTTTTTCTATTTTCCTATTAAAGTAGCAGATGTGGTTTTTGTTATTTTTACAAAAGCGATGTCTCCTATTTTATTATTTTTTTTTGGAAAAACTACAACAATATTTTGTGTATTCCTTCCATACCAATATTGAGAATCTTTTTTAGATTCCCCTTCTATTAAAACTTCTTGTACTTCTCCTAAGTATTTTTTCATTCTAAAAAATGAATGTTTTTTTTGTAAATCTATAATTTCTTTTAATCGTTTTTTTTTTACATTAATAGGTACATTATCTTTTAATTTTCTATATGCATAAGTCCCAGGTCTAGAAGAATAGTAAAACATATATCCATAATTATATTTTACTTCATTCATTAAACTAATAGTATCTTTATGATCTTTTTCTTCTTCATTACAAAATCCTGTAATAATATCATGAGATATAGAACATTCAGGTATTATAGTTTTAATTTTATGAATTAAAGAAAGATATTTTTCACGTGTATACTTTCTATTCATTAATTTTAGTATTTTATTACTTCCAGATTGAACAGGTAAATGAATATGTTTACAAATATTAGGGAATTTAGAAATGACTTTTAATACTTTATCCGACATATCATGAGGATTAGATGTAGAAAATCTTATTCTCATAAAAGGAATTTCTTTAGCTATTAAATATAAAAGATTAGAAAAATCTATTTCTATTTTTTTTATATTTTCATTTAAAAAATTTTCATTCCATCGATAAGAATCAACGTTTTGTCCTAAAAGAGTAATTTCTTTATATCCATTTTTATACAGACGTTTACATTCATTAATTATAAAATATGGATTACTACTTTTTTCTCTTCCTCTAGTAAAAGGTACGATACAAAACGTACACATATTATTGCATCCTCTTGTTATACTTAAAAATGTTGTTATCTTATTTTTATTTAAATGAAATGGAATTATATCTGCATATGTCTCATTTTTATTTTCAATAAAAAAATATTTTTTACCCATCATTGCATAAGAAATAATATTAGATATTTCTTTATAAGAATCAGGATTTACCAAAAAATCTATTATTTTTTCTTTAAAAAGAAAGTTTTTTATTGGTATTGAAAAACAACCTACAACTCCAAATATAGTTTTTTTATCTTTTTCTTTTTTAAGATATTGTAATTGTTCTAATCTTTTTTTTATAGTTAATTCTGCTTTTTCTCTAATAGAACAAGCATTTAATAAAATAATATTTGCTTTTTCTAAACTTTCGGATAATACATATCCATTTTTTAATAAAATAGAAGTAATGATTTCACTATCGGATACATTCATTTGACATCCATAGTTTTCTATGTAAAATAATTTTGTTTTATTTTTTTTCATTACATAATTTTTAATAAAGGTAAAAAATAAAATGTCATTATGTCATAATAAATAAAAATGTTTGTTATAAATGAAGATTTTTTTTTGCTAAAAAAATCATATTTTTTTTTCCAGTTGATTTTTCTTCAACATTAGAAAGTTTCACTACTGAAATCCAATTATTTTTATTTTTTTTTTCTATAACTGGAAGTGTCTTATCCATTTTTATTACCATATTCATGGGAGAAAGGCCTACATCATTAGTAAAATGAGTTCCTATTCCAAAATAAGGATTAATTTTTTTTTTGCAAAAAGAAGAAATATTAGCAACTTTACATGGATTTAAATTATCAGAAAATATAATTTTTTTTTTAATAGGATTTATTTTAAATTTTTTATAATGTTTAATGGTTTCTTTTATAAAAGAAATGGGGTCTCCACTATCATGTCGAACTCCTTTAAAAGTATTAGCTAGTTTTTTATTAAAATTTTGGAAAAAAATTGGAGATGTATATGTATCAGATAAAGCAATTCCTAAATTTTTTTTATAAATTTTTATCCAATTTTCCATTGCTATCCGATCTGCTATATTAAATCCATATTTTGCTGCATGAAACATGATCCATTCATGACCTAAAGTCCCTATTGGTTTTATGGAGTAAATATGAGAAAAATGTACATTACTACTTCCAATAAAAATAGGATATCCTTCTTCTATTAATATTTTTAATATTAATTTATGTACTTGATAAGAAAATCTTCTTCTTGTCCCATATTCTCCAATTTTTACATTTAATTTTTTATATTTTTTTATTTTTTTTTTAGTTAAAATTATAATTTTTTTATTTGATATAGGAATAGCTCCTGTTAATTTGTAATATAATTCAGAAATGATAGCCATTAAAGGGACTTCCCATAATATGGTGCTACTCCATGCCCCCTCAATATTCATTTGTATATTTTTTCCTTTTTGAGATATATTTACTTCTTTTGGATTATATTGATATTTATCTAAAAAATCTAAATAGGAAGAATCTAAATAAGGACAAAACTTTTCTAAGTAAGTTCTTTCTTCATTTGAAAGCTTTAAATAAGCCATTTTATTCAAATTTTCTTTTAAAATTTTATCGAAATTTTTTGGAAAAGAATGTTGACCTCTATTGATAAATTTATACTTAGCTTTTACTAATGGAAATAATTTTATCACAGCATTTTGCATGGTAAATTTATAAAAATCATTATCCAATAATGATGATACAATAAAAGAATTTTTCATTAAAATTGTTCTTTATAATTCATGAAAAAAATTTATCTATTTAAGATAAAAAATATCAATAACCCCGTTTAATTTTAATAAGTTTAAGTAATACATTTTTCTTTTTTAGAAAAAATATTTATCTAAATTTGCTTTTAAAACAATTTATTTTTAATATGGACAATACGAAATTATACGTAGGTAATTTATCTTATGATATGACAGAACAAGAATTAAAGAAATATTTTGAATCTATAGGCGAAGTAACTCATGTTAAAATAATTTTTGATGAGTCTACCTCAAATAAAAGAAGTAAAGGTTTCGGTTTTATAGAAATGTCTAATGAAGAAAATGCTAAACAAGCTATAGAAAAATTAAATGGAACGGAATTTATGGGAAGAAATATTATTGTTTCTGCAGCTAGGCCAAGAACAAAAAGATATTGATATTCATTTTATTATTTTAATTTTTTATGCACGCTTACATCTGTTTTTTAAAATAATAATTAATGATATTTCAAATAAATATTTATCACATAATTTATCACATAATGTAGTAATTTATGAAAAAATTATATGGAACAGGTGTAGCGTTAGTTACTCCTTTTAAAAAGGATGGAAAAATAGATTTCAATGGTATTGAAAAACTTGTAAAATACGTGGAGGACAATGAAGTAGATTATTTAGTTGCATTAGGAACAACAGCTGAAACAGCAACTTTGAAAAAAGAAGAAAAACAAGATGTTATTCAATGTATTCAAAGCGCAAATTATAAAAAACTTCCTTTAATATTAGGAATAGGAGGAAACAATACAAAAAATGTTATTAAAGAAATAAATAAAATTAAAAATTCATCCGATTTTTATGCTATTTTATCCGTTTCTCCTTATTATAATAGACCATCTCAAGAAGGTATTTATCAGCATTTTGTATCTATAATTAATTATACAGAAATAAATATTATTATTTATAATGTTCCCAAAAGAACAGGATCTAACATTCTTCCTGAAACTGTTTTGCGATTAGCTAATAAAAAAAAAATAATAGGAATAAAAGAAGCCTCTGGAAATATTTTACAATCTTATAAAATTATTGAAAAAAAACCAAAAAATTTTAGTGTTATATCAGGAGATGATTTTATAACTTTACCTGTTTTATTAGGAGGAGGAGAAGGCGTTATTTCCGTAATTGCTCAAGGGTTCCCTTCTTCTATTTCTAAAATGGTATCCTTCGCAAAAAATAATAAAGTGGAAGAAGCTTTTTCTATTTTTTATAAAATAATTAAAATGATAGATCTTATTTATGAGGAAGGAAATCCTACAGGGATAAAAACTTTTTTAAGTATAATAGGAATATGTAATAGCTATGTTAGATTACCTTTATTAATAGGAACACCTGCTTTAAAAAAGAAAATGCTACATTTATTGAAAAAAATAAGAAATCATAGCATAAATTGACATGTTTAGTGATAAAATACAAATAGGTTTAATAAAACAATTAAATAGAGAATATGAGTCTTCTCAATTATATTTGTCTATGGCATCTTGGGTAGAAAAAAAAGGTTTTGAAGGAATATGTGAATTTTTATATGATCATTCTCATGAAGAAAGAATGCATATGTTAAAATTAATAAGATATATTAATAAAAGAGGAGGAAACGTAGTTATAGATAATGTTTGCATTAAAAAAATTACATATGGATCTTTAAAAGAATTATTTAAAAAATTATTTGAACATGAAAAAAAAATATCCAATAAAATAAACCTTTTAGTAGAATTATCTTTAAAAGAAAAAGATTTTTTTACATATAATTTTTTACAATGGTATGTAGAAGAACAAATAGAAGAGGAAGCTTTAATTAGAATGGTTTTAGACAAAATGGAGTTAATAGGAGAAGATAGAGGAGGTTTGTATTTATTGGACAGAGATATTAAAAATATTCATATAAAAAAATAGTGAATTTTAGAATTATTTTATTGTTAATAATAATTATAACTATTTTTAATGGTTGTTTAATTTTTTCTGATATAAATAAAAATGAAGAAGATTTATTTAAAAGTGGGAAAAATTATTATTATTCTTCTATAAATTTTGATTTAGATAAAACAAAAACTTGTGTTGCTATTAACAAAATTAATCAATTTATTCGAGAATATCCAAATAGTTGTAATGTTAAAGAAGCTTATAGATTGCTGAACGATTTATTAAAAAAAATAGAAGATAAAAATTATAATATAGCGGATTCTTATTTTTTAATGGGGAGATATCAGGTTTCTTTAATTTATTTTAAAAATCTTATAAAAAATTTTCCAGATGGTTTTTTTAAGGAACAAATTTTATATAAAATTTGTTTATCTCAATATAAATTATCTAAAAAAAAGGATTTTTTTAGGTCTTATGAAGAATATATGAAATATTTTTCTCATTTATCTAATGCAAAAAAATTAAAATTTTTATATAAAAAATTAAAAAATATATGAATTTTATTAGTGGTATTAATGCTTCTATAAATACGGAAACGATAGATCGTGTAAAATTAGAAAAAATTTTAAAAAAAAATATATATGAAACTATATGCATATTAGAGATTATAAGTAAAAAAATTAACGATAAAATTAAGGAAGATTTAGACAATAAATTGGAGGAATTTAATTTTATGCATAAAAATAATTTAGAAGAAATTTTTGAAAATAAGGAACAAATAGAGTTATCAAAATTTTATGAAAAACTTCCAAAAGCTACATCTATTTCTATACAATATTTATTAGAAAAAAAAATTAAAATTTCTTATTGTAATCTTTTATAAATTTATCTAATCCTATATTTGTTAACGGATGATATAATAAAGTTTTTATAACATTTATAGGAGAAGTTATAGCAAAAATACCAATTTTTGAACATTCTATTATATGTAAAGGATTACGTATAGAAGCAGCTAATATTTTTGTTTTAAAATGATAATTATCATATATATTTTTTATTTCTTTTATAATATTTAATCCATTATAAGATATATCATCTATTCTTCCTATAAATGGAGAAACATAATAAGCTCCTACTTTTGCCGCTAAAATAGCTTGTCCGGGAGTAAAAACAAGAGTGCAATTAGTTTTAATTTTTTTTTTGTAAAAATACTTTATAGCTTTAATTCCATTTTCTGTCATAGGTATTTTTACTACAATTTTTGGATGTAAAAGGGAAAGTTTTTCCCCTTCTCTAATCATTTCTGTATAATTATTACTAATAACTTCTGCGCTTACATCTTCTTCATTTTTTAAAAGATTACATATGGATATATAATGATTATCAATTTCTTTTTGATTAAAAATAGATTCCCTTGCAATTAAAGATGGATTTGTTGTTACTCCATCTAATATTCCTAACAATCTAGCTTTATTAATTTCTTCTAAATTAGCTGTATCTATAAAAAATTTCATATACATCCTATATTTAGTGCAAATTTATAATATTTTTATTATAATTACGAATTGTGTTTTTTTTTCTATAAAATCTGTAAATTTAACATTTTATAAGATTTAAATTATTATGCATTTTGATATTATTGTTTTGGGAAGCGGCCCTAGTGGTTATGTAGCATCTATACGTGCTGCACAATTAGGAATGAAAACAGCTATAATAGAAAAAGAATCTCTTGGAGGAATTTGTTTAAATTGGGGCTGTATTCCTACCAAATCTCTTTTAAAAAATGCAAAAATATTAGAATCTATCAAAAAAAATGGAGATTTATTTGGAATAAATAATCATCAAATTAAAATAGATTATCCTAAAATTATTTCTAAAAGTAGAAATGTAGTAGATAAAATAAAAAAAGGAATTTCATTTTTAATGAAAAAAAATGGAATTCATGTTATTCATGGAACTGCTGAATTAAAAAAACAAAAAAAAATTGATGTTTTAAAAAATGAAAAAAATATAGGCGAGTATTCGGCTACACATATTATTATTGCTACTGGAGCTATTCCTAAAATAGAAAAAAAGTTTCAATATAATGGAGAAAAAATCATAACATATAGAGAAGCACTTTCTTTATCTTCATTACCAAAAAGAATAATTATTATAGGTTCTGGTTCTATTGGATTAGAGTTTGCTTATTTTTATCATTCTATGGGGACAAAAGTTACTATTATAGAAATTTGTCCAAAACTTTTTCCAAATGGAGATGATGAAATATCTGATTACTTGAAATATTCTTTTGAAAAAATGGGAATAAAAAGTTATACATCTTCTTCTATAAAAAAAATAAATCATAATAATGGTATTATTACTATGGATGTTAAAACTTCTATAGGTAATATTATTTTAGAAACAGATATCGTATTATATGCTATAGGAATTATTCCTAATATTCAATTAATTGGATTAAAAGAAATAGGCGTTCAGATTGAAAAAGGATTTATAGTTGTAGATGAGAATTATAGGACAAATATAGATGGATATTATGCTATTGGAGATGTAATTTCAACTCCTTCTTTAGCTCATGTTGCTTCACATGAAGCAATAAATTGCATTGAAAATATAAAAGGGTTGAATTGTCATAATATAGATTACAATAATGTTCCAAAATGTGTTTATTCGTTTCCTGAAATAGCTTCAGTAGGTTATACTGAAAAAGAGGCTAAAAAAAAAGGATTTCAAATAAAAGTAGGTAAATTTCCATTTAGTGCTCTTGGAAGAGCGATTTCTGATGAAAATACTAATGGTTTTGTTAAAGTAATTTTTGATGCAAAATATGATGAATGGTTAGGTTGTCATATGATTGGAAATAACGTTACGGATTTGATTTCTGAAGTAGTAGTTGCTAGAAAATTAGAAGCAACTAGTTATGAAATTTTAGGAAGTATACATCCTCATCCTTCATTAAGTGAATCTATTTTAGAAGCCATAGCTCATGCTTATGGAAAAGCTATTCATTTATAATAATTGCATATAATAATTGCACTATACCATAACCTTACTTTATAGTGTATTTTTTTTTACATAAAGATTTATAATAAAAATTTTTTTTATGATACACATTATATTGTTTGGTCCTCCAGGATGTGGAAAAGGAACTCAAGCTCAAATAATAGCAAAAAAATTTGATTTTATACACTTATCTACTGGTATGATATTTAGAGATAATATTAAAAAAAAAACGAAGTTAGGAAAACTTGCTAGTTGTTATATAAATAAAGGAATATTAGTTCCTGATTTTATAACCACAAAAATGTTGAATATAGAAGTTCAAAAACATTTTCATGCTAAAGGAATTATTTATGATGGATATCCTAGAACTAAAAATCAAATTTTATCTTTAAAAGAAATATTAAAAAAATTTTATTTAGGAAATATAAATATTATTTTTCATTTTTTTATTCAAGAAAAATTAATAATAAATAGATTATTAAAAAGAGGAAAAATAAGTCATCGTAATGATGATACGGATATTATTACAGTTAATAAAAGAATTGAAGAATATAATAAAGAAACGGCTTTTATTTGGAATAATGATAAATATGGAAAAAATATTATAAAATTAAATGCTTCTTTCCCCATAAAAAAAATTTCTTTTTTTATAGAAAAAAAAATAATGAATTTATAATAAAAACTATGAAAAATTATTTTATTGATTTTATAAAAATTTATTGTAAAAGTGGAGATGGAGGAGCTGGATGTATTCATTTTTATAGAGATAAAAATATAATTAAAGGAGGACCAGATGGAGGATCAGGAGGAAAAGGAGGAAATATTGTTATTCAAGGAAATTATCATATTCATACTTTTTTTCATTTAAGATATAATAAACATTGGATCGCAAAATCAGGATTTTCTGGAAAAAGGAATAATATAACTGGATCTAATGGAAAAGATTTATTAATAGAAGTTCCAATAGGAACTATAGTTAAAGATCAAAAAAAAAATATTATAACAGAAATTAATAAAAGTTTTCAAAAAAAAATTTTATTTGAAGGAGGAAAAGGGGGAAAAGGAAATTCTTTTTTTAAAAATTCAATTAATCAATCTCCTTATTATGCACAACCAGGAATGAAAACAAAAGGTTATTGGATTTTTTTAGAATTAAAAATTTTAGCAGATGTAGGTATTATAGGAGTTCCTAATGTAGGAAAATCTACTTTGCTTTCTGTTATAACAAAAGCTAAACCAAAAATAGGAAATTTTGCTTTTACTACTAAAGAACCACATTTAGGTGCGGTAAAAATGGATTTTAATTCTTTTATAATAGCAGATATTCCTGGAATTATAGAAAAAGCATCTGATGGAAAAGGATTGGGATATTATTTTTTAAGGCATGTAGAACGAAATTCTATTTTATTGTTTTTAATTTCTTCAGAAACAAAAAATAAGAAAAAAGAATATTTTATTTTACTAAATGAACTAAAAAAATTTAATTCAAGTCTTTTAAAGAAAAAACGATTATTAGCAATTTCTAAATCAGATTTAATTTCTTCAGAAACAAAAAATAAAATAAAAAAAATATTTTCTAATTTAGATATTATATTTTTTTCTTCTTTTACAAAAGAAGGATTAATAGAACTTAAAAAAAAACTATGGGAATTAATAAAAAATTAAGAAAAAGAAAGTTTTTTCAAAACAATATTTTTATCTATATTTAAAATAGGTTGTATATTTTCTATATTAAACATATAATCTAAAAATATTTTTTCACAAAAAGTTCGCAATCCTCTAGCTCCAATTCCTAATTGAAAAGTTTTATCTACTATAATATCCAATGCTTCATCTGTTATATTCATAGATATTTTATCCATATAAAATAATTTTTTATATTGTTTTATTAAAGCATTTTTAGGTTCTACCAATATTTTTTTTAACATATTTTTATTTAATGGATTTAAATAAGTTATTACAGGAAATCTTCCTATAAGTTCAGGAATTAATCCAAAATTTTTAAGATCTATAGCTATAATATTTTTTAAAAAATAATTATTATTTTTTTCTTTTTGTTTTTCTTTAGTTAAAAAACCTATAGATATTTGTTCAATTCTATCAGAAATAATTTTTTCTATTCCATCAAAAGTCCCTCCAGCTATAAATAATATATTTTCAGTATTTATTTGAATCATTTTTTGATCTGGATGTTTTCTCCCTCCTTGTGGAGGTACATTTATGACTGACCCTTCTAATATTTTAAGTAAAGCTTGTTGAACTCCTTCTCCAGAAACATCTCTAGTAATAGAAGGATTATTATTTTTTCTAGATATTTTATCTATTTCATCTAGAAAAATAATTCCTTTTTCTGCAGAATGAATATCATAATTAACTGATTGTAATAATCTTGTTAAAATAGATTCTACGTCTTCTCCTACATATCCTGCTTCAGTTAAAGTGGTAGCATCAGCTATTGCAAAAGGAACTTTTAAAAGTTTTGATATACTTTTTGCCAATAATGTTTTTCCTGTTCCAGTATTTCCAATTAACAATATATTTGATTTTTCTATTTCTACATTTTCTTCTGTATTTTCATTTTTATTTTTTGAAACATCCCCTTGAATAATCCGTTTATAATGATTATATACAGCTACTGAAATTATTTTTTTAGCCTCATTTTGTCCTATTACATTTTTATCTAAAAATGATTTTATTTCTTTAGGTTTTTTTATTTCTATGGTAGGTACATTTATTTTTTCATCATTTTTTATTGAAAATTTTTTATGAATTATGGAATAAGTTTTTTCTATACAATAATTGCAAATATGTCCATTTATTCCAGATATAAGAAAAGTTATCTCATTTTTTTTTCTACCACAAAAATTACATTTTAATAAGTCTTCCATAAATTTTTATTCCATAGCTACTATATTTTTAAAAGTTACTATGTTTTTTAAAGGAGCAAGCAAAACTACATCACATCGCTACAACCTATTGACCTTTGCTGTGTTCCCACCCTGGAGGATTTATAGGGAGCTGATTGTGTAGAACTTGCTCCATATTTGGTAAATATAAAAAAAAAATCATAAATTCTTATTATTAAAAATTCACATTCTGTGAAATAAAATTTATTCGTTATAATTAACTTTTTTATAAAAAAAATTGTTAATTTATATTCTTCATAATGGGGATAAAATATATTTTTGTTACAGGAGGGGTAACCTCATCTTTAGGAAAAGGAATCGTTTCGGCTTCGTTAGGAATGTTATTAAAAGCTAGGGGATATAAAATTTCAATTATGAAATTAGATCCTTATTTTAATATAGATCCAGGAACTTTAAATCCTTATGAACATGGAGAGTGTTTTGTTACTGAAGATGGAGCAGAAACAGATTTAGATTTAGGACATTATGAACGATTTTTAAATCAACCTACTACTAAAGAAAATAATGTAACATCTGGATTGATATATAAAACAGTTATAGATAATGAAAGAAAAGGAAATTATTTAGGGAAAACGGTCCAGGTTATTCCTCATATAACTGATGAAATTAAAAGACGTATTAAAAAAGTTGGAAAATCTAAAAATTCTGATATTATTATTACAGAAATAGGTGGGACTGTCGGAGATATAGAAAGTTTACCATATATTGAATCTGTACGTCAATTAAAATGGGAATTAGGTAAATTTAACGGATTAGTTATTCATTTAACTTTGTTACCGTACGTAACAGTAACTGGAGAAATTAAAACGAAACCAACACAACATTCTGTTCGTAATTTAATGGAAAATGGGATACAAGCAGATATTATTGTTTGTAGAACAGAAAAACATATATCTAAAAATATTAGAAAAAAATTAGCTTTATTTTGTAATGTAAAACCAAAACATGTTATAGAATCAATTGATACTAAAATTATATACGAAATTCCTTTTTTATTGCATTTACAAAATTTTGATAAAGTGGTGTTAAATAATTTGAATTTATCTACTATTTTGTCTCCAAATTTAAAAAAATGGAATTTTTTTGTAAAAAAATATAAGAATCCAAAATATGAAACACAAATAGCATTAGTTGGAAAATATGTTTCTTTACATGATTCTTACAAATCAATAACAGAAGCTTTAATTCATGCAGGAGCGGAAAATGAAACTTATGTTAAAATAAAATGGATTTATTCGGAAACGATAAAAGAAAAAAATATTAAAAAATATTTTGATGGTATTTCAGGAATTTTGGTAGCTCCAGGATTTGGTAATCGAGGAATAGAAGGAAAAATACTTGCTGCAAAATATGCAAGAGAGAATAAAATACCATTTTTTGGTATATGTTTAGGTATGCAAATTGCTGTTATAGAATTTGCTAGAAATGTATTAGGATTTAAAAAAGCAGAAAGTTACGAAACAAATCCATATACTTCTCATCCAGTGATAAGTTTAATGAAAAAACAAAAAAAATTAACTCATAAAGGAGGAACTATGCGTTTAGGAAATTGGAAATGTTCTTTCGTAGAAGGATCAAAAATATCTTCTATTTATGGAGGTAAAAAAGAGGTATTTGAAAGACATCGTCATAGATATGAATTTAATAATAGTTACTTAGAATATTTTTCAAATGCTGGAATGAAAGCTGTTGGAATAAATCCAGATACAGGTTTAGTAGAAGCTTTGGAATTGGAAAATCATATTTTTTTTTTGGGAGTTCAATACCACCCAGAATATAAAAGTACAGTAACAAATCCTCATCCTTTATTTACTAACTTTGTACAAGTTTCTAAAAATTATAAATTTTTTAATATCCAGAATTCTTCTTGTATATGAAGGATAAAAAATTAGATTATAGTTCTATGATAGGACTATTTCTTATACTATTTATTTTAACAGTTTTTACTTATTTTTTTAGTAATCAAGAACCCAAAAAAAATAATAATAAAAAATTTTATATTTCAAAAAAAATTATTCTTTTAGAAGAAAAAAAAAGGGGGGAAAATGGTTCTTTTTTATTAGAAAATAATGTTTTAAAATTGAAAATTTCTCGTATAGGAGGGATGATTCGTGAAGTTTTTTTAAAAAAATATAAAGCTTATGATGGTACTTTAGCATTTCATTCAAAAAATCTTTTTTTGGTAAAAAATTCTAGTCTCTTATATGATATGTCTTTTTCTAATAAAAAAGGTTTAAGTATTAATACAAAAAATTTAATTTTTAAACCTTTTTTTTTAAAAAATAAAAAGGGAGTTAATATTCTTATTATGAGAGCTAAAAATCCTTATGGAAAAGGATTTTTAGATTATATATATATCATGGGTAAAGATAATCAATACCATATTGGTTTTTATGCCAGAACTATAAATTGTTTTCCTTTTAGTAAATCTGTTTCTATAAATTTGGAACAAAAAATATTCTCTTTGGAGAAGGATAGAAATTGGGAAAATTCATATACTCAAGTATATTATTCTGTTAATAATTCGACGTCTGTAAAATATTTATCTGAAAAAAAAACAGAGGAAAAAAATATATCCAATATAAATTGGATCGCTAATAAACAACAATTTTTTTCTTTTATATTTATTCCCAATAAAACATTAAAAAATATTTATGTTAGATCTGAAAATTGTTATTCAGGAATTTTTCTAAAAAAAATTCAATTTCACACATTAATAAATAACACAAAAAAAAATAAAGAATTTTATTTTTCTTCTCGTTTTTATTTTGGTCCTTTGGATTTTAATTTTTTAAAAGAATATAAAAATGGATTTGAAAATATTATTCCATTTGGATGGGGTTTTTTAAAATGGATTAATAAATATTTTTTTTTAATAATCTTTCAATTTTTAGAAAAAACAAATTTGAATTATGGTCTTATTATTATTTTAATGACTATTGTAGTGAAACTTATATTATTTCCAATTACTTATAAACAATATAAATTAAGTGCAATAATGAAATTGATTCGTCCAGAAATAAAAGAGTTAAATAAAAAATATATAAATAATGAAGATACTTTGAAAAAACAACGAGAAATGATGGAACTGTATAAAAAAGTAGGAATTAATCCAATGTCTGGATGTATTTCTACATTATTTCAAATTCCTATTTTCTATTCGTTGTTTAAATTTTTTCCTACTATAATAAATTTGAGAGGAAAATCTTTTTTATGGGTAGAAGATTTAACATCATATGATTCTATTTTTAAATTACCTTTTTTTATTCCTTTTTATGGAAATCACGTTAGTTTACTCACTTTATTATATTCATTAGCTTTATTAGTTTATACAAAATTAAGCAATAATGGAAAAAAAGATCTTTCACAAGATGATAATAGTTCTATTCCTGATATAAATTTTATATTATATTTAATGCCAATTTTAATGTTATTGTTTATAAATAGTTATGCTTCTGGTCTATCTCTATATTATTTTACTTCTAACATTATTAATATTTGTTTTTTATTTTTTATTAAAGAGTTTATGTTAGATGAACAAAAAATTATGATGAAAATTCAAAAAAAAAAATTAAAAAAACGTACTCATTGGAGAACAATGATAAAAGAAATAATAAATAAAAAAATTACGGAATAAAAAATTTTATTTCTTTTTGAGAAAAAAAATGGTATTTTTTATTATTGAATTCCACTATTAAAAAACCTTGATTTGTTATAGATCGTATAATGCCTTGAACATAGTTTTTTTTTCGAAAAATATAAAAAAAAGAAATTATATCTTTTAAATATAGATTATTGATATAATGTTTTCTTACAAAATTTTCTCCATATTTTAAGAATAAAAAATATTCTTTTTGTATAAAAAATATTATTTCATATAAAAGATTATATAATTTAAAATTAATATTAAAAATTTCTTTTAAAGAAATAATATTCATTTTTTCAGATAATTTTAGCTGATAAACGTTTAACCCTATTCCAATAATAATGGTATAAATATTTTTATTTTTTATGTTATTTTCTATTAAAATTCCTCCAATTTTTTTATTATCTGAAATAATATCATTAGGCCATTTAATCCAAATTTTTTTTTTATGGTTGTATTTTGATAAAATTTTATGAATAGCATTACTTGTAATGACATTTATGATATATTTTTTATGAATAGGAAAAATATGAATAGGGTTAAAAACAATACTAAAAGTCAAGCTTTTTTCTTTTTCTGTATACCATAAATTTTTTTCTATTCCTTTTCCTTTAGTTTGATTTATACCCCAAACTACTATCCAATTTTTTTTTTTATGAGTATATTTTCTAGCATATTGATTTGTAGAATTAACTTCTTTTAATAAAATTAAATCTATGGGCCAAATAAATTTTTTCAAAATATTTTATATTGAAAAATATAATTTCTTTAAAGTGAAAACTTTATTTTTGTTTTTGAAATATAAAAAGAATAAATGTTTATTTAACAATAAAATAATTTTGTTTTGCTTTTAAATAAGATTATAGAAGGAATTAAAATGGTTAAAGGAGAAGATATCACTGTTTTAAATTTAAAAAATAGAAAAAATTTTATTTGTGATTATTTTGTTATTTGTAATGGTAGTTCTCATAATCAAGTATATGCTATATCTGAATCAATAGAACAAATTACAATTAAACAATTACAAAAAAAACCTTGGCATATAGAAGGATTAAAAAACAGAGAATGGATACTCGTGGATTATATTTCTATTGTAGTACATATTTTTCAAAAAAAGGCAAGATTGCATTATAATATAGAAAATCTTTGGAGTTAAAATACATGACAACCATAAAAAAAATTTGGTTTTTATTTTTAAGTTAAATAATCATGAAGAATACTTATGAGAAAAATAAAAAGTAAAAATAACTTTTTTTGGGTATATGCAGTTATATTTGCTATATTTTTGGGTATATTTTTTTTTAAATCTTCTTTTTCTAATCCTAAAAAAATAGATCAAGATACTTTTTTTGATATTTTAGAAAAGGGGAAAGTACAAAAAATTATAATAAAACATAGAGAAATAGTATATGTTTATTTGAAAAAAAAAATTTTATCTAATGGAATAAATTATGCTCAAAATAATGATAATGAAAATAGAGTTATTCCACTATTATTGAAATATGAATTTGAAATAGGAGATTTACAATTTTTTCAAAAAAAATTTGAAGAATATAAAAAAAAGTATAATCTGAATACTATTATTGATTTTAAAAATCAGCAAGAATATACAATTACAAAATTTTTTTTTGATTATGGTATTTTTTTTATATTGCTAGTAATTTTTTGGATTTTTATTTTTAAGAGAATTGGATCTACAGGTGGGGGTGCTGGTGGACAAATATTTAATATAGGAAAGTCAAGAGCTAGATTATTTGATGAAAATGATAATGTAAAAATTACATTTCAAGATGTAGCTGGATTAGAAGGAGCAAAAGAAGAAGTTCAAGAAATAGTAGAATTTTTAAAAAATCCTAAAAAATATACTAAACTTGGAGGAAAAATTCCAAAAGGAGCTTTATTGATAGGCCCCCCAGGAACAGGAAAAACATTATTAGCGAAAGCTGTAGCTGGAGAAGCTAAAGTTCCATTTTTTTCTTTATCAGGTTCAGATTTTGTAGAAATGTTTGTAGGGGTAGGAGCTTCTAGAGTTAGAGATTTATTTGAAAAAGCTAAGGAGAAATCTCCATGTATAATATTTATTGATGAAATAGATGCTATAGGAAGAGCTAGAGGAAAAAGTAGTATAGCGGGATCCAATGACGAAAGAGAAAATACTTTAAATCAATTATTAACAGAAATGGATGGATTCGGGACTCATACAAATGTAATTGTATTAGCAGCTACTAATAGATCTGATGTTTTAGATAAGGCATTATTACGTCCTGGACGTTTTGATCGTACTATATTAGTTGATCCTCCAGAATTAAATGAAAGAAAAGAAATATTTAGAGTTCATCTTAAAAAATTAGTTTTATCTGATAATGTCGATATAGATTTTTTATCTAGACAAACTCCAGGATTTAGTGGGGCTGATATAGCAAATATTTGCAATGAATCTGCTTTGATTGCAGCAAGAAAAAATAGATCTAAAATAGAAAATAAAGATTTTTTAGATGCAATAGATCGTATAATAGGAGGATTAGAAAAGAAAAATAAAATTATCAAACCAAATGAAAAAAAACGAATAGCTTATCATGAAGCGGGACATGCTACAATAAGTTGGTTATTAGAACATGCTGCTCCTTTAGTAAAAGTTACTATAGTTCCAAGAGGTAGATCTTTAGGATCTGCATGGTATCTTCCAGAAGAAAGACAATTAACAACTCCAGAACAAATGAAGGATGAAATATGTGCATTATTAGCAGGGAGATCCGCAGAAGAAATTATTTTTAGTAGTATTTCTACTGGAGCTTTAAATGATTTGGAAAGAGTTACTAAACAAGCGCAATCTATGGTAGCTATTTTTGGATTAAATGAAAAAATTGGGAATATTTCTTATTATGATTCAACAGGACAAAATGAATTTTCTTTTTCTAAACCTTATAGTGAAAAAACAGCTCAAATTATAGATGAAGAAATATATAAAATTATAACGGAACAATATCAAAGAGCTAAAAAGATATTAAAAAATAATGAACAAAAATTAACAATGTTGGCTAATGAACTTTTAGAAAAAGAAGTTATTTTTAGAGAAGATTTGAAAAAAATATTTGGGGATAGACCTTTTCCTGATGAAATAGGAGATATGTTAAGTACTGTTAGTAATATTTCTTCTCCTTAATTTATTTAAAAAATAAATGAAAAAGAAGAAAAATTTTAATTTTTTAATCAGATTACTTACTGGGTTTATTTATGTTATTTTGATTATTTTTTCTATTGAAAAAGGAGAAAAGTGTTTTAGAATAGTAATGATGATGTTATCTTTTTTTTGTTTATTTGAATTTTTAGTCATATTAGGAACTGATATAATTTTAATTAAAATTACTTTTTTATTTTTTTTATTTTCTATAATAATGGATTTTTTTTTGAAAAAAAAAGGATTAATATCATACATTGTCTGTTTTATTCCATATTCTATAATTTTTTTTATTATTCAGCTTTTTTCTAAAAAATATTCTCATAAAGAAAAAATAACACAAGTAAATCATTTAATTTTTGGATTAGTGTATATTATTATCCCTTTTTATTTAGCTTCTTATATTTATACTATAAATTATGGAAAAAAATTTATTTTAGGTGTTTTTCTTTTAATATGGACAAATGATTCTTTATCTTATTTAATAGGAAAAAAGTGGGGTAAAAAAAAAATTGCCATATCTATTTCTCCTAATAAATCTGTAGAAGGTTTTATTGGAGGTTTATTTTTTTGTTTAATGTTAGGTTTTTTTTTATACAAAATATGGAAAAGAAAATATTGGGTAATTTTAGCTTTTACAATTCCTATTTTTTCTACTATTGGTGATCTTGTAGAATCTACTATTAAAAGATCTTATAATGTAAAAAATTCTGGTATTTGGTTTCCTGGACATGGAGGATTTTTAGATAGATTAGATAGTTTTATTTTTGTAATTCCAATTATAGCAACAATAGTCACTAGTGTTGTTTATTTTTTTAATCCTAATCCATTATAATGATAATTCACAAAGAAGGAATAACATTTTTATTGTATGCATTAATTATATTATTATTATTAATATTATTTTCTTTTTTTTTATTTTCTAGATTCATTTTTTTTTCTATACTTATTTTTTTAATTATACATTATATTTTTTTAATTTTTTTTTTTAGGAATCCAAAAAGAAATTTTTCTGAAAAAAATTATAAAAAAAAAGAAATCGTTATTTCTCCAGCTGATGGAAAAATTGTGGAAATACAAAAAATTTTTGAAAAGGAATTTTTAAAAAAAAATTGTATATGTATATCAATTTTTATGTCTCCTTTTAATGTACATGTGAATCGATTCCCTATATCTGGAAAAGTCATTTATGTAAAATATCATACAGGTAAATATTTAATAGCTTGGTTTAAAAAAGCATCATTAAATAATGAACGTACAACTATTGTTGTAGAAACAAATAAAAAAAATAAAGTTTTATTTAGACAAATAGCTGGATTTATAGCTAGACGAATTATTATTTATGCAAAAAAAAATGCTATAGTAAAAAAAGGTGATGAATTTGGATTTATAAAATTTGGATCTAGAGTTGATGTTTTATTACCCTTAAATTCTATTATATTAATAAAAAAGGGAGAAAAAGTTACTGGAGGTGAAACTAAAATTTCCATTATTCCATCATAATAAACTCCCTTTATCAAACATTATTTTACTTCTTCATAATCTACATCTTGAACATTTTCATTTCCTTTATTACTTTTTCCTTCATTTCCATTTTCTTTTTTATCTGATTTTTTATTTTTTTCCGTATAAAGTTCTTGTGAAGCATTAATCCAAGCTTCATTTAATTTTTTAATATTGCTATCAATAGCAGTAAAATCTTTTTTAGAATGAGCTTTTTTCAATTGTTCTAGATAATTTTTTATATTTTTTTTATTATTTTCTGATAATTTATTTTCATAATCTTTTAATTGTTTTTCAGTTTGAAATATTTGATTATCAGCAGTATTTAATTTTTCTATTTCTATTTTTGTTTTTTCATCTTTTTGAGCATTTTTTTTAGCTTCTTCTTTCATTTTTTCTATTTCTTCTTGATTTAATCCTGAAGAAGTTTCAATGCGTATGAATTGTTCTTTACCTGTTCCTTTATCTTTTGCCGATACATTCAAAATTCCATTAGCATCTATATCAAAAGTTACCTCTATTTGAGGAATTCCTCTAGGAGCTGGCGGGATATCAACCAAATCAAATCTACCTATTTCTTTGTTATCATTAAACATAGGTCTTTCACCTTGTCCAACACGTATAGTAACGGCGGACTGATTATCTGCTGCAGTAGAAAATACTTCAGATTTTTTAGTAGGAATAGTCGTATTAGACTCAATAAGTTTTGTAAAAACTCCTCCTAAAGTTTCAATTCCCAAAGATAAAGGAGTAACATCTAATAGCAATACATTTTGCACATCTCCCGTTAAAACTCCTCCTTGTATAGCAGCTCCAATAGCTACTACTTCATCAGGATTTACCCCTTTAGATGGTTTTTTCTTAAAAAATTTTTCTACTTCTTCTTGAACTTTTGGAATACGAGTAGATCCACCTACTAAAATAACTTCATCTATCTCTTTAGTGTTTAAATTAGCATCTTCTAATGCTTTAAAACAAGGAGAAATAGAACGTTGTATTAATTTTTCTGATAGTTGTTCAAATTTTGCACGAGTTAAAGTTATCACTAAATGTTTAGGACCGGATTCCGTAGCTGTAATATATGGAAGATTTATTTCTGTTTGATTGGAAGAGGATAATTCTATTTTAGCTTTTTCAGAAGCTTCTTTTAAACGTTGCAAAGCCATAGGATCTTTTCTAAGATCTAACCCTTCTCTAGATTTAAATTTATTTGCTAAATAATCAATTATTACTTGATCAAAATCATCTCCTCCTAGATGAGTATCCCCATTGGTAGAAAGTACTTCAAAAACCCCATCTCCTAATTCTAAAATAGAAACATCAAAAGTCCCTCCTCCTAAATCATATACTACTATTTTTTTATTTTGATTGCTTTTATCTAAGCCATAAGCTAAAGCAGCTGCAGTAGGTTCATTTATAATTCTTTCTACTTTTAATCCAGAAATTTCTCCAGCTTCTTTGGTAGCTTGTCTTTGTGCATCATTAAAATAAGCAGGAACTGTAATAACAGCTCTGTTCACTTCTTCTCCTAAATAATCTTCAGCTGTTTTTTTCATTTTTTGCAAAATCATTGCAGAAATTTCTTGTGGGGCATATAATCTTTTTTCTATATCTACCCTAGGTGTATTGTTCCCTCCTTTTATTACTTTATAAGGAATATGTTTTAATTCTTCAGCAACTTCTGAAAACATTCTACCCATAAATCTTTTAATTGAAAAAATAGTTTTTTGTGGATTTGTTACCGCCTGTCTCTTTGCAGGATCTCCTATTTTTCTTTCTCCACCTTCTACAAAAGCAACTATAGATGGAGTGGTTCTTTTTCCTTCTGAATTAGGTATAACAATAGGATCATTAATTTCCATAACAGCAACACAAGAATTTGTTGTTCCTAAATCTATTCCTATAATTTTACTCATTTTTATTACGTTTTGTTCATATTAATTAGTCATTCAATAGCTCATCAATCATTATGCCATAATGAAAATAAAACCTATAAATAAAAGTAGGAGAATGTATGACAATAAAAAATTTTTAAAAGAAGTTGTTTTCATGACAAAAAGTCTTTTTTTAAAGTTTTTTAAAATTTCTTATATTACAAAATAAAATAAATTACTATGGATTCATTAAGTTTTAAAACGGCTTCAGCTAAAAAAAAATCTATAGAAAAATCATGGATAATAATGGATGCAACTAATCAAATTCTTGGCAGATTTTCTTCTAAAATTGCTTCAATTATAATAGGTAAACATAAATCTTTTTTTTCTCCACATGTAGATTGTGGAGATCATGTGATAGTCATAAATTCCAATTATATTAAACTTACTGGAAAAAAATGGGATAAAAAAAAATATATTTACCATACTGGATATCCAGGAGGAAAAAAAACAATTATTGTTAAACATTTATTTAATAAAGATTCAAGAAATTTGATATACAGAGCTGTAAAGGGAATGCTACCAAAAAATCGTTTAGGACGTTTAATTTTTAAAAATCTTCACGTATATAAAAAATCAGAACATAATCATCAAGCTCAAAAACCTATTTTATTCAAATCAAATTAAATTATGATATATCATTCAATAGGAAGAAGGAAAAGGTCTCTTGCACGTATATATTTAAAAATAAAAAAATTAGAAAATGGATTAATTACTATTAATTCTAAAAAATTAGATCAGTATTTTCCAAAATATGTTCATCAAAAAATTTTATATCCAATAAAAATTGTAAATAAATTAGATCAGTTTGATATAAATATTAAAGTTTTTGGCGGTGGATTTCATGGTCAAGCAGAAGCAATACGTCTAGCAATATCTCGTGTGCTTTGTAAGATTGATATAAAATATAGAAGTAGATTAAAATCTGAAGGATTATTAACACGTGATTCTAGAGAAGTAGAGAGAAAAAAATTTGGTCAGAAAAAAGCAAGAAAAAAATATCAATTTTCAAAACGATAAAAAAAAACTATAAATGAAAATTAATACTGAAGATTTATTAAAAGCTGGAGTTCATTTTGGACATATTGCAAAAAAATGGGATCCTAACATGCGTTCTTTTATTTTTATGAAAAAAGGAGGAATTCATATTATAGATTTATCAAAAACAATTTTAAAATTAAAAGAAGCTTGTGAAGGATTAAAAAAAATAGCAATAACTGGAAAAAAAATATTATTAGTTGGAACAAAAGCTCAAGCTAAAGAAAAAGTATATTTTTATGCTAAAAGCATAAATATGCCTTGTATAACAGAAAGATGGTTAGGTGGATTCCTTACTAATTTTACAACTATTCGTAAATCCGTTAAAAAAATGAATAGTATAGAAAAAATGAAAAAAAATGGAACTTTTAATACTTTATCTAAAAAAGAAAAATTATTAGTTAATAGATTATATAATAAATTATATAAAAATTTAGGAAGTATTTCTAATATGACCCATATCCCAGGTGGTATTTTTTTAGTAGATCCAAATAAAGAAAAAATAGCTTTTACAGAAGCTAAAAAATTAAATATTCCTATTTTTGCAATGGTAGATACTAATACAAATCCTAATGAAATTCATTATCCTATTCCCTCTAATGATGATTCATCCAAATCTATAGATATTATTTTAAAATTTGTAACAAAAGCAATTCAAGATGGAATTACCATAAATAAAAATGAACGTGAAGAAAAAAATTTTATAAATAAAAAATTATCATGAAAGTTTCTGCATCTCAAATTTATAAACTTAGAAAAATAACAGGAATTGGGATTATGGATTGCAAAAAAGCTTTAATTACTTCCAATGGGAAGATAGATGAAGCTATTCATATTTTAAGGAAAAAAGGAGAAAAAATAGCAATAAATAGACCATTTTCAAAAATGGAATATGGTGCTATTATTTCTACTATAAATTTTGATTATTCTTATGGAACTATTATAGGACTAAGTTGTGAAACGGATTTTCTTTCAAAGAATAACGAATTTTTGAATTTTTTATCTATTTTATCTAAAAAATCATTATCATACAAAAATAAAGAAGATTTTTTATCTAGTTTTTTTGATGAAAAAAATAGTATAAAAAAAATGATTGTACATAAAATAGGAGTTGTAGGAGAAAAATTAGAGTTAAAAATTTTTGATAGAATAGATTCTACGTTTGTGATGAATTATACACATTACAATAATAAAATTGGAGTTTTAGTTGGTTTTTCTGATAAAATAAATATATCTATGGCTAAAAATATAGCAATGCATATCGCAGCTATGAATCCCATAGCTATAGATGAAGATAATATTCCAAATTTTTTAATAAAAAAAGAAATTGAAATTATTAAAAATCAAGTAAAAAAAGAAATAAAATCAGAAAATGTAATAAAAAAAATGATTAAAGGGAAAATGAAAAAATTTGTATTTGATAATACTCTTCTTCATCAAAAATTTATAAAAAATGAAAAAATAACTATTCAAGAATATTTAAATCAATGTAATAATAGTATAAAAATAACTTTTTTTAAAAGAGTAAGTATTTAAAAAAAAGAATAATATACTAATGAATAAATTAATATTAATAATTTTGGATGGTTGGGGAATTTCTAAAAATAATTATTCTTCTGCTATAAAACAAGCATCTACTCCATTTATTGATTTTTGTTGTAAAAATTATCCTTTTAGTAAATTAAATGCTTCAGAATCTTATGTTGGGTTACCTAAAGGTCAAATGGGAAATTCTGAAGTTGGACATATAAATTTAGGATCTGGACGGAAAACAATTCAAAGTTTAGAAGAAATAAATATTTCTATTCAAAGTGGTATTTTTAAAAAAAAAATTAGCACAATATTTGATAATATTTATAATAAAAAAATTCATTTAATTGGATTATTATCAGATGGTGGGGTTCATTCTCATATGAATCATCTTTTTGCTTTACTTAAAATTGCTTATCAAAAAAGAATAAAAAATATTTTTATACATATTTTCACAGATGGAAGAGATACATCTCCAAAAAAAAGTATTTTTTATATTAAAGAACTTTTAAAAAAAACTAAACAATACGTTGGAAAATTATCCTCTGTTATTGGAAGATATTATTCTATGGATCGTGATCATAGATGGGAAAAAACTAAAAAAGCATATGATGCGATGGTTTATTCAAAAGGGACTTATACTAAAGATATTTTTTTATCTATAGAAAAATCTTATGATAAAGGAGAAACAGATGAATTTTTATCTCCTTTTATAATTGTTGATGATCAAAATATTCCTATTTCAAAAATTGAAAATGGAGATGTAGTTTTTTGTTTTAATTTTCGTCCGGATCGTTCAAGACAAATAACAGAGCTGTTAATAGGATATCATAATAATTTTTTTTATAAAAAATTAAATTTATTTCGTTATATAACTATGACCTCTTTTAATCCAAAATATAAAAATATTGATGTTATTTTTAATAAAAAATGTTTATCAGATACTTTAGGAGAAGTATTAGAAAAAGAAGGTAAAAAACAAATTCGTATTGCTGAAACAGAAAAATATCCACATGTTACTTTTTTTTTTTCAGGAGGAAGAGAAATTCCTTTTGATAAAGAAATGAGAATATTATGTGAATCTCCTAAAGTTCCTACTTATGATTTAAAACCTGAAATGAGTGCAAAAAAAATTGTAGATAAAATTATTCCTGAGTTAAAAAGAAAGGAATCAGATTTTATTTGTTTGAATTTTGCAAATCCAGATATGGTAGGACATACTGGAAAAATGAAAGAAACAATAAAAGCCTGTGAATTTGTTGATAAATGTACTAAAATTTGTTCTCAACAAGCAATAAATAATTCATATACAGTTATTATAGTAGGAGATCATGGAAATGCCGATTATATGATTAATCCAGATGGTAGTCCTCATACAGCTCATACTTTATCTTTAGTTCCTTTTATTATTTTAGATAAAAAAAAAAATATTTTTTTAAAAAAAATTGGAAATTTATCTGATGTAGCTCCTACAATTCTACAATTAATGAAATTGCCTATTCCTTGTATTATGAATGGAAATTCTATGATTATAAAAAAATAATAAAAAATAATTGTATTTTGATACAGGTAAAAACTATTGAAGAAATCATTTTAATTAAAAAAAGTGCTTTTTTAGCTTCTAAAACATTAGGTATGTTAGCTAAAGAAGTTAAACCTGGCGTAAATACTCTTTATTTAGATAAACTTGCAGAAAGTTTTATACGAGATAATGGGGGAATTCCTGCTTTTTTAGGATTATATGATTTTCCAAATACTTTGTGTGTTTCTCCTAATTATCAAGTAGTTCATGGAATTCCTAATCAATTTTCTTTACGTGAAGGGGATATTTTATCTATAGATTGTGGAGTTTATATGAATGGATTTTATGGAGAACATGCTTATACTTTTGAAGTGGGAAATGTTTCAAAAAAAATAAGAAAATTTCTTAATTGTTCTAAAAAGTCTCTTTATATTGGAATTTCTAAATGTAAAAGTGGAAATAGTATTGGAGATATAGGTTTTTCTATACAATCTTATATTGAAAAGAATGGATATAATGTGGTAAAAGATATGGTTGGTCATGGTATTGGAAAAAAAATGCATGAAGAACCTCAAATTCCAAATTTTGGAAAAAAAGGAGATGGGATAAAATTAAAAAATGGATTCGTTCTTTCTATAGAACCTATGGTTAATATAGGTTCATCTAAAATTGTTTTTCATAAAGATGGATGGACAGTTACTACTTTAGATAAAAAAAAATCTGCTCATTATGAACATAATGTTGCTATTGTTGATGGATACCCATGTTTACTTTCTACTTTTCGTTATATATATGAAAAACTAAATATTAATTCTTTAGAAGAAAAGATTTTTCAAAATAGAAAAATTAATATTGATAATTTTTGAGTTTAATTTATTAATTAAATTGTAATTTTTTATTAAATAACATAATTTGCGTTTTAAATATAGAATATGCCTACTATACAACAATTAATTAGAAAAGGTCGTAGTTCAGTTATAAAAAAAAGAAAATCTATTGCATTAGAATTTTGTCCTCAAAAAAGAGGAGTTTGTACCAGAGTTTATACGACAACTCCAAAAAAACCAAATTCAGCTATGCGAAAGGTAGCTCGTGTACGTTTTACAAATGGAAGAGAAGTTATTAGTTATATAATAGGAGAAGGTCATAATCTTCAAGAACATTCCATTGTACTTGTTAAAGGTGGTAGAGTAAAAGATTTACCAGGAGTAAAATATAAAATAGTACGAGGTGCTCGTGATACAGCTGGGGTAAATGGAAGAAAAAAAAGTAGAAGTAAATATGGGGCTAAAATAACTAAAAAATGAATAATGAGAAAAGTAAGAAAAAAAGTAAAAAATTATTTTCCTGATCCTAAATTTAATGATTCCCTTGTTACACGTTTTGTTAATCATTTAATGAAAAATGGTAAAAAAAATGTAGCATATAAAATATTTTATAATGCAATGAATAAAATAAATGAAATTAAGGAAAAAGAGGAAAAATCAGCATTAGAAATATGGAAAGAAGGATTAAAAAATGTAATGCCTCATATAGAAGTTAGAAGTCGTCGTATGGGGGGTTCTAATATTCAGGTACCTGTTCCTATTTCATCTAATAGTAAAATAACAAAAGCAATAAAATTATTAATATCTTGTGCATCTATTAGAAATGAAAAAACTATGGCAAATAAATTAGCTTTTGAAATATGGGCAGCTTTTCAAGAACAAGGAGAAGCTGTAAAAAGAAAAGAAAATATTCACAAAATGGCTGAAGCGAATAAAGCTTTTTCGCATTTTAGATTTTAGGTATTTTTATTATTATGACAAAAGATTTAAAATATACGAGAAATATTGGTATAGCAGCACATATTGATGCAGGAAAAACTACTACAACAGAAAGAATTTTATTTTATACAGGGATAAATCATAAAATAGGAGAAGTTCATGATGGTGCAGCAACTATGGATTGGATGCAGCAAGAACAAGAGCGTGGAATTACTATTACTTCTGCTGCTACATGTTGCGAATGGATGTATAAAAATAAAAAATATCAAATTAATATTATAGATACTCCAGGACATGTTGATTTTACTGTAGAAGTGGAACGATCAATGAGGGTTTTAGATGGGATGGTCGTTTTATTTAGTGCTGTAGATGGGGTTGAACCTCAATCAGAAACAGTATGGAGACAAGCAGATAAATATGGAATACCTAGAATTGCTTTTGTAAATAAAATGGATCGTCAAGGAGCTGATTTTTTTAATGTATGTTCTCAAATACAAAAAATTTTAGGTGCTAATTCAGTCCCATTACAAATTCCTATTGTAAATGAAGATAATTTTGTTGGAGTGATCGATTTGATATATAATAAGGCTATAATATGGGATGATAAAAATTATGGGATGACATATAGAGAAATTCCTATTCCAAATGAAATGAAAAAAGTGGTGAATAATCATCATAACCATTTAATTGAAATTTTATCTGAACATGATGATGTAATTATGGAAAAATTTTTAGTTAATAACTATTCAGAGGATGATATTATTCTTTCTTTGCAAAAGAATACAATAAAAATGAAAGTTATTCCTATTTTATGTGGATCGTCTTTCAAAAATAAAGGAGTACAAGCGGTATTGGATGCTATATGTAGATATTTACCATCTCCTTTAGATGTAAAAGATGTAGTAGGAATAAATCCTATAAATAAAAAAAAAGAAACTAGAAAACCTAATGATAATGAACCATTTTCAGCTTTAGCTTTTAAAATAGCAACTGATCCATTTGTAGGTCGTTTGGCTTTTTTTAGAGTTTATTCTGGAAAAATTGAATCTGGATCTTATAGTTTTAATTCTAGATCTGGTAGTAAAGAACGTATTTCTAGAATATATCAGATGCATGCAAATAAACAAAATCCAATAAATAAAATTGGAGCTGGTGATATTGCGGCTGTAGTAGGGTTTAAAGATATTAAAACAGGAGATACTTTATGTGATGAAAAATATCCAATTTTATTAGAAAATATATCATTTCCTGAACCAGTAATAGGAGTTGCAATTGAACCTAAATATAAATCAGATATAGATAAAATGAGTTTAGCTTTATATAAATTAATGGAAGAAGATCCAACTTTTCAAGTAAGGATAGATGATTATACAGGTCAAACTATTATTTATGGGATGGGAGAACTTCATTTAGAAATAATTGTAGATAGAATGAAAAGAGAATTTAAAGTTGAAGTGAATCAAGGTAACCCTCAAGTAGAATATAAAGAAGCTTTAACAGATATAGTAGAGCATAGAGAGATTTATAAAAAACAAACAGGAGGTAAAGGGAAATATGCGGATATTTTGTTTAGATTAGAGCCAGGAGATATTGATAAATCTGGATTGATCTTTATTAATAAAATAAAAGGAGGAAATATTCCTAAAGAATATATTGCACCTATAGAAAAAGGATGTAAAGAGATGATGAAAAATGGGCCTTTATCTGGATATGAAATAGAAAATGCTAAAATTACTATTTTAGATGGATCTTATCATTCTGTAGATTCTGATCAACTTTCTTTTGAAATAGCAGGAAAATTAGGGTTTAAAGAAGCTGCTAAAAAGGCTAAACCTGTTTTATTAGAACCAATTATGAAATTGGAAGTTACTGTTCCAGAAGAAAATATGGGTGATGTTATAGGAGATTTAAATCGTAGAAGAGGAATAGTTCAAAATATGAGTAGCAGAAATAATATAAAGGTAATTCAGTCTTTGGTTCCATTATCTGAAATGTTTGGATATGTAACAGTATTGCGAACACTTTCTTCTGGTAGAGGTACTTCAGTAATGGAGTTTTCTCATTATGATACAGTTCCTTCAAATGTCATAGATAATATTATTATAGAAAAAAAAAACCGTAATAAAAAAACAAAATAGTTATGGGTCATGATATAAAAATTAAATTAAAGTCTTATGATTATAATTTATTAGATAAATCAGCTGAAAGAATTGTAAATTCAGTACTCCCTACGGGAGTAGTATTGAATGGCCCAGTTCCTTTACCTACTGAAAAAAAAATATTTACGGTATTGCGGTCTCCACATGTTAATAAAAAATCAAGAGAACAATTTTTTCTTCCTACTCATAAAAGACTTTTGCAAATTCATAATGCTTCTTCTAAAACAGTAGATGCTTTAATGAAGTTAGAATTACCTAGTGGAGTTGAAGCGGAAATAAAAGTATAAAAATGTCAGGATTAATAGGTAAAAATATAGGAATGACAAATATTTTTTTAGACGATGGAGAAAACGTCCCATGTACTGTTATACAAATAGGTCCTTGTTATGTAGTTCAAATAAAAACAATAGAAAATGATGGGTATTTTTCTATTCAATTAGGAATTGATGATAAAAAAATAAAAAAAACTAATAAATCTTTATTAGGTCATTTCAAAAAAGCAGGATTATCTCCAAAAAAAAAATTATTAGAATTTAGAGAGAATAATCTTTCTCATTTTAATTTAGGGAATTTAATTAATATAAATTTTTTTGAAGAAGGAGAATTAGTTGATATAAAAGGAATTTCTAAAGGAAAAGGATTTCAAGGAGTAGTAAAAAGACATCATTTTTCAGGTGTTGGTGAAAGAACTCATGGTCAACATAATCGTTCAAGAGCTCCTGGATCTATTGGAGCTGGATCAGATCCTTCTCGTGTTTTTAAAGGTAAAAAAATGGCTGGAAAAATGGGAGGAAAAAATGTAACTGTTAAAAATTTAAAAATTTTAAAAATAGATTCTTCTAAGAATCTTATAATTTTGAAAGGGGCAGTTCCAGGAAATAAAAATTCATATTTAATGATTAAGAAAAAAAATGAAATTAAAAATTTTAGATATTAAGGGAAATGACACTACTAAAAAAGTAGAATTTAATGATGATTTTTTTTTAAAAAAATCTTATAATCATTCTATGTATTTAGAAATAAAAAGATATTTATCTGCTCAACGTCAAGGAACACATAAATCTAAAGAAAGAGGGGAAATATCCGGAAGTACTAGAAAGTTGCATAGACAAAAAGGAACTGGAGGTTCTAGAAAAGGAGATATTAAAAATCCTATTTTTAGGGGAGGGGGAAGAGTTTTTGGACCAAAACCAAGAAAATATTTGATCAAATTAAATAAATGTACTAAAAATAGAGTAAAAAAATTTATTCTTGAGCAGAAATTAATACAAAATGAAATAAAAATAGTAGAAAATATTGAATTGAGTAAACCTAAAACTAAATTTATTTTAGAAGTATTACAATCTTTACAATTGAAAAATAAAAAATCATTAATGGTTCTTGGAGAAAAGAATAAAAATCTATATTTATCATCTAGAAATTTAGAAAATTTTAAATTATTAAATGTATATGAATTAGATTGTTTTTCACTATTAAGTTTTCCATATGTTATTTTTTCTGAGAATTCCTTAAAACAACTTCATAAGTTTTTGTCTAAATAATTATTAAAAATTTGTAAAATAGATTATGTAGATTATGAATTTAATAAAACCTTTTATTACAGATAAATCTTCCAAAGGAAATAAAAAAAATTGTTATATTTTTTCTGTCCACATCGATTGCAATAAAATTCAAATAAAAAAAGAAATAAAAAAAATATTTGGATTTTCAGTAAAAAATGTTCGAACTATGATTTATCCAAAAAAAGACAAATCTAAATACACTAAAAAAGGATTTCTTTATGGAAAAACTAATAGAATAAAAAAAATTATTGTACAATTTAATGAAAATCAAAAAATTGATTTTTTTGAGAAAAAATAAATTTAATGTCAATTAAAAAATTAAAACCAATAACACCTAGTCAACGTTTTAGAATAGTAAATTCTTTTAATTCTGTTACTACTTCTCATCCTGAAAAACATTTAACTAAAGGTAAATGTAAATCTGGAGGAAGGAATAATCGTGGAAAAATGACTATGCGTTATTTTGGAGGAGGACATAAAAAAAAATATAGAATAATCGATTTTAAAAGAAAAAAATTTGGAATTCCTGCTGTTATAAAATCTATAGAATATGATCCTAATCGATCATCTTTTATAGCTTTGCTTCATTATAAAGATGGAGAAAAAAAATATATTGTAGCAATGAATGGATTAAAAGTAGGACAAAAAATTCTTTCTGGTAAAAATATACCTTTTTATGTAGGAAATTCCACTTTTTTAAGTGAAATCCCCTTGGGAACTCATATTTCCTGTATAGAACTTAGACCAGGTCAAGGTGCTAGAATTGCGAGGAGTGCAGGTTCTTTTGCTCAATTATTTGCAAAAGATGATAAATATGCTACTATTAAACTCCCTTCTGGGGAAATTAGAATGGTTATGACTTCTTGTATGGCTACGATAGGAGTGGTCTCTAATATTGATCATCAGCTAGAAAAATATGGAAAAGCAGGTAAAAAAAGACATTTAGGAAGAAGGCCTAGAACTAGAGGAGTTGCAATGAATCCCGTAGACCATCCAATGGGAGGTGGAGAAGGAAAAGCTTCTGGAGGAATACCTAGAGATAGAAAAGGAAATCCTTCTAAAGGATTTAGAACTCGTTCTAAAAAAAAATATTCTAATAAATATATTTTACAAAGAAGAAAAAAATAAATTATCATGGCAAGATCTTTAAAAAAAGGGCCATACGTGGCTATAAAATTGTATAAAAAAGTAATGAATAATATAAAATATGAAAAAAAAAATATTATTAAAACTTGGTCTAGGCCTTCTACAATTTTACCAGATTTCGTAGGACAAACTTTTGCAGTACATAATGGAAAACAATTTATTAATGTATATATTACAGAAAATATGATTGGACATAAATTAGGAGAATTTGCTCCAACTCGTATTTTTAGAGGACATTCTGGATCTAAAAATAAATTAAAAGTTAAAAATTAAAAATATATCAAAGATATGAAACAACAAATAAATACAGTTTCAGCTTCTTTGAATGGAATTAGAAGTTCTCCAAGAAAAATGAGATTAGTTGTTGATTTAATTCGTAATAAAAATATACAAAAAGCTTTGGAGATACTTACATATAGTAGTAAAAAAAGAATATCTTTTTATTTAAAAAAATTGCTTTTTTCTTTATTATCTAATTGGAAAAAAGAATATGATGAATCCAATGTTACAAATTTATATATAAAAAAAATTATAGTTAATCAAGGGAAAACCCTAAAAAGATTACGTCCTGTTCCTCAAGGAAGAGGTCATAGAATCAGAAAAAGATCAAGTAATGTTGTAGTTTTTTTAGAGAAAAAAAAAGAAATCTAATTTATGGGACAAAAAACGAATCCAATTGTTAATCGTCTTGGGATTATAAAAGGTTGGCAATCAAGTTGGTGTAATAATTATAAAGATAGAATACAAGAAGATTTTAAAGTAAGAAGATATATAGAAGCTAGATTACCAAAAGGTATAGTTTCTCGTATTTTTATAGAAAGAACGTTAAAATTTATTACTATTACTATTAGAACATCAAGGCCAGCTCTTGTTATAGGAAAAGGTGGAGATGAAGTAGATACGGTTAGAAAAGAGTTAAAAAAACTTACTAAAAAAGAAGTTCAAATTAATATATCTGAAGTAAAACGACCAGAATTGGATGCATCATTAGTATCTAAAGGTTTAGTTAGACAATTAGAAAATCGTATTTCTTATAAAAAAGCAATTAAATTATCTATTATTTCCGCTATGAGAATGAATGCTCTAGGGATAAGAATTCAAATTTCAGGAAGACTAAATGGTTCAGAAATGGCTAGATGTGAAACTTATAAAGAAGGTAGAATTTCTCTTGGAACTTTTCGTGCAGATGTTGATTATCATATGGAAGTAGCTCATACTGTTTATGGAAGTATAGGAGTAAAAGTATGGATTATGAAAGGAGAAGTATATGGAAAAAGAGAATTATCCCCATTATTGGGAATACATAAAAAACAAAGAAATTATAAAACTATTCATTCTCATACTCATAGAAAAAGAAATAATAGAGGATAGTGGGAAATTTTTATTATGTTACAACCAAAAAAAACAAAATATAAAAAAAAACAAAAAGGAAGAATTCGTGGAAATTCTAAGAAAGGAATTTTTCTTTCAAGAGGATTGTATGGAATTAAAGCTTTAGAAGGAGCTTGGATTACTTCTAGACAATTAGAAGCAGCAAGAGTTGCTGCTACTAGATATATGAAAAGAGAAGGAAAATTATGGATTAATATTTTTCCGGATAAACCAGCTACAAAAAAACCACAAGAAGTACGTATGGGAAAAGGAAAAGGCCCTGTAGAATTTTGGGTTTCTGTGGTAAAACCTGGAAGAATATTATTCGAAATAGATGGAGTAGAAATGAATGTAGCTAAAGAAGCTTTAAGATTAGCCGCTCAAAAACTTCCTATAAAAATGAGGTTTATTTTTTCTAATGATTTTTCTAATGAAATAAAAAAATGAAAAATTCATATATTAAAACTTTATCTATAAATGATTTAATTAAAAAAATTAAAATTTACGAAGAAGACTATCAAAAAATAAAATTTGATCATTGTTTAAAAATGTATAAAAATCCTATGGAAATAAGATTTTTAAGAAAAAATATAGCAAAATTAAAAACAGAACTAAATAAAAAAAATAAATTATAAATGATAGATGAACATAAACCTATTATAAAAAAATTTCGAAATATTAGAAAGCAAAGACAAGGAATCGTTATAAGTGATAATATGGATAAAACAGTTATGGTTTATGAAATTAAGAAAGTGAAACATAAATATTATGAAAAAAGTATTATAAAGAAAAAAAAATACATGGTTCATGATGAAAAAAATATTTCTAAAAATGGAGATAAAGTAAGTATAATGGAAACTCGTCCTATGAGTAAAAAAAAATGTTGGAGATTAATTTCTATTTTAGAAAAATCTAAATAATTATGTTACAACAAGAATCTATATGTAAAGTTTCAGACAATACAGGTGCTAAAGAGGTTTTGGTAATTAGAGTTTTAGGTGGAACTAAAAAAAGATATGCTTCATTAGGAGATTCTATAGTTGTTACTGTTAAAATGGCTGTATCTGGTGGAAATACTGTTAAAAAAGGTCAAATATATAAAGCGGTGGTAATTAGAATAAAAAATAGGACAAAAAGAAAAGATGGTTCTTATATAAGTTTTGATGATAATGCTTGTGTATTAATAAATACAGCTGGAGAAATGATAGGAACAAGAGTATTTGGGCCAGTAGCTAGAGAATTGAGAGAAAAAGAGTATATGAAAATTATATCTTTGGCACAAGAAGTTTTGTAAAAAAAAATAATATGATCAAAAAAGAAGATAAAGTATTGATTTTATCTGGAAATTATAAAGGAAATGAAGGAGTCGTCATAAAAATTTTTCCTAAAAAAAATAAAGCTATTGTTCGTGGATATAATATTGTTAAAAGACATACTAAACCAAATGTAAAAAATCCTAAAGGAGGTATACTAAAAAAAGAAGCTCCTATTCATATATCTAACTTAAAAAAAGTTAAAGAAAAAGAAAAATGATTTACGAACCTAGATTACAAAAATTTTATAAAAAAAAAATAGTTTCAGATTTAATAAAAGAATTTGGATATCATTCTGTAATGGAGGTTCCTAAATTAAAAAAAATAGTAATTCATCAAGGAATTGGAATATCTGTTTTAGATAAAAAAATTATAGATTTTTCTATAAAAGAAATAACAGATATTACAGGACAAAAAGCTATTTTTTGTTATTCTAAACATGATGAATCTGGATTTAAGTTGAGAAAAGGAATGCCTATAGGAGTTAAAGTTACTTTACGTAGAATAAAAATGTTTGAATTCTTGGAAAGACTTATTGTTGTATCCTTACCTAGAGTAAGAGATTTTAATGGTTTGAAAGAAAATAGTTTTGATGGTTGTGGAAATTATAATATGGGGATAGTAGAACAATTAATTTATCCTGAAGTAAATATTGATAAAATAAAAAAGAATATGGGAATGAATATAACATTTGTTACTTCTGCTAAAAGTGATAGGGAAGCTAAAAAACTTTTATCTTTTTTTGGAATTCCTTTTAAAAAAAAATAAATAAAAATGGCTAAAGAATCAGTTAAAGCAAGACAAAAAAAGAGAGAAAAAATAGTTCTTAAATATGCAAATAAAAGAAAAATACTTAAAAAATCAGGAGATTATGAATTGCTACAAAAATTACCTAGAGATGCATCTCCTGTTCGTTTAAGAAATAGATGTTCTATTACTGGAAGATGTAGAGGATATATGCGTAAATTTGGAGTTTCTAGAATTATTTTTAGAAGTTTAGTTTCTCAAGGACTCATTCCTGGAGTAAAAAAAGCTAGTTGGTAAAAATTATAAATTTTATATGGATACAATTGCTGATTTTTTAACTAAAATTAGAAATTCTTGCTTAGTAAAGCATAAACTTTTGGAAGCTTCTTATTCTAAAATAAGAAAAGAAATTGCTAATGTTTTATTAAATAATGGATATATTTTAGGATATAAAATAGAAACTAAAAAAAAAATAATTAAAATAGCTTTAAAATATTATAAAAAAGAAATTTCTGTTATTCAAAAAATAACTAGAATAAGTAAACCAGGATTAAGAAAATATTGTAAATATAAAAACATACCTCGTGTATTAAATGGATTAGGTATTGCTATTATTTCTACTTCTAATGGTGTTATAACGGATAAACAAGCTAGAAAAAAAAAAATAGGAGGGGAAATTTTATGTTATGTCTATTAATAAATAATTTTTTCTATGTCTAGAATTGGAAAAAAATCTATTTTTATTCCTGAAAATGTGGATGTTAAAATAATTGAAAATAAAATATTAGTAAAAGGGAATTTGGGATTTTTAAATTTAAAAATTTCTAATAAATTGCAATTTATTTTAAAAGAAAATAAATTGTTAATTGTTAGAAATAAAAAAGATAAAAAAAGTAAATCTTTACATGGGTTATATCGTGTTTTGATTAATAATATGATTATAGGAGTTTCTCATGGATTTTTAAAAAAATTAGAATTAGTAGGAATTGGATATAGAGCTTCTTACGAAGGAAATATTTTGGATCTAAATTTGGGATTTTCTCATAATATTATGATGCAACTTCCTGAAGAAGTTAATATAACTATACAATCAGAAAAAGGAAAAAATGTTATAATTATTTTAAAATCTCATGATAAACAACTTTTGGGAATTATAGCAGCTAAAATTAGATCTTTAAGATCTCCAGAACCTTATAAAGGTAAAGGGGTAAGATATTTTAAAGAAGAAGTTCGTAGAAAAACAGGAAAATCGGCATAAATAATTTTTACTATGAAAAAAAAAAGATTGAAAAAAATTTTTGGAGAACCAAATAGACTTAGAATTTCTGTTTTTAGAAGTAATAAAGGAATATATGCACAAATTATTGATGATATATCTAGAAAAACTTTAACTTATTCCTCTTCAAAAGAAAAAATATTTCATAAATATAAAAAAACAAAAATGGAATTATCTAGTGAAGTAGGAGAATTATTAGGGAATAGAGCCAAAAAATTAAAAATAAAAAAATTAGTATTTGATAAAGGTAGATATTTATATCATGGTAGAATAAAATCATTAGCTGATGGAATTAGAAAAGTTGGATTGAAATTTTAGATAAAAGTAATGTTTGATAAAGAAAAAAAAATAAAATATACTGGATTAGAATTAAAAGAAAAATTAGTTGGTGTTACAAGAGTTTGCAAAGTAACCAAAGGAAGAAGGTATTTTAGTTTTAGTGCTATCGTAATAAAAGGAAATGAAAATGGAATAGTAGGTTATGGTTTTGGAAAATCTAAAGAAGCACCAGATGCTATTCATAAAGCAGGAGAACAAGCTAAAAGAAATATTTGTAAAGTATGTATTTCTAATGGGACTATTCCTCATGAACAAGAAGCAAAATATGGAGGAGCACATATTCTTATTCGTCCAGCTTCCAATGGTACTGGAATTATAGCTGGAGGTCCTTTAAGAGCTGTTCTTGAAGCTGTAGGATTAAGAAATGTTTTATCAAAATCAAAAGGATCTTCTAATCATCATAATGTTATTAAAGCTACTATTAAAGCTTTAAGCAAAATGAGAGATGTTTATATCATAGCAAAACAAAGAGGAATTAGTATTAATGAAGTTTATAATGGATAAAAATTTTATAAAAATAGGAGAACTATCTCCAAATAATGGATCTAGAAAAAAAAAATTAAGATTAGGAAGAGGACAAGGGTCTGGAAAAGGAGGAACTTGTGGAAGAGGACATAAAGGAGCAAAATCACGATCTGGTTTTTCTAAAAAAATAGGTTTTGAAGGTGGACAAATGCCTATTCAAAGAAGAAGTCCTAAATTTGGATTTAGAAAAAAACAAAAAAAAATTATTGGAATTAATTTGGATATTATACAAAATTATATTGATAAAGGAAGAATTAAAAAAGAAAATATTCTTAATAAAGAAATTTTTTTAAAAAATAATTTGATTAAAAAAAATGATTTAATCAAAATTTTAGGTAGAGGAGAACTTCGTTCTCCATTAAAAATATATGCATATAAATTTAGTAAAAAAGCTTTATTTTCTATTAAAAAAGTAGGAGGAGAAGCTTTTTTTTATAAAAATATATTATGAATATTTTTTTAAAAAATATTCATAATATATTAACCATCAAAGAATTAAAAAAAAAAATAATAATAACTTTCAGTTTATTATTAGTATATCGTTTTGGTGCTTATATACCTATTCCAGGAATTAATCCTTTAGGAATTAGTGATTTTATGGAAAAATTTCATTCTGGATCTAAAGGATTAATGCAAATTTTATCTTCTTTTACTGGTGGAGCTTTTAATCGTGCTTCTGTTTTAGCTCTAGGCATTATGCCTTACATATCTGCTTCTATTATAATACAATTAATGTGTATTATTATTCCTTATTTACAAAGATTACAGAGAGATGGAGAAAGTGGAAGAAAACAAATTAGTTTTATTACAAGATGGTTAACAGTAATAATATGCTTAATACAAGCCCCTGTATATCTTATTTCTTTAACTCAACAATTTATTCCATTTACTTCAGTATCTTCCAATACTACTTATTTAATTGATATAAATACTTTTTATGGTAAAAGTATATTTTGGGTTATAGGAATAATTATTCTAACTTCTGGTACATTATTTACAATGTGGTTGGGAGATAAAATTACAGATAAAGGAATAGGAAATGGAATTTCTGTAATTATTATGTCCGGAATAATCGCTCGTTTTCCAAGTGCTATAAGTAAGGAAATTTTTAGTAAATTAGAAATTGGAAATGGAGGATTAATAATTTTATTTTTAGAATTTTTATTATGGTTATTAGTAATTTTATTTTCTATTTTAATTATTCAAGCTATTAGAAAAATTCCGATACAATATGTTTCTCACTATAAATCTTTTGGATTAGATTCTCAATTGAGACATAGAAAACATCAATATATTCCATTAAAAATGACTGCAGCGGGAGTTATGCCAATTATATTTTCTCAAGCTATTATGCTTTTTCCATTAACATTTTCTGATTATATAAAAAATATTAAAATAAAAAATTTTTTTCATCTTTTCCAAGATATTTATGGATTATGGTATAATTTAACTATTTCTATATTGGTTATAATTTTTACTTTTTTTTATACTGCTATTACTATTCCAGTAAATCAAATGGCTGATGATTTGAAAAGAAATGGAGGACATATTCCAAAAATTAAACCTGGAAAAGAAACTGCTGAATATATAGATAATATATTATCAAAAATTACATTACCTGGTGCTATTTTATTATCTATCATAGCTATATTACCATCTATAGTTTTTAGAATTGGTATTACTCAAAATTTTTCATTATTTTATGGTGGAACTTCATTATTAATAGTGGTAGGAGTTATTTTAGACATTTCACAACAAGTAAACATTCATTTATTAAATTATCATTATGATGGATTAATGATAATGAAAAATCGTAGTAATAGATATACTAAATTATAATTTTTATATGTATATTATTATTTTATAATTATTTGTAACATATATGGCTAAACAAAAGCATATTGAAGTAGATGGAACCATTATTGAATCATCTCCCAATGCAATGTTTCGTGTTGAATTGGAAAATGGTTGTATTGTTAAAGCTCATATATCTGGAAAGATGAGAATGCATTATATAAAAATATTACCAGGAGATAAAGTTAGATTAGAAATGTCTTCTTATGATTTAGAAAGAGGAAGAATAACTTATAGATATTAAAAATATATATATTATGAAAGTAAGAGCTTCTTTAAAAAAAAGAACTGTAAATTGTAAAATTGTTAATAGAAAAGGACGTTTACGCATTATTAACAAAAAAAATCCTAGATTTAAACAAAAACAAGGTTAGTTTCTATTTATGTCAGTTAGAATTTCTGGAATAGATCTTCCAATATATAAAAGAGGTGTAATTGGTCTTACTTATTTATATGGAATAGGAAAAAGTTTATCAAAAAATATTTTACACTTTGTTGGTATAGATGAAAATAAAAAAGTAGAAGAATGGTCTGATGATGATCTTAGTAAGATACGAAAATATATATCTAATTATATAAAAATTGAAGGAGAACTAAGATCTGAAATTCAATTTAATATTAAACGTTTAATGGATATAGGTTGTTATATAGGAACTAGACATAGAAAAGGATTGCCATTAAGAGGTCAAAAAACAAAAAATAATTGTAGAACTAGAAAAGGAAGAAAAAAAACTGTAGCAAATAAGAAAAAAGTTACAAAATAAAAATCTTTATGGCAAAATTATCTAGTAAAAAAAAATCAGTTATTGTAGATCCTTTGGGCGAAGCTCATATTAGATCTACTTTTAATAATATTATTATTACCTTAACAAATAAAAAAGGTGAAGTAATAGCATGGTCTTCTGCTGGAAAAATGAATTTTAAAGGATCTAAAAAAAATACTCCATATGCTGCTCAAATGGCTGCAGAAAATGTAGCAAAAAAAGGATTAGATGCAGGAATAAAAAAAGTAGAAGTAAAAGTAAAAGGTCCAGGATCAGGTAGAGATGCAGCTATACGAGCATTAAGTAATTCTGGAATAGTAGTAACAATAATTAAAGATATAACTCCATTACCTCATAATGGATGTCGTCCTCCTAAAAGGAGAAGAGTTTAATATATTTTAACATAATATGGCAAGATATATAGGTCCAAAAACTAAAATTTCTAGAAGATTTGGAGAATGTATTTATGGAGAAGATAAGTATTTTGAAAGAAGAAAATATCCATCTGGACAACATGGAAATAATCGTAGAAGAGGAAAACGTTCAGAATATTTTATACAATTAATAGAAAAACAAAAAGCAAAGTATACTTATGGTATATTAGAACGTCAATTTGAAAGATTATTTGTTGAAGCTTCTAGAAAAAAAGGAATTACAGGTGAATTATTATTACAAGCATGTGAAAGTCGTCTTGATAATATAGTTTTTAGATTAAAATTTGCTCCATCTCGTTCTTCTGCACGTCAAATTGTTTCTCATAGACATATTGTAGTAAATGATTATATTGTGAATATTCCATCTTTTAGATTAAAACCAGGAGATAAAATAGGAATAAAAGAAAAATCTAAAAAACATCCATTAATATTAGATTCTATGCAGAAAAAAAAGGGATTACCATTGGTAGAATGGTTAATTTTGGATGAAAAAAATATGTTTGGAATATTTAAAATTATTCCAAAAAGAACACAAATCCCTGAAAATATTAAAGAACAATTAATTGTTGAACTTTATTCTAAATAGAAGTTAATTTTAAACACATATTCATTATGGCTATTCTAGATTTTGTAAAACCTGATAGAATTGCAATGTCTGAATTTTCAGATAATAAAGGAATTTTTCATTTAAAACCATTAGAACCTGGATATGGAATTACATTGGGAAATGCGTTAAGAAGAGTATTATTAGGATCCTTAAAAGGATTTGCCGTTACTTCTATTAGAATTAAAGGAGTAAAATATGAATTTTCTACTATAGAAGGAGTAGTAGAAGATGTTACAGAAATAATTTTAAATTTTAAAAAAATTCGTTTAAAACGAAAAATTCCAGGAATTCATAAAGAAACAGTTAATGTTTCTATTAATCATGAAAAACAAGTAACAGGAGAAATTTTAAATAAATTCATTTCTGGATTTAAAATTTTAAACAAAAATTTAATTATTTGCAACAAAAATGAATCTGTTCCTTTAGAAATAAGTTTTACAATTGAGGAAGGAAGAGGTTATCTTCCTGCAGAAGAAAATAAAAAAAATAGTAATGATATTATTGGATTTATTTCTATAGATTCTATTTATACCCCTATTAAAAATGTAAAATATACAATAGAAAATTGTCGTGTAGGACAAAAAACTGATTTTGAAAATCTTTCATTAGAAATAAAAACAGATGGATCTATTTGTCCAAAAATAGCTTTAATGGAAGCTTCCAAAATATTAATTCAATATTTTTCTATTTTTTCATATGAAAAAATAGGAAAAAAGAAACAAGAAGAAATTAGAAAAAATAAAAAATATGATGAAGATTTTTTACGAATGAGAACATTATTAAAATCTAAATTAAGTGATATGGATTTATCTGTTCGAACAAAAAACTGTTTAAAAACTGCATTTATAAAAACTATAGCAGATTTAGTTAATTGTAATAAAAGTAATATGTTAAAAATGAGAAATTTTGGAAAAAAATCTTTGGAGGAGTTAGAAAGTAAAATGAAAGAAAAAGAATTATATTTTGGAATGAATATATCAGAATATAAATTAAATAAAGAATAGAATTTAAATATAATGAATCATAGAAGAAAAAATAATCCTTTAGGAAGAAAATATGGACATCGTAAATCTATTCTTTCCAATTTAGCTTCTTCTTTAATTAAAAAAAAAAGAATTTTTACTACTTTAGCTAAAGCTAAAGTTTTAAAAAAATATATAGAACCTATTATAACAAAATCAAAAATAAATACGACTCATTCAAGAAGAAATATTTTTTCATATTTAAGAGATAAAATAGCGGTATCAGAATTATTTAATAACATTTTTGAAAAAGTACGTATCCGTCCTGGTGGATATACTAGAATTATAAAAACTGGATTTCGTTTTGGAGATCAAGCACCTCTTTCTTTCATTGAATTAGTAGATTTTAATGAAATTTATACATCTAAAAAAACAATAAAATTTATAAGACGTAGTCGAAAAAAAAAGTCGACAAAAAAAACAATGAATAATGAGTAAAATTAAAAAAATTCAAGCTAGACAAATATTAGATTCAAGAGGAAATCCAACAATAGAAGTAGATGTTATAACAGATAAAAATATATTAGGACGTGCATCTATTCCATCTGGAGCTTCAAAAGGAAAAAATGAAGCCTTTGAATTACGTGACAATAAAGAAAATATTTTTTTTGGGAAAGGAGTGCTTAAAGCTGTTCAAAATGTTAATAAAATTATTGCTCCTGAATTAATTGGAAAATCAATTTTAGATCAAGTTCGTATTGATAAATTAATGTTAGAATTAGATGGAACAATTAATAAAAAAAGATTAGGATCTAATGCTATTTTAGGAATTTCATTAGCAACAGCAAAAGCTGCATCTAATGAATTAAAAATTCCTCTTTACAAATATATAGGAGGAGTTTATACATACAAACTTCCTACCCCTTTAATAAATATTGTTAATGGAGGAAAACATTCTAATGCTCCTATAATTTTTCAAGAATTTATGATAGTTCCTATAAAAGCTAATTCTTTTTTAGAAGCAATACAAATGGGGCATAAAGTTTTTTATCAACTAAAAAATCTTTTACAAAAAAAAGGTTTATCAACAAGTGTTGGTGATGAAGGTGGATTTTCTCCCAATTTTAATGGAATAGAAGATGTTTTAGATCATATATTAGAAGCTATACATATGTCTAATTATGAACCTTATGATGAAATAGGAATAGCGATAGATTGTGCCGCTTCTGAATTTTATTCAAATAATAAATATGATTATTCTAAATTTGAAAAAAAAATAAAAAATTCAAAAAAAACTAGAGAAGAACATATTCATTATTTATCTTATTTAATTAAAAGATATCCAATTATATCTATTGAGGATGCAATGGATCAAAATGATTGGGATGGATGGAAATTATTAACGGACGAAATAGGAGATCAAATTCAATTAGTAGGAGATGATCTTTTTGTTACTCAAGTAAATAAATTAAATAAAGGAATAGAAAAAAAAATTGCAAATTCTATTCTTATAAAAGTAAATCAAGTAGGAACATTAACAGAAACAATTGAAACAATTCATTTAGCTAAAAAAAATAAGTATAAAAATATTATTTCTCATCGTTCTGGAGATACTGAAGATACTTTTATAGCAGATCTTGCTGTTGCATTTAATATAGAACAAATAAAAATAGGTTCTATTTGTCGTTCTGAACGAACTTCAAAATATAATCAATTATTACGTATTGAAAATATTTTGGGAAAATATTCTTCTTATTCAGGATGGAATTAAGTTTTTCCAATAAAAATAAATGATTATTTTAGTTTTTATTTTAGGATATTTATTTATTACTTTTGAAAATTTATTTTCTTTAAATAAAGTCATTCCATCTATTTTAATGGCGACTCTTTGTTGGTCATTAATTATGTTTTTCAATTTCCCTGTTTATGATTTAGATCACTATTCCATAGTTCAAAAAGATCCTAAATATTTATTATTACTTCATTTAGGAAAAACATCTGAAATTGTTTTTTTTTTAATTGGTGCTATGTCTATTATTTCCGTTGTTGAAAAATATTCTGGATTTGAAGCTTTAAAAGAATTTTTTTATACAAAAAAAAAACGGAAATTTTTATGGAAAATAAGTTTAGTTTCTTTTTTATTATCTGCCATAATAGATAATCTTACCGCAACTATAGTTTTAATATCTCTTTTAAGAAAAACAGTTTCTAATTATAAAGAACGTTTATATTATTTAGGAATAGTTATTATATCTGCTAATGCCGGAGGAGTTTGGTCTCCAATAGGGGATATCACCACTACAATGTTATGGATTTCTAATAAAGTAACCACAATGCATCTTTTTAAAAAAATATTCATTCCATCTATTTTGTGTATGTTTATTTCTACCTTTATAGCATCTTATATGCCTATTTTTAATGGATCCATTAATATAAAAAAAAACAAAACCTCAAAAGAAAACATTAAAAATGGTTTTTTTATGTTAAAAATAGGTTTACTTTTAATGTTATTTGTTCCTATTTTTAAAACTATTACAGGATCCCCACCATATATGGGAATGATGTTTTCTCTAGGAATTCTTCTTTGTATAGTATATACAAAATATAAATCAGAATCCATTTTATCTATAGATGAAATTTTTAGAAAATTAGATATTTCCAGTATTTTATTTTTTTTTGGAATTTTACTTTCTGTTTCTTCTTTAGAATCTATGGGAATATTATATGATTTATCTCATTGGATGAATGAAAGAGTTTATACATGGAAAATAACAACGTTTATATTTGGATTAATTTCTTCTATTATAGATAATGTTCCTTTAGTAGCTGCTAGTATTTCTATGTTTTCTTATCCAAAAGATCATGATTTATGGCATTTTATAGCTTATGTATCTGGAACAGGAGGAAGTATTTTTCTTATAGGATCTGCTGCTGGATTAGCAGCTATGGGAATGGAGAAAATAAATTTTTTTTGGTATTTAAAAAAAATTAGTTGGATAGCTTTTATTGGTTATATTTCTGGATTTTTTTATTTATTAATTTCTCTATTTTTTTCTTTGTAAAAATTCTATAATATTTCCTCCTAAATATGAAAAAGGTAAAAAAATAGTGAGTATTATCATTTTAAACCATAATGGAAATGTATATAAAAATATATGAAATAAGGCTATAAAAAATAGAATAAATCCAGTTAATATAGCATAAGCTTTTTTTGCATTTTTTGCAAAAAATGCAGTTATTATTCCACCTAATAAAGCACTAAAAGCATAAAATAAAATTAGTAATAAAAAAAATTCATTAGGTGCTTTTTCAAAAATATATTTTAATTTTTTTAATGGGATTAATTGTATTTTTATAAACCATCTTTTTATAAATTGAATAGAAAAAAGTATTTCAGTAATACTTATTATTACTCCTATAGATACTGATAATATGTTACGGAACATAATAATAAATTTTTTTATTTTATTTTGTAAAAATAAACATCAATTTTTAATTCATTTTATTATGAGTTCTATCGTAAAAATAAATTGGATTCCAATTAAGGAATATGAAGATATTTTGTTTTTATTTTGGGAAGGAATTTCTAAAATAGAAATAAATAGACCATGGTGTCATAATGCTTTTCGTGTGAAAACAGTAAAAGAAATGATAAATGCTATAGATATATGTAGTAATAGAAAAGATATAGATGTATTGATTATTACAGGATCTGGTAAAAAATCTTTTTGTTCTGGTGGAGATCAAAATACAAGAGGATTAGGAGGTTATTTGGATAATAATGGAATCCCTAGGTTAAATATTTTAGATTTTTATAAAAAAATACGAGAAATTCCTATACCTGTTATTGCTATGGTTAATGGATATGCAGTTGGAGGGGGTCATGTTTTACATGTTGTTTGTGATTTGACTATTGCATCTGATAATGCAACTTTTAGTCAAGTTGGACCTAAGGTTGGTTCTTTTGATGGAGGATTTGGATGTTCTTATTTAGCTCGTCATATTGGTCAAAAAAAAACAAGAGAAATGTGGTTTTTATGTAAGGAGTATACGGCTAAAGAAGCTTTAAATATGGGATTGGTTAATAAAGTAGTAAATCAAAAAGAATTGGAAAAAAAAACGATTGAATGGTGTAAAATAATACAGGAAAAAAGTCCTATGAGTTTAAGGATGATCAAACGTTCTTTAAATGCAGAATTAGATGGACAACATGGATTAATGCAATTGGCGGGAGATGCTACTTTAATGTTTTATTTAATGGAAGAATCAGAGGAAGGTAAAAAAGCATTTTTAGAAAAAAGAGATCCAAATTTTAAAAAATTTCCAAAATTTTTATGAAATTAAAATATTGGTTTTATGCAGCTCGTTTTCATACTTTACCTTTATCGGTTTCTGGAATTACTTTAAGTTTTTTTATATCTAAATCTAGAACAAATGTAGATTTTATTACGTATGTTTTATGTTTTATTACTGCTTTATTATTGCAAATATTGGCTAATTTTTCTAATGATTATGGAGATAGTATTACAGGAGTAGATAATTTTAAACGTATAGGTCCAAAAAGGACAATTCAATGCGGATTTATTTCTTTTTTAGAAATGAAAAAAGCTATTTATTTATTTTCTATATTATCTTTTATATCAGGATTATTGTTAATTTTTCAAGCTATATCATGTAAAAATATTTTTATTTTTTTTTTATATTTTATAGGAATAGTTATTTGCATATATAGTTCTATAAAATATTCTATAGGATATAATCCTTACGGATATATAGTAGGAATGGGTGATTTATTTGTTTTTATTTTTTTTGGAATTTTTTCGGTAGAAGGAAGTTATTTTTTATATACTCATACTTTACATATGGATATGTTTTTATTATCTTTATCTGTAGGTTTATTAAATGTAGCTGTTTTAAATATTAATAATATGAGAGATATGGATAATGATTGTAAAAATAAAAAATATACTATACCTGTATGGTTAGGAATAAAATATGCAAAATTATATCATATTATTATTATATTTATTTCAATTTTATTAGGATGTATTTTTGTTTTTTTGAATAAAAAAACTATTTATCAATGTATTTTATTTATTTTAATTATTATTTTTTTAATATTTCATATTAAAAAAATAATTTATATAAATAAAAAAAAATTGTTTAATTCAGAATTAAAAAAATTAGTTATAATTATTTTTTTATATGTATTAAGCATCGGTGTTGGATTTTTATAAAATTTTATCATGAAAATTACTTTTTTTTCTCATAGTACATGTTTATTAAAAATACATGAAAAATATTTGTTAATAGATCCTTTTTTTTCTAAAAATCCTATTTATAATAAAATAGATTATTTAGAATATATTAATAATTTTAAAAAAATTGATTATATATTATTGACACATGCACATTATGATCATGTATGTGATGTAGAGTTATTAACACGTAAATTCAATAATGTTTTAGTAATATCTAATTATGAAATATCTAATTATTTTGAAAAAAAAGGAATAAAAACATATGGAATTAATTATGGTTCTTTTATTTCTTTTCCTTTTGGAAAATTAAAATATATTTGGGCAGCTCATTCTAGTGTTTTTAATGATGGAACTTATGGAGGAAATCCTGGAGGGTTTCTTTTACATACAGATGAAGGTAATTTATATATATCAGGAGATACATCTTTAATTTATGAGATGAATATTATTCCTAATTTTGGTAAATTAAAACTTTCTATTTTACCAATAGGTGGTAGATATACTATGGATATAGAAGAAGCAATAATTGCTTCTGATTTTTTAAAATGTGAAAAAATATTAGGAGTTCATTATAATACTTTTGAAGCTATTCAAATAAATAAAAAACAAGCAAAAAAAAATTTTTATGAAAAGGGAAAAGAATTAATTTTATTAGAAATGGGGAAAAGTATATACATTTAAAATTATGAATTTTAATAATGGAATGAATGAAAATAAAATATTTTTTTTTTAAGAAAAAAAACTTTTTTTTTAAGGGAAAAAATATTTAATTCTAATAGAATATTTAAAAAAAATACTATTTGGTTTATTATATTGAAAAAAAATAATAAAATTGGAATAGGAGAATGTAATCCATTATTAGATAAAGGAGCTTTAAAAAATTTAAAAAAATTTGAAAAAGAATTAGAAATACTTTCTAAAAAAGTAATTTTTTTAAAAAAAACGGAAATATATTATTATTATAAATATATTTCATATTCATGTATTTTATTTGGATTAGAACAAGCTTTTTTAAGTTTAAAAAATAAATTTCCTATATTATATAATTCTGAATTTTTTAATGGAGAAAAAGGGATTCCCATAAATGGATTAATATGGTTAAATTCTTTCAAAAAAAGAAATGCTATAAAAGATATAGAAAATATAATTTTTGAAGGATTTTCATTTTTAAAAATAAAAATTAATAAAAAATTTTTTTATTATCAATATTTTATTATAAAAAAAATAAAAAAGAAATATCCATTTATAAAAATACGTATAGATGCAAATGGTTGTTTCGAAAATACTAAAGATGCTTTATTCTATTTAAATAAACTTTATGAGTTAAATATAATTGATTCAATAGAACAACCTATATTATCTGGAAATTGGAAAGATATGTTTAAAATATGTAAAGAATCAAAAATTCCTATAGTATTAGATGAAGAATTAAATGGAATAAATAAATTAAAAGAAAAAAAAAAATTATTAGATTTTATTAATCCTCAATATATAGTATTAAAACCTAGTATTCATGGTGGATTTAAGGGCTCTAAAGAATGGATATTAGAAGCTAATAAAAGAAAAATAAAATGGTGGATTAGTTCTTCTTTAGAAAGTAATATTGGAATGAATGCTATTGCACAATGGACTTTTTTTATAAAAAAAAAATATAAAAATAAAAATGTTCATGGATTAAGTACAGGAATTTTATATATTAACAATTGGTGTTCTCCTTTAGAAATTAAAGAAGGGAGTCTTTGGTACAATCCATTTATAAAATGGAAAATAAAAATATAATAAATAAAAAAATGTGGATAGATTTTTCTTATAAAAAAAATTTTTCGATCGAACCAAATAAAAAAAATTTTTTTTGGAAAAATGCAATTTTTTCTTTTTTAAATAGTTGGTATGATAATAATTCTGAATTAGCAATTTCAACTTCCGGAACAACAGGATTTCCTAAAACAATATTTTTTAAAAAAAAACATATGTATGAAAGAGCTATAAGAACTGTAGAGTTTTTAAAATTAAAAGAAAAAAAAATTAAAGGATTATTATGTCTATCTCCAGATTTTATAGCATCTAAAATGTTTTTAGTTCGTGCTATTATTTTTAAATGGAAAATATATTGTATTCCTCCATCATCTAATCCTTTAAAGGATATAAAAGAATATTTTGATATTGTTTCAATGGTTCCTTTACAAGTTTTTTTTAGTTTAAAATATTTAAAATATATTAAAATTTTATTAATAGGAGGATGTTCTATCTCTAATTTTTTGGAAAAAAAATTACAAAATATTTCAACAATTTGTTATTCAACTTATGGAATGACAGAAACATTAGGTCATATAGCTTTAAAAAAAATTAATAAATCTAATAAATCTATTTATTATAAATCATTTCAAGATGTACATTTGAGTATTGATAAAAGAAATTGTTTAGGTATTTTTTCTCCATATTCTATGCATTCATTTGTTCAAACAAATGATATTGTTCAGATGATATCTGAAAATATGTTTACTTGGATAGGTAGATATGATAATATGATTAATAGTGGAGGAATTAAAATTATTCCTGAATTAATAGAAAAAGAAATAAGTTCTTTTATTCCTTGTCATAAACGATTTTTTATATCCTCAATTCCAGATAAAATTTTAGGTGAAAAAATAATATTAATTATAGAAGGACCTCCTTTTTTATTAAAAATTCCAGAATTTATTTTTAATGGTAAAAAAAAATTTTATAAACCTAAAAATATTTTTTTTATTTCTCATTTTATAGAAAATTCACTTGGAAAA
>NZ_CP059198.1:300000-381472 GCF_014251715.1 Blattabacterium cuenoti | reverse complement strand
TTATATATAAAATAATTTATTTAAAATAAAATTTATAATTTTTTAATAATTTAAATTTAAAAATTCAATTATTATATTATGAAAAGAATTTTATTATACACAATATCACCTTATGCACTTACTTATATTATAATAAATAAATGTTAGATTTTTTTTTAAATACCATATTTGAAAATAATAAAAATAAAAATTTTTTTACTGATAAAAAAAAATCTGAAAAATTTGTAGAAAATTTATTTCATTTTTTATTTATTCCAGATAGATCTATTTTAAAAAATATTATTTTTTTAAAAAAAAATTATAAAAAATTACAAAATATTTTATATGAAATTTTTATTGAATTAAATATTGATTCAAAAAATTCTTATAATCTTTCTAAAGATTTTTTTTTAAAAATACCAAATATTTATCAAACATTAATCATAGATGCAAATGCAATATTAAAATCAGATCCTGCAGCAACAGTTATAGAAGAAATTTTTCTTTCTTATCCTGGATTTTTTGCTACTGCATTATATAGAATAGCTCATCAATTATGGATTCAAAAAATTCCAATAATTCCAAGATTAATTACAGAATATGCCCATAGCAAAACTGGAGTAGATATTCATGCATCTGCAGAAATAGGAAAAGCTTTTGCTATTGATCATGGAACAGGAATAGTTATAGGATCTAGTACAAAAATAGGTAATAAAGTTAAAATATATCAAGGTGTTACTTTAGGAGCTATTCATGTAGATAAAAAATTAATGAATAAAAAACGTCATCCGACTATAGAAGATCAGGTAACTATTTATGCAGGAGCAACAATTTTAGGAGGGAAAACTATAATAGGGCACGATAGTATTATTGGAGGAAATGTTTGGATTACTCAAAGTATTCCTCCTTTTTCTATTGTTTATAAAACAAATGAAGTAAAAATGAAAAATAATAGTCCGTTACCTGATCCTATTAATTTTATGATATAATAAAAATAAAAATGAGAATTGATAACATTTTAAAATCTATTGGAAATACTCCACATGTACGATTGAATAAATTATTTCCAAATCATCAAGTATGGATGAAATTGGAAAAAAATAATCCTGGAGGAAGTATAAAAGATAGAATAGCCCTATCGATGATAGTAGATGCAGAAAAAAAAGGTATTATTCATAAAGGAGATATTATTATAGAACCTACTTCTGGAAATACAGGAATAGGACTAGCTATGGTTTGTTCCGTAAAAGAATATCGTCTTATTTTAGTAATGCCAGAATCTATGAGTATAGAAAGAAAAAAATTATTTTCTATTTTTGGAGCGAAATTTATTCTTACTCCAAAAGATAAAGGAATGAAAGGAGCTATTAAAAAAGCAGAAGAATTAATTAAGACAATACCAAATTCTTGGATGCCTAAACAATTTGATAATATTTCTAATACTAATATTCATAAAAATACAACTGCAAAAGAAATAATTAATGCATTTCCTGAAGGAATAGATTATTTTATTACAGGAGTAGGAACTGGAGGACATATTACTGGAATAGGGGAAGTATTAAAAAATAAATTTCCAAATATAAAAATTTTTTCTGTTGAACCAGTTGAATCTCCAGTTATTTTTGGTGGTAAAGCAAATCCACACTCTTTACAAGGATTAGGTGCAGGTTTTATTCCATCTATTTTAAATGTCAATATATTAGATGGATCTTTTTTAGTATCTAAAGAAGAAGCATTTTATTATGTTAAAAAAACTGCAAGAAAGGAAGGAATTCTTGTAGGAATATCTACAGGAGCATCTTTATCTGCCATAGAAAAAAAATTATATAAATTTTCAGAAAAGTCTATAATATTAACATTTAATTATGATACTGGAGAAAGATATTTATCAGTTGATAATCTTTTTGTTTAAAAAAAAATAAAAAAATAAAATGTTATCTGAATTTCATAAAAAAATATTTTTAAAATTGATAAAAGAATCCTCTAAAAAAGAAATTGGTTGGATGTGTGGTTATATGTCTGGATTTTTATCTTCTTTAAATAATTATAAAAAATTAAAAAAAGAAGAAAAAAAAATAACGTTAGTTTATGGAACAGAGACAGGAAATGCAAAAAATTTAGCTTTCAATATTTATCAAAAAGCTAAAAATAAAGAATTATCAATGAAATTAATTGGATTAGATGAATATCGTTTATTAGATTTAGAAAAAGAAAATTATTTATTCATAATTATTAGTACTCATGGAGAAGGAGCCCCTCCTTCTTCCGCAAAATCTTTTTTTGATTTTATTCATCAAAATAAAAATCTTAAATTAAATAATTTAAAATACAGTGTATTAGCGTTAGGAGATCAATCTTATTCTTTTTTTTGTAAAGCAGGAGAAGATATAGATAAACGTCTTCATGATATAGGGGCATTAAGAATAATTCCATTATATAAATGCGATGTTGATTATGAATATAAAGCAGAAAAATGGTTTTTAGAGATATTAAATTTTTTTTTGAAAAAAAAAATACATAAAAAAAATAGAATTATATGTGGAAAAATTTTAAGTAATATAATTTTAAATGATAAAAAAATAGGATCTAATAAAGAAATTCATCATATTGAAATTTTAGTAAGAAAAAAAATAAAATATCTTCCAGGAGATTCTATAGGAATATTTTCTGAAAATTCTTCAAATGAAGTAGATCATTTAATTAAATATTTATTAAAAATTAGAAAAGATGAATTAAAAAAAGAAGAGGAAAAAAATAAAATATTTTATTTTTTTAAAAAAAAATTTAATATTCTTTTTTTATCCGAAAATTTTTTAAAAAAATATTCTTTTTTATCTGAAAAAAAAAATATTCCTTTTAAAAAATACAAACTTATTAATCTTTTAAAAGAATTTCCTATAAAAAAGAAATTTTTTTTAAAAGATTTGATAAAAATAATGGAACCTATTAAACCTAAATTATATTCTATTTCATCTTCTCCTAAAGCCCATCTTAATGAAATTCACATAACTGTATCTCGTCATCATTTTCAATTAAATGGGGAAATAATATATGGTCACTGTTCTGATTTTTTATCTAAATTACAAATAGGAGAAAAATTAACTTTTTTTATTTATAATAATAAATTATTTAAATTACCAAATTTAGATAAAAATATCATTCTTATTGGTCCTGGTACTGGAATTGCTCCTTTTCGTTCTTTTTTATATGAAAGAGAAATTATGGGGGCTACGGGTAAAAATTGGCTTTTTTTTGGAGATCAATATTTTTCTACAGATTTTTTATATCAAACAGAAATACAAAATTGGAAAAAAAAAGGGATTCTTCATCGTGTTAGTCTTTCTTTTTCAAGAGATCAAAATAATAAAATATATGTTCAAGATAAAATATGGGAAAATCGTATAGAATTTTTTTCATGGATAAAAAATGGAGCATATGTCTATATTTGTGGAAAAAAAAATCCAATGAGTATAGATGTTGAAAAAATGATCCATCGTGTAATACAAAAAATAGGAAAATCTAATTCAGAATTATTTATAAATAATATGATAAAAAATGGAAAATATATAAAAGATGTGTATTAATTTATAAATAAAAAATTTAAATATTTTTATTAAGTATAAAAAAATTTAATTTAAAATTAAATTATATTTAATTTTTTATTTAAAAAAATAATTTTTTCTACAATTTTTTTATCCATTTTATATTTTGATTCTTTAGTCCATCCAGCAATGTGTGGAGTAAATATTACTTTATTAGAATGAATAAGAGAATAAAAACTTTTAGGAAGTTTATTATTAGAAAGTTTATTATGATTAAAAATATTTTCATATTCTAATACATCTAAACAAGCTCCATATATTTTTCCATATTTTAATGCCTGAACTAAATGATTTGTTAGAACACACCCTCCACGAGAAGTATTTATAAAATAAAAAGGTTTACAAAATTTTTTTATAAAATTATAATTTATCATTCCTTTTGTTCTTTCTGTATAAGGAACATGTAAACTAATTATGTCTGATTTTTGAAAAATTGTATTCATATCTACTTGTTTTGCATAAAAATCTCCTTTTTTTGACAAAATATCATAACATAATATTCTAGAATCAAATCCTGAAAGTTTTTTAGCAAAAGCTTTTCCTGTATTACCATATCCAATAATTCCTATTGTTTTTCCCATAATTTCTATTCCTCTATTATTTTCTCTATTCCATTTTCCTTTTATCATTTCTTGATGAGAAAAAATGATATTGTTATGTAAACATAAAAGCATTCCTATCGCATGTTCTGCAACAGCATCTTTATTTCCTTCTGGAGAAGAAATTAAAGTAATTCCTTTTTTAAAGGCATAATTTTTATCAATGTTTTCTATTCCAGATCCAATACGAGCTATAAATTTTAAGTTATTAGCTTTTTGAATAAATTTTTTATCTATATTTAGATTACTTTTTAAAATAATTCCATCATATACAGATATATCAATTTTATCAATGTTAAAATCATCATAAATTTCATCACAAATAAATCCTTCTTTTTTTAATTTATATATAATAAAAGGATGATTTTTATCTAAAATTAATATTTTTTTAATCATTATTTATCGTAATCTTTATTATTTTTAGTATTTAAATTATCATTAATATCTATAATTTCTTTTAAATTTTTTTTTTCTTCTTTGTAATTTTTAATATTATTATCTTCATTAAGATGATTTTCCTCACATTTATCCCAATAAAATTGATAATTTTTTGGTTTATGAAATAATAATTTATTATGATTAATTATATTCATATTATTATATAAATCTTTCATATAATACCCCCATATAGGTAAAGCCATATTTGCTCCTTGTCCAAATTTTATATTTTCAAAATGAGAAAATCTATCTTCCCAACCTACCCAAACTCCAGTAGTTAAATTTGGAACAATACCTATAAACCATCCATCTGAATTTTCATTAGTAGTCCCTGTTTTACCAGCAATATCACCTATAATATTATATTTTTGTAATCTTTTAGCTGTTCCATATTTTACTGCTCCTTGCATTAATTCTAACATAATATATGCTACTTCTTCACTAAAAACTTTTCTTTTACTATGATCTATATGTTCTTGAACTAAATTTCCATTTTTATTTTCAATTTTTACTAAAATAGTGGGCTTCACATAACAACCATAATTAGTAAATGTATTGAAAGCTCCTGACATTTCATATAATGTTAAATCTGCAGAACCTAATGCTATAGATGGATGTTGAGGAATCATAGATTCTATTCCCATTCTTTTAGCTAAACTAATTACTGGACCTGGAGTAATTTTTGATATTAAACGAGCTGAAATAGTATTTACAGATAAAGCTAATCCATCTTTTAATGTAAGAAATCCTCCATATTTCCCATTAGAATTTCTAGGACTCCATTTTCCTAAATAAAATTTTTCATTAGAAATTTTTGTACAAGGATTATAATGCAATTCATTAATGGCTGCTGCATATAAAATAGGTTTAAATACAGAACCTACTTGACGTTGTGTCTGTGCGACATGATCATATTGAAAATAATTAAAATCTATTCCTCCTACCCATGCTTTTATAAATCCAGTAGATGGTTCTATAGATAATAATCCAGCTTGAATAATACTTTTTTGATAACGAATAAAATTCCATGGAGACATTAATATTTTTTTTGGACCATTCCAAGTAAATAACTTGATTAATTGTGGTTTTTTAAATTTTTCTATAATTTTTTTTTCTGTAAACCCTTTAAATTTTAAATCTTGATAAAGAGGAGTTCTATGCATAGCAGATATTAAAATTCTTTTAGTTTTTTCCTGAGAAATATTCAAGAATGGAGCATTTTTATTTTTTTTTTGAAAATGATTGAATAGAATTTGTAATTTACTAAGATGTTTTTTTACAGCTTTTTCTGCATAATTTTGCATTTTTGCATCAATTGATGTATATATTTTTAATCCACTAGAATAAAGATTCAGTTTTTGTCCTGTTTTTTTTTCGTATTGATTTAAAGCTTTTTGAATTTCTTTTTTTAAAAATGCACCATAATAAGTAAGTAATTCAAAATCCTTTTTTTGTATTTTAAAATTTATTATTATAGGTTTTTTTAATTCCTTTTTATATTGATATATATCTAAAAAATTATATTTTTTCATTTGAAACAAAACTAAATTTCTTTGTTTTTTTGCTCTATTAGGAAAATTTTTTGGATTATATAAAGAAGGGTTTTCCAACATTCCAACTAATATTGCACATTCTCCTAAATTTAATTCAGAAACTTTTTTATTAAAATAAGTATGAGCTGCAGTTTCAATTCCTTTTGCATTATATAAAAAATCAAATTTATTATAATACATAGTAATAATTTCTTCTTTTGTATAACGTTTTTCTAATTCAATAGCCATTACCCATTCTAAAAGTTTTTGATAAATTCTTTGTAATTTATTTTTCGCAGATGGTCCTGTAAAAAGAAGTTTTGCTAATTGTTGAGATATAGTACTTCCACCACCTTTTTTACCTAATGAAAATATTGCTCTAAGAAGAGATTTAGCGTCTATTCCAGAATGATATTTAAAACGAATATCTTCTTTTGCTATAAGAGCTTTAATAAGTTCTTTTGGTAGTTGTTGATAACTTATTAAAGTTCTATTTTCTGAAAAAAATCGACCCAATAAAATTCCATTAGAATCATATATTTTTGATCCTACTTCCATAGTAGGATTTTCCATATCCTTAGTATTAGGTAAAGTTCCTAAATAACCTTTAAAAGCTGCATAAAGAATTATAAAAATAGTGCTTATACCGATAAAAAATAAAAACCAAAAATAAAAAATAAGCATATGAAAATAAGAATTTTTTTCTTTATTTTTTTTATACACGAAAAAAAAATTATTAGTTATATAGAAAAATCTTTAAATGTAAATTCTATTTTTTGAATGGAACTATTGATTGTTGTTAATTCCTCTAAAGGAGGTGCTATTTTATTTTTTTTATTTTTTTCTAAAATTTCCTTAATTTTTTTTACTTCTATTCTAAACCAGTTATTTGGATTCTTAACATAAGAAAACCACATTTTCTGTTTAAAAACATCAATTTTCATACATTGAGCAATACCTTTTTTTGTATAAATTTTGCTATTAAAATCAGGAAAATTTTTTATAGTAGTTAAATAAGCATCTAATTCATAATTTAGACAACATTTTAATTTATTGCATTGTCCAGTTAATTTTTGAATATTTATGGAAAGTTGCTGATATCTTGCTGAATTAGTAGTAACAGTTTTAAAATTTTTTAACCAAGTAGAACAACAAAGTTCACGTCCACAAGAGCCTATTCCACCTATTTTTGCCGTTTCTTGTCTATATCCTATTTGACGCATTTCAATACGTGTATGAAAATGCGAAGCTAATTCTTTAATTAATTTTCTAAAATCAATTCTATTTTCAGCTGTATAATAAAAAATAGCTTTATCTCCATCTCCTTGATATTCTACATCACAAATTTTCATAAAAAGATTAAATTTTTTTGCAATTTTTTTAGCTTTTAAAAGAGTTGAAAATTCTTTTTTTTTTAAATTTTTCCAAATATTTATTTCTTTAAAAGTTGATTTTCTGTATAAATTTTTAATTTTATTAAAATTAATATTCTTATTTTTTATTTGTAATTTTACTAATTCTCCAGTTAAAATTACTATTCCTACATCATATCCTATATTAGATTTAGATTCTACAGTTACAATGTTACCTTTTTCAATAGGTATTTTTTCTTTATTTATAAAAAATTCCTTTCTATCATTTTTAAATTTAACTTCAATAAAATCATATTTATTACCTTCAAAAGGAGATTTAATGTTTGATAACCAATCGAATATATTAAATTTATAACATGATTTTTTTTGAATGATGTTTTTTCCTATGATATTTTCTTCTTTTATACATTTTTTTTTTTTAAAACAATTAGAACATGATTTGTTCATTATTTTATTATAAATTTTAAAACAAAAATAAAACTTTTATTCTGGTTCTTTTTTTTAAAAAAAATTATATTTATAAATTATAATGTATATTATTTTAATGAAAAAAAAAATAGCTATATTTCCTGGTTCTTTTGATCCCATCACTTTAGGACATTATGACATTATTATTCGATCTTTAAAGTTATTTGATAAAATTATCATAGCTATTGGTAATAATTTTAAAAAAAAAAATATGTTTTCTCTTAAAAAAAGAAAGGAATGGATACAAAAAACTTTTTTAGATTTATCTAAAAAAAATAAAGTAAAAGTAGATTCATTTCAAGGATTAACCATTTCTTTTTGCATAAAAAAAAAGTTAAATTTTTATTAAGAGGAATAAGAAATCAATTAGATTTAGAATTTGAAAAAAATATATTATTTATTAATAAAAAATTATATCAAACATATGTAATTGAAACTGTTTATCTTTTTTCTTCTTATGATAAATCTCACATTAGTTCTTGTATTGTGAGAGATATTATAAAAAATGGAGGAGATTATACAGTTTTTGTCCCTTCTACCGTTAGAATATAAATATTATTTTGTATTTTTTTCATAATTATTCCAATCAAGAATAATTTGTTTTTTTTCTATATTTATATCTATAAGTTTTATTTTTACTTTATCTCCTAAATGATAAATTTTTCTTTTTTTTTTACCAATTATACTACAATTATTTGAATTAAGAACATAACAATCATCTTTAATATCACGTAAACGTACCATACCTTCTATTTGAAATAATAACAATTCTATATAAATACTCCAATCAGTAAATCCCGTAATAATACCATAAAATTCTTTTCCTAAAAATTTTTTTATGTATTTTATTTGTATATATTTTAGGAATTCTCTTTCTGCATCTACAGTTAAACGTTCTTTATCACTACAATATTGAGATTGTTTTTCATAAAATTCTATTGTTTTTATTTTTTTATTCGCATTATTATTTAAATAATAGTGTAATAAACGATGAGCAATTATATCTGAATATCTTCTAATAGGAGAAGTAAAATGAGTATAATAAATAAAGGATAATCCATAATGTCCTATATTTTTTGTAGAATATTTAGCTTTATTCATCGAACGAAGAATTAAATTTTCTATCATATTTTGTTCAGGTTTACCTTTAATTTTTTTTAATAAATTATTAATAGAATTTTTTAAATTTTTTAAATCTAAAAAGTAACCTAAAGGTTCTATCACTTTTTTTAGAAAAAAAATTTTTTGAATATCTGGTTTATCATGTATTCTATATATATAGAATTTGTTAGAAGATTCTTTATTAAAATTTAAACTAACAAACTCTGAAATTTTTCTATTAGTTAATAACATTAATTCCTCTATTAATTGATGAGCATCATTATGTTTCTCTAAATATAGAGATATTGGATTTTTTCTTTCATCCAAATTAAATTTTACTTCAACTTTTTCTAGATAAATAGCTCCATTTTTTAGTCTTTTTTTGGTTAAAATTTTAGAAATTAAAAATAATGTAGAAATATCTTCGTAAAAATCTCCTTTTTTTTCATATATAATTTTTTGAACTTCATCATATGTAAATTTTCTATCAGATCGTATAATTGTTTTTCCAAACCAATTTTTTAATATTTTCCCTTTACTATCTATATTAAAAATATAAGAAAAACTTAATCTATCTTTTTTTGGTTGTAAAGAACAAAGATCATTAGATAATATTTTTGGAAGCATAGGAATTACTTTTCCTACAAAATAAATAGATGTAGCACGTGTATATGCTTCTTTGTCTAGTAAAGTTTCTTCATTGATATAATGTGAAACATCGGATATATGTATTCCTATTTCCCAAATATCAAAATTTAATTTTTTTATAGAAATAGCATCATCAAAATCTTTTGCATCAAAAGGATCTATGGTAAAAGTTCTAATATTTCGCATATCTCTTCTAAGGTGAGTATCTAAATTTTTTTTTAAAAATATTTGTTTTGCTTCATCTTCTATTTTTTTAGAAAATTTATATGGTATTTTATATTCTTCTAATAATGAAAAAATTTCAGTATTATATTCACCAGATGTTCCAAATATTTTGATAATTTTTCCAAAAGGATTTTGTAGTTTTTTAGGCCATGAAATTATTTGAACTAATACTTTATCATTATGATGATATTCTTTTAAATTTTTATTATTTATTGGAATAATAATATTTACATGAATTTTATTAACTATAACTGATGCATGTTTCAAATTAGATTGAATATTAAATTTTAATATTCCAATAAATTTTATATTTTTTCTTTTTATTATTTTTAGAACTTCTCCTGCCTTTTTTATTCCTTTTCTATTTTTTCTAAATCCAATTTGTACTAAGTCTCCTTCTAAAGCTCTATTTATTTTATTTTTTGGAATAAAAATATCTTTTTGAAATCCTTCAATATTTACAAAAGCATATCCATGAATAGTAATATTAATATGTCCAGTAGCAAAATTAGTATAATGTTTATTTTTTATTTTTTTTGATTTCATGATAAAAAACATGTCTATAAAAAGCTAAAAAATGTACAATCTACAAGATTTTATTTACAAAGAAATTCCTTGACATTTTTATTATGAAATTTAGGCATTGGATATTATTTATTATATTTGCAATGATCCGTTTTTTTATATTTATAAAAAAAAAAAAATAACTATAAGATGACAGGTAAACGTATATTATATGTTTCTTCAGACTTATTTCCTTTTTCTTCAGATAATTTAATATCATTATCAGTTTTAAAAGCGACTAAGTTTATGCAATCAATAGGAAACGATGTACGTATATTTATGCCTCGTTTTGGAGTAATAAATGAAAGAAGGCATCAATTACATGAAGTAATCCGTTTATCAGGCATAAATTTAGTTATAAATGATATAGATCAACCATTATTGATAAAAGTAGCATCTATTCCTGATGCTAGATTGCAAGTTTATTTTATAGATAATGAAGAATATTTTAAAAGAAAGGCCATAGATAAAGATGATAATGGAGTTTTTTTTCACGATAATGATGAAAGAGCTTTATTTTTTGCTAAAGGAGTATTAGAAACTGTAAAAAAATTAAATTGGAAACCAGATATTATCCATATATATGGATGGATTAGTTCTTTCATACCTTTGTATATAAAAAATTTTTATCAAAACGATCCTGTATATCATAATACAAAAATAATTGTATCTATTTATAATAATCCTTTTTTAGGTTTATTAAATAAAGATATTATAAAAAAAATAAAATCTGATGGAATTAAATATAATAAATTAAAATTATTAGAAAGTCCGAATTATTTTAATCTTATTAAATTAAGTATGTATTTTTCAGATGCTATAATAAAAGGAGACCTATCTTTTCCTAAGGAAATAGAAGACTATATAAAAGTCAATAAATTGTTAGTATTAAAATATTATCCTATAGAAAAAATAGAAACCGTTTTTCAACAATTTTATAAAAAAACTGTTTTAGAACAATATAAAAATTTCTAATTTTATCAGTCAATTAAAATGTGTGGTATAATTGGTTATCTAGGTTATAGAGAAGCTTATCCTATTCTTATTAATGGATTAAAAAAATTGGAATATAGAGGATATGATAGTTCTGGAATTGCTATTTTTTATGAGAATGAATGTAGTTTATATAAAACTAAAGGAAGAGTTAATGAATTAGAAAAAAAAATATCTTCTTATAAAATTAAAATAAAAGGAACAACTGGAATTGGTCATACTAGATGGGCAACTCATGGAATTCCAGATGATTTAAATGCTCATCCTCATGTTTCTAATTCTAATGAACTTATTATAATTCATAATGGAATTATAGAAAATTATTATGCAATTAAAATTATTTTGTTAAAAAATGGTTTTACTTTTAAAAGTAAAACTGATACAGAAGTACTTGTTAATTTTATTGAATATATAAAAAAAGAAAATAAGTTTTCCTTAGAAGAAGCAGTAAGAGTTTCTTTAAATGAAATAGTGGGGGCTTATTCAATAGCTATAGTAGAAAAAACACGTCCAGAAACAATTATTATTGCAAAATTAGGAAGTCCTCTTGCTTTGGGAATTAATAAAAAAGAATTTTTTATATCATCTGATCCTATCCCTTTTATAAATTATACAAATAATGCTCTTTATTTAAAAGATGGAGAAATGGCGATTCTTAGAAAAGGAGAAGAATTAGATCTTAGAAAAATTACAAATAATCATAAGTTAAGTCCAATTATAAAAAAACTTAAAATTAATTTAAAAAAAATTGAAAAGGGAAAATATAAATATTTTATGTTGAAAGAAATATATGAACAACCAAAAACAATTTTAGATACTTTACGTGGAAGATTATTGATTTCAAAAGGAATTATTTGTATTGATGGAATTGAGTTTAGTAAAGATATTTTTATTAATGCTAAATGTATAACTATTATAGCATGTGGAACTTCATGGCATGCTAGTTTAATTGGAGAATATTTATTAGAAGAATTTATTCGTATACCAGTAGAAGTGGAATATGCTTCTGAATTTAGATATAGACATCCTATTATTAAAAAAAAAGATGTTGTTATTGTGATTTCTCAATCAGGAGAAACTGCCGATACTTTAGCAGCCTTAAAATTGGCAAAAAAAAAAGGAGCTTTTGTTTTTGGTATTTGTAATGTAGTGGGGTCATCTATAGCACGAAATGTAGATGCAGGGGTTTATACACATGCAGGTCCTGAAATAGGAGTAGCTTCTACAAAAGCTTTTACTGCGCAAATAACAATTCTTATTTTATTAGCTTTAAAAATAGGAAAACATAAATCTACTATTAATGATAGTCGTTATTCTTCTTTATGTAAAGAACTTGGTACAATTCCAGAAAAAATAAATTATATATTAAAAATATATGATTATATAAAAAAAATATCTAAAATATATTATAATTTTAATAATTTTATTTATTTAGGTAGGGGAATTAATTTTCCAGTTGCTTTAGAAGGAGCTTTAAAATTGAAAGAAATATCCTATATTCATGCAGAAGGTTATCCAGCAGCTGAAATGAAGCATGGACCTATAGCGTTAATTGATGAAAATATACCAGTAGTTATTATTGCAACAAAAAAAGGATGTTATGATAAAATAATAGGTAATATTCAAGAAATTAAAGCTAGAAAAGGAAAAATAATAGCTATAGTAAATGAAGGAGATATTCAAGTTAGTATGATGGCTGATCACGTAATAAAAATTCCAGATATTTCTGAAGAACTAAGTCCATTAGTAACTGTTATTCCTCTTCAATTATTAGCTTATCAAATAGCTTGCATACGTGGGAAAAATGTTGATCAACCAAGAAATTTGGCAAAATCGGTTACAGTAGAATAAATATAATTATTTTAAAATTGGAATATCATATTCTTTATTTTCTAAAAAAAATAAAATTTTTTTAAATAAAATAAATTCTTTTTGTTCATATATTTTATTTTTATTTTCATCATTGAAAGAAAATAATAAATATTTTCCTTTTTTAATGTATGGAATTTGATATTCATTAATTTTATAATTTATTGAAGCAATGTAATCTGGTTTTTTTTTCAATATAGAAAAATCAAATTTTTTATGATTAATTTTATATAATACTATTATGATATTTTTTTTAAAATTAGAAATTTTTCCTTTAATATGAACTGAATCTATGAATTTTCCAGTTGAAAATACATATTTAAAAAAAGGAAGAATATTTTCTTCTTTATAATCTTTTATACAGTTTTTGAAAAAAAAACTATAAGTAGTATTTGTTTTTAAATTTTTTTTTATTTGAATACTGATATATTTTTTAGATAAATTTATAGGATTTATAATAAAATATTTTTTCATATCAAAAGGATTTATTATTAAACAATGATGAATATCATTTAAAATAATATTTTCATTAAAAAAAATTTTAATTTCTTTTAAATTTGTTTTAACATAAGTAGAATAATTATTAGGGATAGAATGTAAAAAATGTGGAGGAGATATATCTATTTCTCCCCCAGTAAGAGGTTTATAGTTAGCACAAGAAGAAATTAAAAAGAAAAAAAAAAAATAAAAAATAAAATTCAATATTTTACTGTATTTAGTTTTTTAATATATTTTTCTAAAGCCATAGCCATAGATGGAAATTCTGGAGTAGGGACTTTAATATCTATTTTTAATCCAGCTTGATAAGCTGCATTTAAAGTATTTTTTCCAAAAGTAGCAATTTTTATACCATTTTGATTAAATTTAGGAAAATTTTTAAATAAAGATTTAATTTCTGTTGGACTAAAAAAAACTAAAATATCATAATATATATGTTTTAAATCAGATAAATCACTATAAGTAGTTTTATATAAAATAGCTTTTTTCCAAAAAATTTTTAATTTATTTAACATATTTGGAATTTCTGGTTTTAAAATATCTGAAGAAGGTAAAATAAATTTTTCTTTTGGATATTTTTTAATATAAGGTATTATATCTATAAATGATTTATTCCCAATATGAATTTTCCTTTTTCTATAAATAATATATTTTTGTAAATAGTAAGCTATAGTTTTTGTTTGACATATATATTTCATAGAAATAGGAACTTTAAAACGCATAGATTCCGCTAATCTAAAATAATGATCTACGGATTTTTTACTTATAAAAAGAACTATATTAAAATCAGAAAAATTAATTTTTTGTTTTCGTACATCACTGGATGATGCTCCTTTTATTTCTATAAAAGATCTAAAATCTATTTTAACATTTTTATTTTTACTAAGCTCTAAATATGGAGTATCAGAACCAATAGATTGTGAAATAAGAATATTATTTATCTTCATTTTTCACAAATAAAATTTTTTTTTACAAATGTAAAAAGAAAATTTATAATAAAAAATATATACTAAAAAAAAGGCACAGAGCGGAATCGAACCGCTATAAAAGGTTTTGCAGACCTCTGCCTTTCCATTCGACCACAGTGCCAAAAAATTTTCTAATTATTTAAAATAACACAAACTCTATCTATAGATCCTTGTAATGGAGGATTTTCCTTACAAATTTTTATTTTTATATGTTTTATTAAATATTTTTTATATTCTTTTATTTTTTTAATAATTCTTTGTGCTAAATGTTCAATTAATTTAGAATTAGTATTCATTTCCTTTTTTATAATATGATATAAATGGACATAGTCAATGGTTTTAGATAAATCATCATTAATAGATGCTTGATAAAAATCAAATTCTATTTCTAGATTAATTGTATAATGTGAACCTACACGTTTTTCTTCTGGCATACAACCATGAAATCCAAATAATTTTATATTTTCTAGGATTATTTTTCCCATGAAAATTTATTATATAATTTTTTTATAATTTTCTTCTATTTTTTTCCAATTAATAATATTCCAAAAAGATGATATATAATCTAAACGACGATTTTGATATTGAATATAGTAAGCATGTTCCCAAATATCTAATCCTAATATAGGTATTCCTTCACAACCTATACCATACATTAAAGGATTATCTTGATTTTTTGTAGAACAAATTATTAATTTATTTTTTTTTATACATAACCAAGTCCATCCAGAACCAAAACAATTAGCAGCAACAGTTGAAAATTTTTCTTTAAAAAAGTCAAAAGATTTAAAATTTTTTTTAAAAATTTCATGTAAATATAAACTGGGTTCAATATATTGTGAATGAGGAATTAATATTTCCCAAAATAGATTATGATTATAAAATCCACCACTATTATTACGTATCATGGGAGTAGCCATATGAGCTCTTTTAAGAATATCTTCTATAGATAAATTTTTCATATCTGTTTCTAAAACAGCTTTATTTAAGTTACTTGTATAAGTAGCATGGTGTTTATTATAATGAATATCCATAGTTTTTCTATCTATATAAGGTTCAAAATCCTTATATGAATATGATAATTTTGGAAGTTTAAATGACATAGTTTTTTCTATTAAAAACACAAATATAATTAAAAACTTGCTTATTTATGTATAATAGCTTTTATTCCAGGAAGCATTTTATTTTTTAAACTTTCTAACATAGCTCCTCCTCCAGTAGATAAATAACTTATTTTTTTTTCACATCCTTCCATTTTTAATGAGGCAATGGAATCACCTCCTCCTACTAAAGAAAATGCTCCTTTTTTAGTTGCATTTGTAATAGCTTTTGCTATAGATCTAGTTCCTAAAGAAAAATTATGAAATTCAAAAACGCCCATAGGACCATTCCAAAAAATAGTTTTAGATTTTTCTATAATATTACAAAAATATTTTATAGAATTAGGCCCTAAATCTAGTCCCATCCAACCATATGGAATAGAATTTATAGGTACAATTTTAGTATTTGCGGTATTTTTGAATGAATCCGCTACAATAACGTCTTTTGGAAAAAATAATGTACCATTTTTTTTATGGTACTTATCAAGTATTTTTATTATCGTTTTTTCAATTTTTTTATTTTTTTCAAAAATAGAATTTCCTATTTTCCCTCCATTTATTTTAATAAATGGATAAGCCATACCACCTCCTATTAATATATAATTTGCAAATTTGATAAAGTTTTCTATAATTTTTATTTTAGAAGATACTTTTGCTCCTCCTAATAAGATTGTAATAGGTTTTTTTACTTTTCCTGATAAAAATTTATTTAAAAATTGAATTTCTTTTTCCATAAGAAATCCTATACATTTTTTTTTAAAAAATTTTGGAAGAATAGTAATGGAACTATGAAAACGATGAGAAACACTAAAAGCATCGTTTACATAAATATTTCCTAATTTTGATAAATTAAAAGCAAAATTTTCATTTTCTTCTTCTTCTTCTTTATGAAAACGAAGATTTTCTAATAATAAAATTTCTCCATTTTTTAAGTTACTAACTTTTTTTTCTACAGATTCTCCTATACAATTTTCACAAAAATTTACAGATAATTTAAATTTTTTATATAAAAAAGGAATTAGAAATTTTAAAGAAAGAATTTTGGAAGGTATTCCTTTTGGTCTTCCAAAATGAGAAAGTAAAACTATTTTTCCTTTTTCAGAAATAATTTTTTGAATAGTAGGAATACTATATGAAATACGAGTATCGTCCGTTATTTGATACGCATTATTTATAGGGACATTAAAATCAACTCTTATTAGTGCTGTTTTATTTTTAAAATTAAAATCATTAATAGTTTTTATATTCTTCATTTTTTTTTAAAAAAAGTAAAATTTATAATTACAAAATTAATATTTAAAAATAATTTTTTAATGTATATTTATTTTTGTTTTTTATACAAAAAACTTTATGCTAATAGCAATAGGTTCTGATCATACAGGAGTGTATTATAAACATTTAATAAATAATTTTTTAATAAAAAAAGGTTATAAAATAAAAGATTTTGGATTTTCTAAATATGGAAAAATAGTAGATTATACAGATTTTATTCATCCTACTGCTGAATTTGTAGCAAAAGGAAAAGCTAATTTTGGAATTGTAATATGTGGTAGTGGAAATGGAGCAGCTATAACTGCTAATAAGTATAAAGAAATTCGTGCTGCATTAGTATGGGAAAAAAAAATAGCTTTTTTAGCAAGAAAACATAATAATGCTAATATTATTAGTTTACCAGCACGTTTTTTAGATAAAAATAAAATTTTAGAAATTATAGAAATTTTTTTTAAAACGGATTTTGAAGGAGGAAGACATCAAATTAGAATAGAAAAAATTCCCATAAATTAATTTTATCCTCAGTAGCTCAGTTGGTTAGAGCACCTGACTGTTAATCAGGGTGTCGTTGGTTCGAATCCAACCTGAGGAGTTTTATCCTTATAATGTTTTAATTTTCTAAAATCATATTATATTATAGTTTAATTTAACATTTATTTAGTATAAATAAAATTAGAAACTAATTGAATCATCTTTTTTTTTGTTTCAAATAAATTAATATTTAAAATAATAAAATCAAATAATTTAGCGTATTTATTTTCTTCTTTCACTTTTTTTAAACGCATATTAATTTGATTTTTATGAAAAAAATTTTCAGAATTTCTTATAATAAGTCTTTTTTTTAAAACATTTATAGAGTTAACCATTATAAATATGGATAAAGAATTATTAGGATATTGTTTTTTTAAATTTAATCCTCCTTTTACATCTACATCAAATAAAACATGTTGATTAGATTCCCATATTTTTTCAATCTCTTTTTTTAGAGTTCCATAAAATAATTTAGGATAAACTTCTTCCCATTCTACAAATTGATGTTTTTTTATTTTATAAATAAAATCATTCATAGAAATAAAATAATAATCTTTTCCATGTTTTTCGTTATTTCGAATGTTCCGTGTAGTACACGATATAGAAAATTTTAATTTTTTAAATTTTGAAAGTATATAATGTGAAATAGTAGTTTTTCCAGATCCAGATGGACCTGATAAAATGATCATTTTTCCTTTTTTCATTATTTTATTAATTAATTTCCTAACTTTGTTTTTATCAATTATGATGGAAAATTAGATTTTTATAAAAATTTATATGATGAAATTAGGTATAGTAGGTGTAACAGGTATGGTAGGACGTGTAATGATCGATGTTTTAGAAAAAAAAAATTTTCCATTAAAAAAATTGTATCTTTCTGCTTCTGAAGCATCTATTGGAAAAAAAATTTTTTTTAAAAAAAAAATATATAAAGTTATTAGTGTTCATGATTTACTTTTAAAAAAACCCGATATTGTTTTATTTTCTGCAGGATCAAATGTATCAAAAAAATGGGCTACAAAGTTTGCAGAAATAGGATCTACTGTAATAGATAATTCTTCTGCATGGAGAATGGATCCTAATAAAAAATTAATTATTCCTGAAATTAATGCTTCTCTTCTAAAAAAAGAGGATAAAATTATAGCCAATCCTAATTGTTCTACAATACAATTAGTAATGGTTTTATTTCCATTACATGTAGAATACCATATTAATAGAGTAATTATATCTACTTATCAATCAGTAACAGGAACTGGAAAAAAAGCTGTAGATCAATTAAATCAAGAAAAAGAAAAAAAAATTTCTGATAAAAAAATATATCCACATCCTATTTATCAAAATGTTTTACCTCATTGTGATCTTTTTATGGAAAATGGTTATACAATAGAGGAAATGAAATTAATTAGGGAAACAAAAAAAATAATAAATAATAAAAATATATCTATTACTGCTACAGCAGTTCGTGTTCCTGTTATAGGAGGACATTCAGAAAGTGTAAATATAACATTTAAAAAAAAACCTAATATTAATCATATACATAAAATATTATTGAAAATAAAAGGAATAGTGATTCAAGATATACCAAAAAAAAATATTTATCCAATGCCATTATATGCACATGGAAAAGATGAAGTTTTTGTTGGTAGAATACGAAAAGATTTTTCCTTTTTAAATTCTATTAATATTTGGATTGTAGCTGACAATCTTCGTAAAGGAGCAGCAACAAATGCTATTCAAATTGCAGAATATTTAATAAATAAAAAATTAAATTAATTTAATTTTTTATTTTAAGAATAATACTTATCAATAATAATGGTGTATTCTCCCAATATTTTTTTTACGTTTTTATAAAAAAAAATTATTTCTTCTATATTCCCTCTTGAAATAAATTGAAAAATTTTTGATATTTCTTTACATATAACAATATTTCTTTTTAATCCAAAAAAATATTTTATATCATTTAATGTTCGCAATAATCTATGAGGAGATTCGTATAAAACAATAGTTCTACTTTCTTTAGATAATTTTTTTAATTTAATTTTTCTTTTTTTTTTAGGTAAAAATCCAATAAAAGTAAACTCATGAATAGATAATCCTGAAATAACTAATGCTGGAATTATAGCGGTCGGTCCAGGTAAACATTCTATAGTAATTGAAGATTGAATACAATATTTAATTAATAAAAATCCTGGATCTGAGATACTTGGGGTACCAGCATTAGATATTAATGCTAATTTTTTTCCTTTTTTAATTTCATTTATTAGATTACAACATATTTTATGTTCATTATAAATATGATATTTTTTTATTTTATTTTTAATATTATAAAAATCTAATAGTTTTTTAGAAACTTTATAACTTTCTACTAAAATTAAATCTACTTCTTTTAATATTCTTACTCCTCTAAAAGTAAAATCTTCTAAATTTCCTATAGGAGTAGGTACTATATATAACATATTTAAATTTAAAAATATTAGATAATTTTTTTTTAAAAAAAAATATAAAAAAAAGAGATTATAAATCTATTTATTATAAAATAAAAAAACTATAACTTTTATAGCATAATATTTATGTAATATAATAAGCACTTTTTTTTCAAAATTTCATCATAAAATAAAATAGTTAATAATTTTATTAACAATAATAATTAATGCATTAAAAAATTAATTAATACTGATGAAATAAATCATAATGATAGGTAAACAATATATATTTAGAAGTAGTTTAGTCTCTGGAGAAATTATATTTAAGTATGATTTAAATGGTTTTTTAATAGAGGTCATTTTTCCTGAAAAACTTTCCTTATCACACTATATATGGATTGGAAAATATTTACCTTATAATGAATTTATTATAAATAAAATGAAAAATGCTAGAGCTGCTTTTTCTATAGAAGAAATTCCTACTGATTTATCTTTTAATCGTTTTTGGATAGATTATAGATATAAAGTAGGAAAAAAAAAAATGGCTGAAAATATATGGGATCGAATGTCTTTATCTGATAGAGTTAAAGCATTATCTTATATTCCAAAATATTTAGATCATCTTAAACGTACAGGACATGATCAAGCTTATCCTACAACTTATTTAAATCAAAGATATTTTGATAATTAATTAACTATTTTTTATTATATCAATAGCTTTATCTAAATTTAATGGATTAGAATTAAAAAAAATTTTTTTATCAATTGGAAAAAATTTTTTATTATATTTTATATATATATTATATTTATTTATTTTTAATAAAATTTCTTCTTTTTTAAAAAATCCTAATGATTTTGGTAAATCAATAATTTTTAAAGCTTCTGAAAGAGAAATTGTGTCTATTTTTTGACTATTTAATAAAGGAGAAAATTTAGGTTTATCTTTATCCTTAAATTCCCCCATTTGAATGATAGGGCCAAATCTAGCAATTTTTGCAAAAATTTTTTTATTAGATTTAGGGTCTATTCCAAGAAAACGTTCTTTATGAATTTTATTAACATATTTTTTTACATATTCTATTTTTTTATAAAATTCTTCATAAAAATTCTTAATTATTTCAATCCAAGATTGTTTTCCTTTAGCTATTTCATCAAAATTTTTTTCTAAACTTGCCGTAAAATCATAATCTACTATTTTTTTAAAATTTTTTTTTAAAAAATTAGTGGTTAAAATTCCTATTTCCGTAGGAATAAATTTATTTTTTTCTATTTCAATAATTTGATCATTTTTTTCCGATATAAAATTTCCTTTTAAAATAAAATTTTCACATATTCTTATTTTTTTTATAATTTTTTGTATACTTACATAATTTCTTTTTTGAATAGTAGATACTATAGGAACATAAGTAGAAGGTCTTCCTATTCCTAATTTTTCTAAGTTTTTTACTAAAGATGCTTCATTATATCTATATATATTATTTAAAAAAACTTGTTTAGCTATAATTTTTTCTTTTTTTAAAAAAGAACCTTGTTTGATTTCTAAATCATTACATTTTTTATCTTTATTTGTAATTTTCATAAATCCATCAAATAAAATAGTTTTTTTTGTATAAATGAAAGAATACTCTAAATGAGAAGATTGAATATAAAAATTTTTTTTTTCAATTACAGTATCTGTCATTTGTCCAATGATAGTACGTTCCCATATAAGTTTATAAAGATGTTTTTGAAAAATATCTAAAGATTCAAGATAATTTTTATTATAATTAATTATAGTAGGGCGAATAGCTTCATGAGCTTCTTTAAGAAATTTATTTTTTTTATAAAATTTTCTTAAAAAAAAATATTTTTTACCATATAAGGATAATATATAATCTTTTATTTCTAATAAAATATCATTTGATAATGTATTACTATCTGTACGAATATATGTTATAAATCCTTTTTCGTATAATTTTTGAGCTAAAAACATAGTTTTTGATATAGAATATTTTAATTTATTACAAGCTTCTTGTTGCAATGAAGAAGTTGTAAATGGTGGAGGAGGACTTTTTTTTTCATTTTTTGAAAAAATATTTTTTACTGAAAAAGTAGTATTTATACATGATAATAAAATATTTTTTACTTTTTTTTTATTTTCTATTTCTTTTTCTAATTTTGCATTAAAAATCATTTTTTTATCATTTATAAAAGTTCCATATATTTTATAAATAGGAATAGATTTCAATTCTTTAATTTTTTGTTCTCTTTCTACTATAAGTCTTACTGCTGCAGACTGTACTCTACCTGCAGAAAGACCTGCATTTATTTTTTTCCATAAAATAGGAGATAATTGAAATCCAACTAATCTATCTAAAATTCTTCTTGCTTGTTGAGCATAAACTAAATTATAATCAATTAGTCTTGGATTTTTTATAGCATGATAAATTGCTTTTTTTGTAATTTCATGAAAAAAAATTCTTCTATATTTATTAGAAGGGATATTAAATGTTTTATAAATTTGATAAGCAATAGCTTCTCCTTCACGATCCTCATCCGAGGCTAACCAAATAATTTTATAATTTTTTATTAATATTTTAAGATTTTGAACTATTTTCTTTTTTTTAGATAATATTACGTAATTAGGTTTAAAATTATTTTTAATTTCTATTCCTATTTTTTTTTCTGGTAAATCTATAAGATGTCCATAACTAGATACTACATGATAATTTTTTCCTAAAAATATTTGTATGGTAGAAGCTTTAGTAGGTGATTCTACAATTACTAAATTTTCATTCATTTTTTATTGATTTCTTTCTACAATAAAATTAACCATTATTTTTAATGCTTTTTTAATTGATCCTTCTGGGTAAATTTCTAAAATTTTTAATGCATTATTACGGAATTTTATCATTTTCTTAGTAGCATATTCTAATCCTCCATATTTTTTTACATAATTAATTATTTCATGTCTTTTTTGATTATCATAATTTTTTATAGAATATAATATCCATTTTTGATCTTTTTTAGAAGCTTTTTTAATAGTATAAATAAGCGGAAGTGTTAATTTTTTTTCTTTTAAATCAATTCCTATAGGTTTTCCTATTAAATTATTATTTTTTTCTTCATAATCAAATAAATCATCTTTAATTTGAAATGCAATACCGGTAAAAATACCAAATTTTCTCATTTTTAATACTACTTGTTCATCTGCATTAACTGAACGTGCTCCACCTTCACAAGAAGCCGCAATCAAACTTGCTGTTTTATGATAAATAATTTTATTATAAATTTTTTCAGTAATATTTAATTTTTTAGATTTTTCTATTTGTAATAATTCTCCTTCACTCATATTTTTAATAGTCTGACAAATAATTTTTAGTAGATCATCATAATTATTTTTTGTTGCTAATAAAAGACTTTTAGAAAGTAAATAATCTCCTACTAATACTGCTATTTTATTTTTCCATATTGCATTAATAGAAAAAGAACCGCGACGAATGTAACTATCATCTATAACATCATCATGAACAAGTGTTGCTGTATGTATTAATTCAATGAGACAAGCAGTATGATATGTTTTTTTTCGTATGTTCCCCAACATTTTAGCTATTAAAAAAACAAATATAGGGCGAATAAGTTTTCTTTTTCTGTGAATAATGTAATGAGTTATTTTATCTATAAAAGAAACATTACTTTTTATAGTATCAACGAATTGTTTTTCAAACTTTTTTATTTCTTCTTTTATAGGAATTTTTATTTTTTCTAAAATTATTTTCATAATATCATAATATGATTTATGATTTTATAAAATTAACATAGCGTCTCCATAAGAATAAAATCTATATTTTTTTCTTATTGCTATTTCATATGCTTTCATAATTAAATCAAAATTTGTAAAAGCTACTATCATCATAAGTAATGTTGATTTTGGCATATGAAAGTTGGTAATCATAGAATTAGCAATACTAAAATTATAAGGAGGAAAAATAAATTTATTAGTCCATCCAGAAAAAGGATTTAAATTTTTATTGGATGAAACAGAACTTTCTATTGCTCGCATAGAAGAAGTACCAACAGCACAAATACGTTTTTTTTTTTCTATAGAACGATTTATTATTTTACATGAATCTTCATTTATAAAACATTTTTCTGAATCCATTTTATGTTTTGATATATCTTCTACTTCAACTGGAATAAAACTTCCTAATCCTAAATGTAAAGTTATTTCTACTAAATTTATTCCTTTTATTTCTAATTTTTTTAATAAATGTTTAGAAAAATGTAATCCAGCTGTTGGAGCTGCTACAGATCCTTCTTTTTTTGCATATATAGTTTGATAACGTTCTTTATCGTTTTTTTCTGGATGTCTGTTAATATATTTAGGTAAAGGAGTTTTTCCTATATCTTTTATTTTTTTAATAAGTTCCTCATGTGTCCCATCAAAATGAAGTTGTAGTATTCTTCCTCTAGAAGTAGTATTATCTATAACTTCACCTGTTAATCCGTATCCAAAATTTAATTTGTTTCCTACTCTTACTTTTCTTGCAGGATCAACTAATACATCCCAAGTTCTATCTTTATAGTCTAATTCTCGAAGTAAAAAAACTTCTATTTTTGCTTCTGTTTTTTCTTTATTTCCAAATAGTCTTGCAGGAAAAACTTTAGTATTATTAAGAATGAAAGTATCTCCATTTTCAAAATATTGATGTAAGTCTTTAAATAATTTATGTTCTATTTTTTTATTTTTTCTATGAATGACCATTAATTTGGACTTATCTCTTTCTTGAGAAGGAAATTTTGCAAGAAGATTCAAAGGAGATTCGAAATAAAAATCTGAAGTTCTCATAGAAAATTTTTATGTTTTTATATTTTTTATAAAAAAAAATTATTATTATTTAACAAATATATATACATTTATATGTATAATTTTTTTTTTAAAAAAAAAAATACGTATACTTGCACTCTTACGAATTACGTTTATTGTTCTTTGCATAAAATAGCTTCTAGATCTAATAAGATTAAGAATTTTTAATAAGGTTTTGCGTCATTAAATTTTTTTTACAACGGAGAGTTTGATCCTGGCTCAGGATGAACGCTAGCGGCGGGCTTAACACATGCAAGTCGAGGGGCAGCATAAGATCTGTATAAGATCTTGATGGCGACCGGCGGACGGGTGCGTAACACGTACGTAACCTACCTTTTGCTAGAAAATAGCCTAGGGAAACTTGGATTAATATTCTATAATATAATAAAATCGCATGATTTTATTATTAAAGTAGAAATGCGGCAAAAGATGGGCGTGCGTCCGATTAGTTAGTTGGTAAGGTAAAGGCTTACCAAGACTATGATCGGTAGGGGGCCTGAGAGGGTGATCCCCCACACTGGTACTGAGATACGGACCAGACTCCTACGGGAGGCAGCAGTGAGGAATATTGGTCAATGGAGGAAACTCTGAACCAGCCACGCCGCGTGCAGGAAGAATGCCTTACGGGTTGTAAACTGCTTTTGTTTAGGAATAAAGATTTTTACGAGATAAAAATTGTGAATGTACTAGACGAATAAGTGTCGGCAAACTCCGTGCCAGCAGCCGCGGTAATACGGAGGACACAAGCGTTATCCGGATTTATTGGGTTTAAAGGGTGCGTAGGCGGTTTATTAAGTCAGTAGTGAAATATTGCAGCTTAACTGTTAAAATTGCTATTGATACTGATAAGCTTGAGTGAGACTGGAGTAGTTGGAATGTGTGGTGTAGCGGTGAAATGCATAGATATCACACAGAACACCGATCGCGAAAGCAGATTACTAAGTCTATACTGACGCTGAGGCACGAAAGCGTGGGGAGCAAACAGGATTAGATACCCTGGTAGTCCACGCCGTAAACGATGATCACTAGTTATTGGATTATTTTCAGTGACCAAGCGAAAGTGATAAGTGATCCACCTGGGGAGTACGGCCGCAAGGCTGAAACTCAAAGGAATTGACGGGGGCCCGCACAAGCGGTGGAGCATGTGGTTTAATTCGATGATACGCGAGGAACCTTACCAAGGTTTAAATGGACTACGAATAAATTAGAAATAATTTAGTCTTCGGACGGAGTACAAGATGCTGCATGGTTGTCGTCAGCTCGTGCCGTGAGGTGTAGGGTTAAGTCCCTCAACGAGCGCAACCCTTATTGTTAGTTGCCAGCGAGTAAAGTCGGGGACTCTAACAAAACTGCCGACGTAAGTCGAGAGGAAGGTGGGGATGACGTCAAATCATCACGGCTCTTATACCTTGGGCTACACACGTGCTACAATGGTCGGTACAAAGGGTTGCTACTGGGTAATCAGAAGCTAATCTCTAAAAGCCGATCTCAGTTCGGATTGGAGTCTGCAACTCGACTCTATGAAGTTGGAATCGCTAGTAATCGCATATCAGCCATGATGCGGTGAATACGTTCCCGGGCCTTGTACACACCGCCCGTCAAGCCATGGAAGTCGGGGATACCTGAAATCGGTGATCGTAAAAGAAACTGCTTAAGGTAAAATCGATAACTGGGGCTAAGTCGTAACAAGGTAGCCGTACCGGAAGGTGCGGCTGGAACATCTCTTTTTTAGAGTATTTTTTTTTAAAAATTCTGAAATAATTAGACTAGAAGCTTTTTAAAATTTTAATAAATTATCAGTTAGTCTCGTAGCTTAGATGGTTAAAGCGCTACAATGATAATGTAGAGGTCCGCGGTTCAATTCCGCGCTAGATTAAATAATTTAATTAGTTAGTCTCGTAGCTTAGATGGTTAGAGCGCTACACTGATAATGTAGAGGTCCGCGGTTCAATTCCGCGCGAGACTATTATAGGGTAGGGGGATTAGCTCAGTTGGCTAGAGCGCCTGTTTTGCACGCAGGAGGTCATCGGTTCGACTCCGATATTCTCCATTTTTAAAGTTCTTTGACATACATAATATACAATTGTAGAGGGTAAAAAAAACTAATAAAGAGCGTATGGTGGATGCCTTGGCTCTGAGAGGCGAAGAAGGACGTGATAAGCTGCGATAAGCTGCGGGGATTGGCACATACAAATTGATCCGCAGATTTCCGAATAGGGGAACCTATCATATTGATGATATGATATTACTTTTGTTAAAGAAAGTAAAGCAAACCTGGAGAACTGAAACATCTAAGTATCTAGAGGAAAAGAAAACAACAGTGATTCCGTTAGTAGTGGCGAGCGAAACCGGAAAAGCCTAAACCATTATAGTTTAGGCTATAGTGGGGTNAGATGGTTAGAGCGCTACACTGATAATGTAGAGGTCCGCGGTTCAATTCCGCGCGAGACTATTATAGGGTAGGGGGATTAGCTCAGTTGGCTAGAGCGCCTGTTTTGCACGCAGGAGGTCATCGGTTCGACTCCGATATTCTCCATTTTTAAAGTTCTTTGACATACATAATATACAATTGTAGAGGGTAAAAAAAACTAATAAAGAGCGTATGGTGGATGCCTTGGCTCTGAGAGGCGAAGAAGGACGTGATAAGCTGCGATAAGCTGCGGGGATTGGCACATACAAATTGATCCGCAGATTTCCGAATAGGGGAACCTATCATATTGATGATATGATATTACTTTTGTTAAAGAAAGTAAAGCAAACCTGGAGAACTGAAACATCTAAGTATCTAGAGGAAAAGAAAACAACAGTGATTCCGTTAGTAGTGGCGAGCGAAACCGGAAAAGCCTAAACCATTATAGTTTAGGCTATAGTGGGGTTATAGGTCTACAATAATAAGGAATATTTTTTTATAGCAGAATGATTTGGAAAATTCAATCATAGAAGGTGATAATCCTGTATGCAAAATGGAAAAATTACTTAGTAGTAACCTGATTAGGACGGGACACGGGAAATCTTGTCTGAATTTGCCGGGACCATCCGGTAAGGCTAAATACTCCTCAGAGACCGATAGTGAACTAGTACCGTGAGGGAAAGGTGAAAAGTACTTCGAATAGAAGGGTGAAATAGATCCTGAAACCATACGCTTACAAACTGTCGGAGCTTTTTCGTAAAGTGACGACGTGCCTTTTGCATAATGAACCTACGAGTTAATTTTTCCGGCAAGGTTAAGTAGTTTAGCTATGAAGCCGTAGCGAAAGCGAGTCTGAATAGGGCATACAGTCGGAAGAATTAGACGCGAAACCGAGTGATCTATCCATGAGCAGGTTGAAGCTGTGGTAACACATAGTGGAGGACCGAACCGGTTGACGTTGAAAAGTCTTCGGATGACTTGTGGATAGGGGTGAAAGGCCAATCAAACTCGGAGATAGCTCGTACTCCCCGAAATGCATTTAGGTGCAGCATCGTGTTAAATAATACAGAGGTAGAGCTACTGATTGGATGAAGGGGTTTCATCACCTACTAATTCCTGACAAACTCCGAATGCTGTTATTATGTTTCACGGTAGTGAGGGCATGGGTGCTAAGGTCCATGTCCAAGAGGGAAACAACCCAGACCATCAGTTAAGGCCCCTAAGTATATATTAAGTTGAACTAACGAAGTTTGGTTACCTAGACAGCTAGGATGTTAGCTTGGAAGCAGCTATTCATTTAAAGAGTGCGTAACAGCTCACTAGTCGAGTGACTGAGCATGGATAATAATCGGGCATAAATATATCGCCGAAACTATGGGATTGATTAATTTAATCAATCGGTAGGGGAGCATTGTAATGGCATAGAAGCTATATCGTAAGATATAGTGGAGCTCTTACAAAAGAAAATGTAGGTATAAGTAACGATAATGCGGGCGAGAAACCCGCACACCGAAAAACTAAGGATTCCTCAGCTATGTTAATCAGCTGAGGGTTAGTCGGATCCTAAGATGAAATCGAGAGGTGTAATCGATGGATAACCGGTTAATATTCCGGTACTTACTTTTATTGCGATAGAGGGGACGGAGTAATGAAACTGTCGCGTACGGACGGAAGTGTACGTTAAAATAGTTAGGTATAAAATATATTGGAAAATCCGTATATTTTGCTGATCTATGATAGTACCACAAACCTTCGGGTGAGTGGATAGTACAGGTAAGAACTTCCAAGAAAATCCTCTAAGCTTCAGATAAAAGTAACCCGTACCAAAACCGACACAGGTAGTTGAGGAGAGAATCCTAAGGTGCTCGAGTGATTCACGGCTAAGGAACTAGGCAAAATGAACCTGTAACTTCGGGAGAAAGGTAGCCTTCCTTTAGGAAGGTCGCAGTGAAGAGATCCAGGCGACTGTTTATCAAAAACATAGGACTCTGCTAAATTGAAAAATGATGTATAGGGTCTGACACCTGCCCAGTACTGGAAGGTTAAAGAAAAAGGTTAGCTTCGGCAAAGCTTTTGACTGAAGCCCCAGTAAACGGCGGCCGTAACTATAACGGTCCTAAGGTAGCGAAATTCCTTGTCGGGTAAGTTCCGACCTGCACGAATGGTGTAACGATCTGGAAACTGTCTCGGCCGTGAGCTCGGTGAAATTGTAATATCGGTGAAGATGCCGATTACTCGCAATGGGACGAAAAGACCCTGTGAACCTTTACTATAGCTTCGTATTGATTTCGATTAGAAAATGTGTAGGATAGGTGGGAAACTTTGAAGTATGATCGCCAGATCATGTGGAGTTGACCTTGAAATACCACCCTTTTTTTAGTTGAAATCTAACTCAATTAAAAAAATTGAGGACATTGCGTGGTGGGTAGTTTGACTGGGGTGGTCGCCTCCAAAAAGGTAACGGAGGCTCCCAAAGGTACCCTCAACACGTTTGGTAATCGTGTGTAGAGTGTAATGGCATAAGGGTGCTTGACTGTGAGACTTACAAGTCGATCAGGTACGAAAGTAGGGCATAGTGATCCGGTGGTTCCGCATGGAAGGGCCATCGCTCAAAGGATAAAAGGTACTCCGGGGATAACAGGCTAGTCTCCCCCAAGAGCTCACATCGACGGGGAGGTTCGGCACCTCGATGTCGGCTCGTCACATCCTGGGGCTGAAGAAGGTCCCAAGGGTTGGGCTGTTCGCCCATTAAAGTGGCACGCGAGCTGGGTTCAGAACGTCGTGAGACAGTTCGGTCTCTATCTATTGCGAGCGTTAGAAGCTTGAGTGGACCTGATTCTAGTACGAGAGGACCGAATTGGACGAACCTCTGGTGTATCAGTTGTGTCGCCAGGTGCATCGCTGAGTAGCTATGTTCGGAAGAGATAAGCACTGAAAGCATATAAGTGCGAAACTCACCACAAGATAAGGCTTCTTTTAAGGGTCGTTGTAGATGACAACGTTGATAGGCTATAAGTGTAAAGGCAGTAATGTCATAGCTAAGTAGTACTAATTACCCGTAGGTTTTTTTTATTCCTCTTATGTATATTATGTTATGTCTTTTTAAATAAAAATTTTATTGGGTGGTTATAGCAATGTGGCCCCACCTCTTCCCATACCGAACAGAGAAGTGAAACACATTAGCGCTGATGGTACTGGTTTTTCCGGGAGAGTAAGTCGCCGCCCTTATTTTTATTAAAATTTTTTTAAAGTAAACTTTCTGAATATAAATCTCTATTTTTTGTATCTGCACGAAGAATACTTTCACTTCTATAATAATAAAGACTTTTTAATCCTATTTTCCAAGCTTCAAGATGTACTTTATTTATATATTTAGCGGGAATATTTTGATGAAAGGAAAGATTTATACTCTGTCCTTGATCAATATATTTTTGTCGTATACTAGCTTGTTTTATTAATTCCAATTGATTAATTTCTTTGAAACATTTAAATACATTTTTCTGTTCTTCGCTAAGAGAAGATAATCCAAGACAAGATCCTTTTTCATTAGCTATTTGCTCCCAAACTTCTGGTATATTATATCCATTTTTTATAAGTATATTTTCCAAATAAGGATTTTTTCTAATATGCATTCCTTTTGCGTCATCATCTACATAAATATTTGCAGCTAAAGGTTCTACTCCTTGAGAAAGACCACCAGCTAATTTAGCAGAACTTCTATTAGGCGCTATTGCCATTAATGTTAGATTTCTTTTTCCCGTTCCTATATTCCACTCAGATTCTCCATATTCTTTAGCTAAATATTTAGTAGCTTTTTGAGATTCTAATTGTATATTACTAAATATATTATGTGTTAATATTTCAGATTGTACAGATATAAAAGGAATCATATTTGATTGCAAATACGAATGCCAACCCAAAGCTCCCAAACCTAAAGCTCTGCTTTTTTCTGCAAAACGAACTGCATCTTCTATTCCTCGCATATTTTTTCCTTTATCAATAAATTCTTGTAAAACAGCATCAAGAAATAAAATAGCATAAAAAACAGTATTTGTATTTTTCCATTCTACATATTTATACAAATTCAAAGACGAAAGACAACATACAAGAGTATGATTCTCATCTGTTGGTAACATAATTTCTGAACAAAGATTACTTTGGTGTATTTTTAATCCGTATTTTTTCCAATTTTCTGGAATATTTTTATTAGCATTATCTTTAAAAAAAAGATATGGTTCTCCAGTTTGAACACGTTCTTTAAGAGTATTTACCCACAAAGTCCGTTCTTTCCCATTTTTTTTCAATACTTTTTCCATAAAAGTATTAGAAATTATAACCCCTTGATGAACATTGTGACATTGACGATTAATATCCCCTTTAGGTTCTCTTATTTTTAAAAATTCTGGATACTCTTTATGTTCTATATTTAAATAAATAGCGACAGCACCCCTTCTAGTTCTACCTTGTTTACTAGCTATTATTGCACTATCATATGATTTAATAAAAGGAATAATTCCATCAGAAGTTCCTAATGTACCATTTTTTATAGGACTCCCTATAGGTCTAACTAAACTAAAATCATATGACGTTCCTCCACCATGTTTACTAAGAATAGCCATTTCTAAATTTTTTCTATATATTTCATACATACTATCGCCAATTCTTCCTGAAAAACAACTAATAGGCAATCCTTTTTCTGTACCTAAATTAACCATAACTGGAGTAGAAGGAATAAGCCATCCTTTCCAAAAAATATTAAAAAATTCTACTTCTATTTTAGGCTTTTTAAGTATTTTTGCTGCATTTTTTGCCAATCTTTTATATGCTTCAAAAGGAGTTTCTCCATCTAATAAATATCCACCTTTAATTGTAGTCAAATATAATTCATTATTAGCCCAAACAGGAAAATCTTTATCTACTTTCCATCCTTCTTTTTCTGCAATAGGGTGTGTTTCCATTTTTATTTAAACTTTAAAGCTATTTATTTTTTTCTTTTTCTATTTGTTCTTTTAGTTTAGCTAATCCTTCTATATCCCCAAGAGTAGATCTCTCTAATTTTCTATTTCTTACACGTTGTTCTTTTCTTTGATCTTTATCACGATAAATAGATGTATGAGAAACTACAATTTTTTTAGTTTCTTTATTAAACTCTATTACTTTAAAATTAATTTTTTCTCCTTTTTTAATAGTAGTTCCATCTTTTTTATCTAAAAAACGTAATGGAGCAAAAGCTTCTATTTTTTTATCTAATTTTACAGTAGCACCTTTGTCAAATAAATTTATTATCATCCCATTATGAATACTTCCTACATAATAAATTTCTTCATATTTTTTCCATGGATTTTCCGTTAATTGTTTATGTCCTAAATTTAATCTTCTTGTTTTAGGATCTAAAGTAAGGACAATAACTTCTAATTCATCATTTATATTACAAAATTCAGAAGAATATTTTATTTTTTTTATCCATGATAAATCGTTAGTATAAACAATTCCAGTTATACCTTTTTCTAATTCTAAAAAAAAACCAAAATTTGTAAATTTTTTTACAATTCCAATATGTTTTGATCCTATTGGATATTTATATTGGATATTTATCCAAGGATCTTTAGTTAGCTGCTTCACACTTAATGACATTTTTCTTTCTTGTCTATCTATAGTTAAAATAATTGCCTCTAATTCATCCCCTATTTGTACAAAATCTTGAGTAGACGATAAATCAGTAGCCCAAGACATTTCACTAATATGTAATAACGCTTCTACTCCTGGTATGATTTCTACAAATGCTCCATAATCTGCCAAAACACTTACTTTTCCTTTAACTCTACTCCCTACTTTTAAATTTTCGTTTAAAGAATTCCAAGGATGAGGTTGCAATTGTTTTAACCCCAATTGTACACGATTTTTATCCTTATCTACCCCTAATACAACAAATTTTAATTCCTGTTCCAATTGAACTACTTCTGTAGGATGATTTATGTGTGGCCAACTCATATCCGTTATATGAAGCAGAGCATCAACTCCTCCTAAATCAACAAAAGCTCCATAAGGAAGAATGTTTTTTATTTTTCCTTCTAATACTTGACCTTTATCCAATTTTGATATCATTTCTTTTCTCTGTTCTTCAATATCTCTTTCTATTAATACTTTATGAGAAACAACAACATTTTTCGTTTTTTTATTGATTTTTACCACTTTTACTTCCATAGTTTTTCCTACATAGGTATCATAATCCCTAACAGGTTTTACGTTGATATGTGATCCAGGTAAAAAACATTCAATATCAAATATTTCAACAATTAATCCTCCTTTTGTTCTAGCAACTACATAACCCAATATAACCTCTGATTTTTCATATGCATCATTAATATGTTGCCAATTTCTAAGCATTTTTGCTTTTTGATAAGAAAGAATACATTGTCCTTTATAATCCATTTTTACTACCATTACTTCTATTTCAATGCCAACTTTAATGGTAAAATCTTCTCTAAATTCACTTATAGGAATAGCTCCTTCTGCTTTAAATCCAATATCGACAATAATAGTTTTATCAGTAATATGTGTAACTACTCCTTTATATATTTCTAATTCTTGAATATTTGGTAAAGTTTTTGTGTATAAAATTTCAAATTTTTTTCTATATTCCTGTATATCATTATTTAAATGAGTATCGTATTTCGTCCAATCGAAACTACTTTTTATTTTTCCATGATCATTACATTTTTCTTTTTCATTATCTTTATTAGATAAAGATAAAGGGGATACTTTTCTTTTTATTTCTTCGGTTTGACTAGACATAATTTTTATTATTTTTTTACTATTGGCTGTCTCCAAACAGACATAAATAGATAAACTAAAATTTCTATTTTATTAGTTTAGTTTTATAGATAGATAAACTAAAATTTCTATTTTATTAGTTTAATTTTATAGATAGATAAACTAAAATTTCTATTTTATTAGTTTAGTTTTATAGTATTTTTTTTTACAAAAAAAAGATAATACAAAACTAATAATTTTTCAGTAACTTTTTCTACTAATTCAAATAAAATGTACCTTATCGTTGATACTGAAACAACAGGACTTCCTAAATATTATAATTTACCTATTACTCATATTGATAATTGGCCAAGAATTGTACAAATTTCATGGCAATGTCATGATTTTTTTGGAAATTTAATAGAATTAAAAAATTTTATAATAAAGCCAGATCATTATGATATACCTTTCAATGCTTTTAAAATTCATGGAATTACTAATGAAAAAGCAGAAAAATATGGAGTTGATCTAAATTTTGTTTTACGTGAATTTAAACAATCTTTTGAAAAATCTCAATGTTTAATTGGACATAATTTAGAATTTGATATAAAAGTTATAGAATGTGAATTTTTTAGGAAAAAAACAGAAATTACTTTTAAAAATAAAAAAATATTAGATACAAAAGTAATTTCTGTTTCTTATTGTAAGTTGTTTAGAAGTAAAAAAAGATTTAAATGGCCTACATTATCTGAATTATATAAAAAACTTTTTGGAGAAAATATTCCGAATTTGCATAATGCAGTGAATGATGTAAAAGCTACAGCTCGTTGTTTTTTAGAGCTATTACGTATTGGAATTATATCTCATAAAGAGTTAGGAATAGAAAAAAATATTATATGGGAATTCAGAAATAAATATTCATCTGCAATTTCTTCTTCTATAGTTGCTTTAGAAACTGTTTATGAAACAGAAAATGAAATAATCATTAACAAAAAAAAAATAAAAGAAAAAATAAACATCAATAATGATATTCTGAAAGAAGAATTTAAAAAAAAAAAATATTCTCATATTCATAATCATTCCTATTTTTCTATTCTTTATTCTACCATTAAGATACAATCTTTGGTAGATCGAGCTATGTTTTTAAATATGCCAGCTGTGGGAATAACGGATTATGGAAATATGATGGGGTCTTTTTATTTTTTAAATGCTATTGATTCTATCAATAAAAAATATTATCCAAAAAAATCCATTAAAGGTATCATTGGTTGTGAAGTTTTTATTTCAGAAAATTATTTACAAAAAAAATTTACAAAAAATGAACCTGATAAACGATATCAACAAGTTTTTTTATCTAAAAATAAAAAAGGTTATCATAACCTGGCAAAACTTTGCTCACTTGGTTTTACAGAAGGATTGTATGCTGGAATACCTAGAATAGGAAAAAAGTTAATTGAAAAATACAAGGATAATTTAATTGCTCTTACTGGAGATCTAAATGCAGAAATTCCATATACAATACTGAATTATGGAGAAAAAAAAGCAGAAAAAATTTTTTTATGGTGGAAAGAACTTTTTGGAGATGATTTTTACATAGAATTATTACGTCATGGATTAGAAGAAGAAGATCATGTTAATGATATATTGCTAAAGTTTTCTAAAAAATATCATGTAAAATATATTATACAAAATAATACTTTTTTTTTAGATAAAAAAGAATCCAATGCACATGATATTTTGCTTTGTGTTAAAAATGGAGAGAAACAATCAACTCCTATAGGAAAAGGGAAAGGGAATAGATTTGGGTTACCGAATAATGAATTTTATTTTAAAAGCACAGAAGAAATGAAAAAAATATTTTCTGATCTTCCAGAATCTTTTGATTTTTTAGAGGAATTGATTAATAAAATTGAATCTTATCATCTTTCACACAAAATATTGCTTCCAAAATTTCAAATTCCAAAATCTTTTGAAGATCCTATGGATAAAATAGATGGAGGAAATAGAGGAGAAAATCGTTTTTTAAGAAAAATTACTTATGAAGGAGCTAAAGAACGTTATAAAAATTTGACAAAAAAAATACAAGAAAGAATTATTTTTGAATTAAAAACAATAGAAAAAATTGGATATCCTGGTTATTTTCTTATTGTTCATAATTTTATTGATAAAGCTAGAAAAATGAATATTTCAGTAGGCCCTGGTAGAGGATCAGTAGCAGGATCTGTTGTAGCTTATTGTATAGGAATAACTAATATAGATCCAATAAAATACCATTTACTTTTCGAACGATTTTTAAATCCAGATAGGATTTCTTTACCAGATATTGATATTGATTTTGATGATAGAGGACGTGAAAAAATTATTGAATGGGTAGTTCAAAAATATGGAAAACAACAAGTTGCACAAATTATTACATATGCTACAATGGGAGCTAAATCATCAATTAGGGATACTGGTCGTGTATTAGATTTATCTTTAAAAAAAACAGATTTTTTAGCAAAAATGGTCCCCAATTTTGTATCATTAAAAACTATTTTTTCAGAAAAAAAACCACTAACTAAAGTTAGTCAAGAAGAAATGAAAAATATACTAAAACTGAGGGATATAGCAAAAAATAAAAATTCCTTAGAAGGAGAAGTTTTACAGAAAGCAAAAATTTTAGAAGGTACTATCAGAAGTACAGGAATACATGCTTGTGGAATCATAATAAGTCCATATGATATAAAAGAATATATTCCAGTTTGCGTGTCAAAAGAATCCGATTTTTTGCTTACGCAATTTGATAATCATGTAGTAGAACATGCAGGACTGTTAAAAATGGATTTTCTTGGATTAAAAACTCTTACGATCATTAAAGATGCAATAAATCTTATAAAAAAAAGACGTAAAAATATGAATTCAATTAGAGAATTTTCATTTCCTCTAGAAGATGAAAAAACTTATTGTCTTTTTCAAAAAGGAGAAACTGTAGCCGTTTTTCAATATGAATCTCCTGGTATGCAAAAATATTTACGTCAGTTAAAACCTGATAAATTTGATGATTTAATAGCGATGACTGCTTTGTATAGACCTGGTCCTTTGCAATATATTCCTAATTTTATATCCAGAAAACATGGAAAAGAAGCTATAAGCTATGATTTACCAGAAATGGAGGAATTTTTAAAAGAAACTTATGGAATTACAATATATCAAGAACAGGTAATGTTAATAGCACAAAAAATAGCTGGATTAAGTAAAGGAGATGCTGATTTTCTTAGAATAGCTATGGGAAAAAAGCAAAAAGAATTACTAAATAAAATGAGAAATCAATTTATTGAAAAAGCTATAAATAAAGGGTATTCTAAAAATGTATTAAAAAAAATATGGAAAGATTGGGAATATTTTTCTTGTTATGCTTTTAATAAATCTCATGCCACATGTTATGCATATATAGCTTTTCAAACTGCTTATTTGAAAGCACATTATTCATATGAATATATGGCTTCTGTGTTAAGTAATCATATGCATAATATGAAACAACTTACTTTTTTCATAGAGGAATGTAAACGAATGAATATACTTGTTATTAGTCCAGATATAAATGAAAGTGATTCTTATTTTAAAGTAACGGATCATAATAGTATTCGGTTTGGTCTTGCTGGAATAAAAGGAGTTGGAGAAAATGCTGTAAGAATAATTCTTATAGAAAGAGAAAAAAATGGACCATTTACCTCTATTTTTGATTTGGTAAAAAGGATTGATTTACGTATTGTTAATAAAAAAATTTTAGAAAATTTAATTTTATCCGGATCTTTAGATTGTTTTCATGTACATAGAGAGCAATATTTTTATGTTGATGATAATGATAAATTTAGCATCTTAGAGAAGATAATTCGATTTGGATCAAAATTACAAAAATCTAAAAATAAAAATTTTGAGGAATATAGACCAGTCATTATGGAATGCGAGGGATGGAGTAATACATATAAATTATCTAAAGAAAAAGAAGTGTTAGGTATTTATGCTTCTTCACATCCTTTAGATGATTATTATTATGAAATGAAATATTTTACAAATATATCTTTAACCCAATTAAATAAAAAGGAATCTATTTTTTTAGGTAAAAAAATTCATATATGTGGAATTTTGTCTAAAATAGAAAAAAAAACATATATAAAAAGTGGTATAAAATATGGTATTTTTTTATTAGAAGATTATAATTCTTCCAAAGAATTTAGAATTTATGGACAACAATATTTAAAATTTGAACCACTTTTATTTAATAATAGTTTGTTGTATTTATATATTGATATTGATAAATCAAAATATTATAAAATAAACATTTTGCATATGGAAAATTTGAAAAATGTTCTAAAAAAATTGGTACATAAATTAACAGTAAAAATTAATATTAATGACTTAAATAGCATAATTATTTCTAAAATAGAAAAACTTTTTTCTCAACAAATAGGAAATAAAAAACTGAATATTGTTCTTTATGATAAGGAAAATAGAATTTTTTTAAATTTTGAATCTAAAAAATATGGAATTAATATTAATTCAAATTTTTTAAAAGAATTAGAAAAAATAAAAGGATTAGATTTTTTTTTAAATTAAAACTCATTAATTAAAATACTAAAATTAATTTAAAAGACTTTATTAAATTTGTAGATACGTATAGAAAGTAACAGTAAAATATATGAAGCATCATTCATTCATTATACTTACTACAAAAGATCGATACAATACGTTTATTGGGTTCTGATAAAGATGAAAATAAAAGTTAGAGTATCTCATGAAAAGGATACAAAATATGCTTCCTTAATTTGTAAAATAATTAAAGAATCAGCAAAAAAAAGAGGAACTGGAATAGCTAAAAAAGATCCAGAGTATATTAAATCAATAATGATTCATGGAAATGCAATAATTGCTTTTTGTGATGAAAAATTAGCTGGATTTAGCTATCTTGATATTTTTCAAAATAAAGAATTTGTTGTAAACTCTGGATTGATTGTTTTCCCTGAATTTAGAAAACAAGGATTGGCAAAAATTATTAAAATTGAAATATTTAAACTTTCCAAAAAAAAATTTCCCAATTCTAAAATTTTTAGTATTACTACTAGTAATCCAGTTATTAAAATAAATACAGAACTAGGTTTTAAGCCTGTTGCTTTTAGTGAACTTACTCAATCAGAAGAATTTTGGAAAGGATGTAAAAGTTGTGCAAATTTTGATATTCTAACCAGAAATCAAAGAAAAATGTGTTTATGTACAGGTCTTTTATATAATCCGAATACGAAAAATAAAAGTAAAAAAAACATAAATTATTTGTCTACAGGAGACAAAATAGTTTTAGCTTATAGTGGAGGGTTAGATACCTCTTATTGTTTAAAATACCTCATACAGGAACGATACGAAGTTCATACAGTGATTATTAATACAGGAGGATTTAATAAAGATGAGTTAAAAAAAATTAAAAATAGAGCTTTAAGTATTGGATCCCAATCACATAGGACTATTGATGCTATAGAAGAATACTATCATAATTGTATAAAATATCTTATATTCGGGAATATTCTTAAAAATAATACTTATCCACTTTCAGCAAGTTCAGAAAGAATTTTTCAGGCTATAAAAATAGCACAATATGCAACTTCTATTCAAGCGAAAGCAATTGCTCATGGAAGTACCGGGGCTGGAAATGATCAAATTAGATTTGATATAGCTTTTCAAATTATTTGTCCAGAAAAAATAACTTTATCTCCTATAAGAGATAGAAAAATATCTAGAAAAGAAGAGATTGAATATTTGATAAATCAAGGAATATCTATTTGTTGGGATAAAGCTAAATATTCTATTAATAAAGGAATTTGGGGGACTAGTATAGGAGGAAAAGAAACTCTTACTTCTTATCATGATTTTCCAGAAAAAGCCTATCCAACGAAATTAAGTAGAAAAAAAAGTGAAAAATTAGAATTAGAATTTGAAAAAGGAGAATTGGTAAGTGTAAATCAAAAAAAAGGAAATGCTATAAAAAATATAATAAAAATTGAAAAAATAGCTTCAAAATTTGCTATAGGAAGAGGAATTCATATAGGAGATACTATTTTAGGAATTAAAGGTAGAGTTGCATTTGAAGCCTCAGCTGCAATTATTATTATCAAAGCTCATCATTTATTGGAGAAGCATATTCTTACAAAATGGCAACTTTATTGGAAAGAACAATTGTCTAATTGGTATGGGATGTTGCTTCATGAAGCTCAATATTTAGATCCAGTCATGCGTGATATAGAAAAATTTCTCAATAGCACACAAAAAAGATTAACTGGTACTGTAAATCTCATTCTATATCCTTATAGATTTCATTTAGTAGGAATTAAATCTAAATATGATTTAATGGCATCTTCTAATATGGCTGAATATGGGGAAATGAATTATGCTTGGACTGCAGAAGATGTTAAGGGTTTTACAAAAATTTTGAGTAATCAAATGAAAATGTATCATAATTTAAATAAAAAAGAAGAATGATTCAAATAGGGATTATAGGAGGGAGTGGATACACTGCTGGAGAATTAATTAGATTAATGATTCATCATCCAAAAATAAAGATTAAAAATATAGTTAGCAGAAGCCATACAGGAAAATTTATTCATTTAATTCATCAAGATCTATTAGGAGAAGGAGAAATAGATCGGATAAAGTTTACCAGTGATGTAAGCAAAGAAATTGATATAGTATTTTTTTGTTCTGGACATGGACAATCTAGAAAAGAATTGAATAATATATCCAACAATACTAAAGTAATTGATCTTAGTCAAGATTTTAGGATCATGACTCAATCCATTTTTAACAAAAGAAATTTTATCTATGGATTGCCAGAATTACAAAAAGAATTAATAAAAAAATCGAATAATATAGCCAATCCTGGATGTTTTGCAACAGCAATTTTATTAGCTATTTTACCATTAGCTAAAAATAAATTATTAAAAAAAGATATTCATATTAGTGCTATAACTGGTTCTACAGGATCTGGAAGATCCCATAGTGACACTAACCATTTTAGTTGGAGAAATAATAATATTTCTGCTTATAAAATTTTTCAACACCAGCATTTACAGGAAATTGAACAAACTATTCATCAAGTACAAAATAATTTTTCTTCTAAAGTTTATTTTGTACCTTATAGAGGAAATTTTTCTAGAGGAATTATAACGACTATATATACTTATTCTATTTTTTCTTTGGAAAAAAATAAAGAAATATATAAAGCATTTTATAAAAATCATCCATTTGTAAATATTTCTGACATTAATATCGATGTTAAACAAGTGATAAACACAAATAAATGTATTTTATATCTTATTAAAGATAAGGATCAACTGATTATTATAAGTATTATAGATAATCTTATAAAAGGAGCTTCTGGTCAAGCCATACAAAATATGAATCTTATATTTAATTTTGATGAAACTTGTGGTTTAAAATTAAAATCCGTTCGTTTTTAATCAAAAAAAAAATGAAATTATTTGACGTTTATCCTATTCTAAATATAGAATTAAGTAAAAGCATGGGCTGTTATGTTTTTGATTTACATGGAAATATGTATTTAGATTTTTATGGGGGACACGCTGTTATTTCCATTGGCCATTCGCATCCATACTATGTAAAAGTTTTAACCGAACAAATTAATAAAATATCCTATTATTCTAATAGTGTTTTTTTTTCTAAAAAAAATAGATTGGCTTATCTACTTGGTAAAATTTCAGGATATGAAGATTATTCTTTATTTATATGTAATTCTGGAGCAGAGGCAAATGAAAATGCATTGAAGATAGCTTCTTTTCATACTGGAAAAAAAAAGGTAATTGCTTTTAAGGGTTCTTTTCATGGTAGAACAAGTGGAAGTCTATCGGTTACGGATAACTATAAATTGTTATCTCCTTTCAATGCTCAACATGAAACTATATTTATAGACTATAAAAATATTGATTTTTTAGAAAAAAAATTAAAAGAAAAAGATATTTGTGCTTTAATTACTGAAGGAATACAAGGAATATCTGGAATTATAGATCCAGGTTTTGATTTTTTTTGTAAAGTTAGGGATCTTTGCAAAAAATACGATACTATATTGATTATTGATGAGGTACAAAGTGGATATGGAAGAACAGGATATTTTTTTTCTCATCAATTATATTCTATACAACCCGATTTAGTAACTGTAGCTAAAGGTATGGGGAACGGATTTCCTATAGGAGGAGTTTTAATACATCCTAAATTTAAACCATATTATGGAATGTTAGGAACTACATTTGGTGGAAATCATTTAGCTTGTGCCGCTGGAATTGCTGTATTGGAAATTATACAAAAAGAAAATTTAATTGAAAATGCAAAAAATATGGGAAAAATACTGTTACAAGAATTATGTTTTATTCCTGAAATAAAAAATATAAGGGGAAGGGGGCTCATGCTAGGAATAGAATTTAATTTTCCTATTCAGGATTTGAAAAATATTTTAATTTATAAAGAGAAAGTATTTATTGGCACATCTAACAATCCATATGTTTTACGATTACTTCCTCCATTGAATATTAATGTCAATCATATAAAACTATTTTTAAAAAAATTAAAAAATGCCTTAGCGTATTTATATAAAAAAAATGGAAAATAATAAAAAAATAAGAAAAAAGGCAATCCTTATATTGGAAGATGAAACTAGGTATGAAGCTTATCATTTTGGGGCCCCAGTCTCTTCTTCTGGAGAGGTTGTATTTAATACAGCTATGACCGGTTATACAGAAAGTATAACAGATCCCTCTTATAGTGGTCAAATATTGACTTATACCTATCCTATCATAGGTAATTACGGAATTCCATCTCCTTTTTCTTGTAAAGAATCCATTTCTGAATTTTATGAATCCAATAGTATTCAAATATCCGGACTTATTATTTCTTATTATTCTAATCGTCCATATCATTGGAATATGAGTCTATCCTTATCAGATTGGTTGTATCAAAATGGAATTCCTGGATTGTACGGTATAGATACCAGATTTTTGGCAAAAAAACTTAGAAAAATGGGAGGATCTATGTTAGGTAAAATTTTAATGGAAAATGAAAATCTTCCTTTTTATGATCCTAACCAGTACAATCTTTCTGAAAAAGTATCTATTCATGAAAAAATCATATATGGAAATGGAAAATACAAAATATTACTTGTAGACTTTGGTTTAAAAAATAATATTTTACGTTGTCTTTTACGAAGAGATTGCACTATTATAAGAGTCCCATGGAATTATGATTTTACAAGTGAAGAATATGATGGATTGGTTCTTTCTAATGGACCTGGAAATCCTAAAATTTATGAAAAACCTATACATTACATTCGTATAGCTCTCAATCAAAAACGACCTATATTTGGAATATGTTTGGGAAATCAACTATTGGGAATAGCTGCAGGAGGAGATACTTATAAATTAAAATATGCGCATAGAGGTCATAATCAACCAGTTTTATTATTAAAAACAGGAAAAAGTTTTATTACATCACAAAACCATGGATACGTTTTGAATGCCAAAAATATTTCTAAAGAATGGAAAATATTTTTTAAAAATTTAAATGATGATACTTGTGAAGGTATTATTCATGATTATAAACCTTTCTTTTCAGTACAGTTTCATCCAGAAGCTTCAAGTGGACCTATGGATACCGAATTTTTATTTGATTTTTTTATTAATTCAATTGTTAGAAGTAAATAAAAATTTACCAAAATGAGTATGAAAATAGACAAAGTACTTATCCTTGGATCAGGCGCGTTAAAAATAGGAGAAGCCGGGGAATTTGATTATTCTGGAACACAAGCATTAAAAGCTCTTAAAGAAGAAGGAATTTATACAATTTTGATAAATCCAAATATTGCTACTGTTCAAACTTCGAAAGAAATTGCTGATAAAGTTTATTTTCTTCCTTTGACATTGTTTTTTATTGTAAGTGTTATAGAAAAGGAAAAGCCAAAAGGAATTTTATTGTCTTTTGGTGGACAAACTGCATTAAATTGTGGAATTCAGCTTTTTAAAGAAGGAATTATAGAAAAATATAAAATAAAAATTTTAGGGACCCCTATAAAATCTATTATTAACAGTGAGGATAGAAATTTATTTCGAAATAAGTTGACTAAACTTAACATAAAAACGGCAAAAAGTTTTATAGGGCATTCTATGGATGATGCAGTTTCCTATTCTTTAGAAATAGGATTTCCTATTATAATTAGATCTGCTTATACCCTAGGAGGTTTAGGAAGTGGTTTTGCTAAAAATATTAATGATTTAAAAAAAATAGTAAAGAAGGCTTTTTCTTATTCCTCTCAAATTATTATAGAAGAATATTTAGAAGGTTGGAAAGAAATTGAATATGAAATAGTTAGAGATAATTTCGATAATTGTATTGCTGTATGCAATATGGAAAATTTTGATCCTATAGGAATTCATACAGGAGAAAGTATTGTCGTAGCACCCTCGCAGACTTTAACCAATTCTGAATATTATAATTTACGAAAATTAGCTATATATATTGCAAGAAATTTTAATATAATTGGAGAATGTAACGTTCAATTTGCATTATCTCCTAATTCAGAAGATTATCGTGTTATTGAAGTTAATGCACGTCTTTCTCGTTCAAGTGCTCTTGCTTCTAAAGCAACAGGTTATCCTTTAGCTTTTGTTGCTGCTAAATTATCTTTAGGATACGGCTTACATGAATTAAAAAATTATGTAACCAAAAATACTTCTGCTTTTTTTGAACCTGCATTGGATTATGTGGTATGCAAAATTCCTAGATGGGATTTAAAGAAATTTTATGGAGTTTCTAATAAAATTGGAAGTAGCATGAAAAGTGTAGGAGAAGTTATGGCTATTGGAGGGTCTTTTGAAGAATCCTTACAAAAAGGTATTCGTATGTTAGATATAGGAATGCAGGGGTTCATCAACATAAACATAAATAAAAAAAAATTTGGATCTACTAGACTGTTAAAAGAATCTTTAAAAAAACCTACAGATCAAAGAATTTTATTTTTAGAAAAAGCTTTAGAAGAAGGGGTTTCTATAAAAGAAATACATGATTTAACAAAGATAGATCCATGGTTTTTATACCAACTTGATAATATTTTTCAAACAAAAAAAAAGATAGATCATTTTGATAATTGGAGAGAGATTCCGGATGAATTATTAATAAAAGCGAAAAAAGAAGGCTTTTCTGATATGCAAATAGCTAGTATTTTTTTTTACAAAAAAAATAATCAATACAACATAATTTCTCATTTAGAACAAGAAATAAGAGAATATAGAAAAGAAAAAAATATAATTCCATATGTTAGGCAAATTGATACTTTAGCTTCTGAATATCCTGCATTTACAAATTATTTATATTTAACCTATCATGCTATTCAACATGATATTATTTATGAAAAAGATGAAAAATCGGTCATAACTCTAGGATCTGGTGTTTATAGAATTGGAAGTAGTGTAGAATTTGATTGGTGTTGTGTAAATGCATTAAATACTATTAAAAAAGAATCTTATAGATCAATAATGATTAATTATAATCCGGAAACTGTTAGCACTGATTTTGATGTATGTGATAGATTATACTTCGAAGAGTTGACTTTAGAACGTGTATTAGATATTATTGAACTAGAAGAACCAAAAGGAACAATTGTATCCATGGGAGGACAAATACCTAATAATTTAGTTTTTAAACTTTATGAAAAAAAAGTAAAAATATTAGGAACTTCTCCTATTTCCATAGATAAAGTAGAAAATAGATACAAATTTTCTAATGCAATGGATTATTTAAAAATTGGACAACCTAGATGGAAAGAATTATCCGATTTTGATACTATTTATAAATTTGTAAAAGAAGTAGATTTTCCCATATTAGTTAGACCATCATATGTTCTTTCAGGTGCGGATATGAATGTAATTTCTAATAAAGAGGAATTACAACATTATCTTAGTGAAAAAATATCTATCTCTCCTGAATATCCATTGGTAATTACAGAATTTATAAGAAATGCAAAAGAAATTGAATTAGATGCAGTTTCTCAAAGTGGAAAAATTTTGTATTATGCTATATCAGAACATGTAGAGTTTGCAGGGGTACATTCTGGAGATGCTACTTTGGTATATCCTCCACATAATATATATTTATCTACATTAAAGGAAATCATTCGTATATCTAAAAAAATATCCAAATATTTTAATATATCTGGTCCTTTTAATATTCAATTTTTATCTAAAGATAATGAAGTAAAAGTCATTGAATGCAATTTGAGAGCCTCCAGGAGTTTTCCTTTTGTATCAAAAGTATCTCATTTTAATATGATAGAATTAGCTACTCAAGTTATTCTTGGAAAGAAAAAAAATCAAATAGAACCTAATTTTTTTATTACAAATTTTTTAGGAGTAAAAGCTTCCCAATTTTCTTTTTCTCGTTTACAAGATGCAGATCCTATTTTGGGAGTAGATATGTCTTCTACAGGAGAAGTAGGATGTTTAGGAAATACTTTCGATGAAGCTCTTTTAAAATCCATGCTTTCTGTTGGTTATACCATACCAAAAAAAAATATATTGATATCTGGAGGACCTATTGTATCTAAATTAGATCTTTTAGAGGTTGTAAAACTTTTGCATAGAAAAGGATATATTTTATTTGCTACAGAAGGAACCAATCATTTTTTATCCAATAATGGAATTCCTTCCATAAGAGTTCATTGGCCTAATGTAAAAAAATATTCAAATGTTCTTGAATTAATACAAAATAGAAAATTGGATCTGATTATTAATATTCCAAAAAATTTAAGTAAATCAGAGTTGGATAATGATTATGCTATAAGACGTTATGCCGTAGATTTTAATATCCCTCTACTTACTAATGCACGTTTAGCAAAAGCTTTTATACAAGCATTTTGTAATTTATCTATGGACCAATTATTGATAAAAGCTTGGAATGAATATATATAAATGAATAAGTTTATGAAAAAATTTTTTAGCGTTGAAGATGTAATTAGCGTATATGATATTATTAAAGAAGCTATTTTTTTAAAAAAAAATCCATATGAATTTCAACATATTGGAAAAAATAAAACAATAGGATTGGTTTTTTTTAATCCTAGTTTACGTACAAGAATTAGTTGTCAAAAAGCAGCTTTTAACTTAGGATGTAATACTTGGATATTAGACATTCATAAGGATTCTTGGAAAATTGAAATGAATGATGGAAGTGTGATGAAAATGACACAAGAACATATTAAAGAAGCTATTTCTGTAATGAGTATATATTGTGATATTCTTGCAGTAAGAACTTTTCCGAATCTTTTCGATAAAAATTATGATTATAAAGAAGTTATTTTTAATAAAATATTAAAATATTCTAGAGTACCAGTAGTAAATATGGAAAGTGCTACTTTGCATCCTTTGCAGTCTTTAGCAGATGTAATGACTATTGCAGAATATACATCTTTGTTTAGAAAACGATGTAAAGTAGTATTAAGTTGGGCTCCTCATATAAATCCATTGCCTCATTCTGTAGCAAATTCTTTTTCTCAATGGATATCCAAAATAGATAAAATAGATTTCACTATAACGTGTCCAGAAAGATACGATCTTCATAAAAAATTTTCTAATGGAATTTATACTACATATAACCAAAATGAAGCATTTATAAATGCAGATTTTATTTATGCTAAAAATTGGAGTAGTTATTTAGATTATGGAAAAATATTTTGTACCAATTATGATTGGATGATTACTGAAAATAAAATGAAACTAACCAATAAGGCTAAATTTATGCACTGTTTACCTGTCAGAAGAAATGTTGTAGTGGAAGATGCGGTTTTAGACAGTAAATATTCCATTGTATTGCAACAAGCAGAAAATAGAATTTACGCTTCGCAAATAATTTTTTTAAAAATTATACAATCTTTATTATGAAAATACATATAGTAAAAATTGGAGGTCATTTAATTAATGACCAAAAGGTTATTCGTTCTTCTTTGGAATATTTTAGTAAACTACAAGGATATAAAATATTGATTCATGGAGGAGGAAAAAAAGCAGACTTTATTTTAAATAAAATGGGCATAAACCAAAAAATGATACAAGGTAGAAGAATAACAGATAAAGAAACTTTGGATATAGTTGTGATGACTTATGCAGGGATGATAAATAAAAATATTGTAGCTATATTACAATCTTATCATTGTAATGCTTTAGGTTTATGTGGTGCAGATGGAAATTGTATTCAATCATATTTACGGGATAAAACAAATATTGATTATGGATATGTAGGAGATGTAAACAGTAAAAGTGTTAATACACATTTAATAAAATTTTTATTAAAAAAAAATATAATTCCTGTATTTTGTTCTATCACTCATAATGGAATAGGAAATTTACTAAACACAAATGCAGATACAATAGCAGCCTATATAGCTATATCCTTAGCAAGGGAAAAGGATAGTGAAATAGAGTTACATTTTTGTTTTGAAAAAAAAGGAGTTTTACGAGATATACAGGATTCTGAATCTTATTTTAAGAAAATAAATTTTCATTTATTTCAAAAAATAAAAAAAAATCATACCATAATAAAAAATGGTATGATACCTAAATTGGAAAATGCTTTTTTTGCATTAAAAAATGGAGTATCTAAGGTAAGTATAGGACTTCCTAACTATTTAAATGATCTTAATCATAAGACTATTTTATGTCTGTAGTAAATTTGCAAGTTCTAAAGAAAGAAGCTATAGAACTTCTTATTAAATTAATCAATACCCCTTCTATATCTAAACAAGAAAAAAAGGCCTCTTTTATTATAGAAGATTATCTTCATCAATATGGATTTTATGTAAAAAGAAAGTTTAACAATATATGGACTGAAAATACTAATTTTTCTAAAAAAAAAAATATACGAACTATATTATTAAATTCTCATCATGATACGGTAAAACCAGGAAAAAATTGGATTAACAATCCTTTTACTGCTATAAAAAAAGAAAATAAAATAATCGGATTAGGGAGTAATGATGCAGGAGCTTCCGTTGTTTCATTAATATCTACTTTTATATATTTAAGTAGTTTATCTGAATTACCTTACAAATTAATTCTTTCTATTACTGCAGAAGAGGAAATATCTGGATCTTTAGGCGTTAGAGCAATTTTGCCGGAATTGGGATATATAGATTTAGGAATTGTAGGAGAACCTACAAAAATGCAAGTAGCTATTGCTGAAAAAGGATTAATAGTATTGGATTGCATAGCGGAAGGAAAAACTGGACATTCTGCGAGAGATATAGGAATCAATGCTATTTATATAGCGACAAAAGACATAGAATATTTAAGAAAGTTTTTTTTTAATAAAAAATCGGAATTATTAGGTTTTACTACCTTAAATGTCACTCAAATCCAAGGGGGAATGCAACATAATGTAATACCTGATTTTTGTTCTTTTGTCATAGATATTCGAACCAATGAATTATATAAAAATGAGGAATTGATTGAAATAATAAGAAAAAAAATTAATTCTAAAATAAAACCACGTTCTTATCATTTAAATTATTCTTTTATTGATCCCATGCATCCCATTGTTTTAAAGGCTAAATTGATAGGTAAAAAAACTTATGGATCCCCAACTTTATCAGATCAAAGTATAATGCCATTTTCTACAATTAAAATGGGTGTAGGAGATAGTGTACGTTCTCATACGCCTAATGAATACGTTTTTATTTCAGAAATAATGGAAGGAATAGATATTTATATCTGTTTATTAAAAAACTTTCACTTTTGAATTTAAAACAAAAAAAGTAAATTTGTTATGTTATTTTTAATATGTTCTTTTTAAATGTAAAAAAGTATGTTACAAGAAATAAACGATGATAACTTTGAAAAGTTAGTTTCTAAATCTGATAAACCTATTTTGGTAGATTTTTGGGCACCATGGTGTTCTCCATGTAGAGCTTTGTCTATTTTATTAGAAGAGATATTTACTGAATATCATACAAAAGCATTAGTTATGAAATTAAATGTGGATAAAAATCCAAAAACTTCTTCTAAATATGGAATACGTAGTATTCCTACTATTATTTTTTTTAAAAATGGAGAAAAAAAAGATATGCATATTGGAATTACTTCTAAGGAGGAAATTAAAAAAAAATTAGACGCTTTAATTAAATAGGTATTTTTTGGTCTGGTAGTTCAGTTGGTTAGAATACATGCCTGTCACGCATGGGGTCGCGGGTTCAAATCCCGTCCAGACCGCATGATATAATCCATTATCATTGGATCATTGTTTTTTTTTTATATTTTATTATATTCTCTATGGAGATAATTTTTATATGAAATTTTTTAGATATTTTAATCAATTGTGATAAACGTGCCATAGATCCGTTTTTATTCAATATTTCTACCACTACTGCTACAGGTATGCATCCAGCCATTTTAGTTATATCAATAGCAGCTTCTGTATGTCCAGGTCTTTCTAAAACACCTCCTTTTTTTGCTCTAAGAGGAAAAATGTGACCTGGTTTGTTAAATGCTTCTGGCTTAACTTCGTTTACTAGGGCAAGAATAGTTTTTGCTCTATCTGAAACGGAAATTCCAGTGCTAACACCATCGCCTCGTAAATCTACGGATACAGTAAAAGCCGTTTTTTTAGGATCTGTGTTATTTTTTACCATCATTTTAAGTTCTAATTGATCACATTTTTCTTCTGTTAAGGGAACACAAACTAATCCTCTACCATGAGTAATGAGAAAATTTACAATTTTAGGGGTTATTTTTTCAGCAGCTACCATAAAATCTCCTTCATTTTCACGATTTTTATCATCAACTATGATAATCATTTTTCCATTTTTAATATCCTGTATGGCCTCTTCAATTCCATTTAAATTTTTATCCATATTTTTTTATTTAAAAATCATCCATTACAGTTTTATAAGTCATCCATATACTTATTGGAAAAAAAATAAAATTAGGAATCCATGCTCCTATCCATGGACATATTTCAGCTTTTTCTACTTTATTTTGAGTTAGTGTAAGCAAAATATAATAAATGATAAATATAATCAGTGCTATAATAGTTGGATAACCTATTCCTCCTTTTCTAATTATAGCTCCTAATGGAGCTCCAGTAAGAAACATGATAATGCATGATATTGGAAATGTTAATTTTTTTTGCAATTCTAATTGGAGCTTGTATAAGTATATTTTTTTTTTTAGAATAATTTTTTTCTGATGTTTTAAAAAGTCAATTTTTTCAATCAGATTTTTTGTATCAAGGGGTTTATCGTAATAGTATTTTATTTTTTCCTCTAAAGGAATGTTCAAATTTTGAATTAAAGTATCAAATTTTACAATTTGATAGGAGGATTCATTGGGTACGTTAGTATTATTTTCACTATACAATATCCCATTAATTAATTTCAATTGAATAGATCCATTATTATTTGTCATAATAGTTCCTCTTTGAGAACGAATCGTATTTACAAGTGAATTTTTTTCATAAAAAAAAATAAATATATTATGTAGTTCATTATTATATTTTTTGTCTATTTGTATGAAACAATCTGGTAAAAAATTGACAAAAATTCCTTCCTTTAATTTTAAATAGGGATGAGCTAATGATATTTTATATCCTAATTTTTTAGCTTTAATTTTTGCTTTTGGAATGACAAAATCTGAAAAAAAATACAATCCAATGGATAAAATAATGGTTATACCTAAAATAGGTTTCATGACACGAAAAAGAGATATTCCAGAAGATTTTATAGCTAAAAGCTCTTGATTTTCTGATATTTCTCCAAAAATCATGATAGAACTCAATAATAGAGTAATAGGAGTTACTAATGGAATAATAGATATACCAAAGTAAAAGATAAATTTTAGTATTATTAAAATATCAATATTTTTTCCAGTCAATTCATCTATTTTACTCCAAAAAAATTGAATCATAAAAACGATAAATATTGTGGAAAAAATCATTAAAAAAGGAGCTATAAATAAACGAATCATGTATAAATCAAGTTTTTTCATCATGTATCGATATCCGGTTCAGGAAGTAAAAAATATTCATTTTTTTGATTATTTTTTCCATAAAAATCAACGATTTTTTTAATATCGGATAAATTCATAAAGGGACATTGTAATCGTATCAATTCATTTTTATTAGAAAATAGAAGATCTCCTTTTCCTATCAATTGTTCAGCTCCTGTACAATCTAATATAGTTCTAGAATCTATTTTAGAACTTACTCTAAATGCAATTCTTGCAGTAAAATTGGATTTTATCAATCCAGTAATGACATCAACTGATGGACGTTGTGTTGCTATAATCAAATGAATACCAACAGCCCTAGCCAGTTGTGCAAGCCTAGTTATATATATTTCTATTTCTTTTTTAAAAGAAAAACTTAAATCTGCAAACTCATCAATTATTAGTATGATATAAGGTAAATGATATTTTTTTTTATTATATACATTATATTCTTTAATATTTCTTACCTTATATTTCTCTAAAATAGCATATCTTTTATCCATTTCTTTGCATAAAGAATTTAATATATTTTTTACTTCATGTAAATTGGTAATGATGGGTTTTATGGAATTAGGTAATGTAGCAAAATAAGATTTTGAAATTTTTTTGTATATAGACAATTCTACTTTTTTGGGATCGATTAAAATAAATTTAATATCTTTTGGATTTTTTTGATATAACAAGAAAATAATCATCATATTTAATCCTACAGATTTACCTTGACCAGTTGATCCTGCTATAAGCAAATGAGGCATTTTAGTTAAATCTATAATAAAAATTTCATTAAATACTGTTTTTCCTAAAGAAATCGGTAACTCCATTTGATGACTCTTTTTATCACTTTCTTTTGAAAAAAGAATGTCTTTCATATCAACTATATAGCGTTGATTATTAGGTATTTCTATACCAATAGATCCTTTTCCAGGAATGGGAGCTATAATTCTTATAGATATAGCGGATAAATTTAAGGCAATCTCATTTTTTAAGTTATTTATTTTTGAAATCCTAGTCCCAATCTTAGGATATATTTCATATAAAGTGATGGTAGGACCTATAATAGCTTTAATTTTACATACTTCTATTTTATAATAGTTAAGGATTTGAACTATTTTTTTTTTACTAGATTCCAAATCTATGTCAATAAAAGTTAAATCTTCCTTTTTATTATAATTAGAAAAAATAGAACGTATAATATTTTTAGTATCAGTATTATATACTTTTTTAAATGGAATTTTTACGATTTTTTTATTTAAAATAAAATTACCAATTTTGCATATTGTATCCGTTTTTTTGTCAAAGTATTGTATTTTTTTTTGTATCCCATTTTTTATGTTTGGAGTGTTGATACGAAAAGTAATGATAAAGTAAAAAATAATACTAGTCAAAATAAGTATATATAATCCTACTTTTCCAAATAAATGAATCAATAAATTACCTATTTCAAATCCAAAAACTCCACAGAGAATTCCTTCATCAGGAATCATAAGATGTAAAGTTATTGGAAGCCATATACTGAAAAATATAAATTTATATATTGTTGATTTATAGAAATTATTAAGAAATTTTTTTTTTGTAAAAAGAATTTTTAATCCTGTTAAAAATAACAGTATAGGAATAAAAAAAGCACTAATTCCTATTCCAGAGTGAATAAAATAATGAGATATAGCAGAACCTATTTTTCCAAGTAAATTTTCTGCTATAATTTCTTTATCAAAAATTTTTGATAGTTGACTTTGATCATTTTTCCAATGAAAAAAAAAAGAAAAAAAACTTAAAAATAAAAAAAGGCTATTTCCTAGTAAAAAAAATCCAAAAATGGTTTTTATAATTTTATTTTCGTTTATTATTTTTTTTTTTGAAATTTTTTTGTACATAAAAAAGTAGTTCTGAAAAAGAAATTTAATTTTTTTTAAACTTTTTTTATAAAAATTTATTATATTGTAATATAATAATAAAATAAAAAAATGAAAAAAACAAAAATTATTTTCCTTATTCTTTTATTTTTTTATCCTTTTCATAGCCATTCAGAATCAGAAATAATAAAAGAAAAAAAAACAAAAAATGAAAATACTCATTTGAACATATTTATAGATTTTACGAATAGTATGAATTCTATAGTAAAAAAAGAATTTTTTGAAGGTTCTCGTTTTAATGAAGACTATTTAAATTTAGAAGTGAGAGGAAAGGCAAATGAAAAAATAAGTTATTCTTTTGCAAAAAAATTGAATCAAACAAATAAAATGCTTGATTTAGCTTATTTAAAATATAAGTGGAATGATAAACTTTATTTTTTAATAGGAAAACAACCTGCTTCTTTCGGAAGTATGGAATATGCTAATAGTTTCTATGAATCCGCATATAGGTATACGGATGTATACAAAAATAAGGAGAATCCTGTTGGATTCAATTTTATTTATCTTCCAATAAAAAATCATGAATTACAATTTCAAATTGTAAATAGCATTACTAGTTCAAATACAAATAATAAGGAAGAAAATAAAGTGAATCATCCTATGGGCTATTCTGTGAATTGGAATTGGAGTTTTAATAAAATAATACAAAACAGATGGTCTTATTCTATTTTTCAAGAAAAAGAAAATAAAAAATTTTGGAAATTACTAGCTTTAGGTAGTAAATTATATTTGAAACCTTTTTCTATAGAAGCAGATTATATATTAAGTGATGAAGATATAGAAAGAAATGGGGATATAACAAAAATATTACGGGAATGTAATAACGATTATCATAATACTGCTTCTGTAAAATATGGAACTTATTTAGTAAAATTGAAATACAATTTTATTCCAAAATGGAATTTTATTGCAAAAGGAGTATATGAAATGGGAACCTCTAAAAAAGGAATAAATGATATTTTAGGTGAAAATAAATTATTTAAAAAAGCATATACTTATTATGGTGGTATAGAATTTCTTCCAATAAAAAATGAAGATCTTAGTTTTCATTTTGTCTATCAAAATCAAAGATCTAACTACAATTTAGATAAGATTAAAAAAGAAAATAAGAATAATCATTTTATTATTTTAGGATTTAGTTATCGTGTTAAGATCATTTAAAAAATAAAAAAATATCGAGATATATCCTCGGTATTTTTTTATTTTTTATGTATTGATATGAAATATGAAAATAGTACTTTATTTTGGATCATTTAATCCCATACATTTAGGACATACAATCATTGCTAATCATATTACAGAATTTTTAGACATGGATCATGTTTGGTTTGTTGTATCTCCACAAAATCCATTAAAAAAAAAAATCTTTTAGATTATGAACACCGTATGGAAATGGTTAAAATTGCTGTTTATGGTTATGAAAAAATGAGTGTTTTGTATAATATTGAATCTGGATCTTTTCCTTCTTATACAATTCATACATTGTATAATATAAAAAAAAAATATCCTAGGAATAGATTCTCTATTCTTTTGGGAAAAGATTCTTTTTTTTCTTTAAAAAAATGGAAAAATTATAAAATTATTTTAAATAAATATGATATTTTTGTTTATCCTAGAATTGGTAATTTTTTCAATTCTGTTCCTTTTTTTAAACATAATAAGGATAATATAATTTTTTTGAAAGCTCCAATTATTGAAATATCTTCTTCTTTAATTAGAAATGCGATTCGAGAAGGAAAAAATATGAAACCTATGCTTCATCCAGAAGTTTGGAATTATATGAAAAAGTATAAGTTTTATAGAAAAAATAAAAATTAATATTTATTATAATATTGATGAGCTTTTTTTAATAATCTTATAAATTGCAGTTCTTCGAATACTTTTTTTATGGAATGCCAATTTGGTTTCTTGATATGGAATTTTTCCTCATGAAAATAAAAAAGGGGAATATTAGTAACAATAGTAATTAATTTTTTGTATAAAAGACCTAAATATTTATTTTTTTCAATATTTTTTTTTATTTTATCGTTAAGATCATGAGGTGAATTTAAAAAATTTTCAATACTTCCATATTTTTTAATAAATTTTATAGCGTTTTTCTCTCCTATTCCTGGTAATCCTGGGATATTATCAGAAGGATCTCCCATCATACTCCATAAATCTATAACTTGTTTTGGATGTTTTACTCCAAATTTTTTTTTTATATCCTCTATTCCTAATATTCTTTTTGTTTTTCCTTTAAAAGGTGGAATATAAACTTTAATATTTTCTGTGATCAATTGAAAAAAATCTTTGTCCAAAGTAATTATATAAATGAGATATCCTTTATTTTCTGCTTGTTTAGCTATGGTTCCGATCAAATCATCGGCTTCATATCCATTTTTAGCATATAAATAATAAATTTGAAAGGTTTTTAAAATTTTTTTAATATAAGGAATAGCCATGCAAATAGCTTCTGGTGTTTTTTTTCTATGTGCTTTATATTTGTAATATTCTTTTTTTCTAAAAGAAATTTCTTTTTTTGTATCAAAAATAGTAGCCATATAAGATGGCTTTTCATCATTTAATGTGTTTATCAATAAATACGTAAAATTTATGATAGGAGAAGTGTTTAGTCCTTTGGAAGTAAAAAGAGGATTCTTTATAAAAGCATAAAAACTCTGATAAATAATAGGATATGCATCAATTAAAAATAATTTTTTAGTCATATATCAATTTGCAATTTTAATATGAAAAATGAAAAAATCAAATAAATATACAGTAACTGCTGCTTTACCATATGCAAATGGACCAATTCATATAGGTCACTTAGCAGGAGTTTATTTACCTGCAGATGTTTTTGTTCGTTATCTTAGACAAAAAAATAGAGATGTTATTTTTATATGTGGATCGGATGAACATGGAGTACCTATTGCAATGCAAGCTAAAAAAGAAAAAAAAACTCCTAAAGAAATAGTAAATAAGTATCATTACATGATTAAAGATTGTTTTACTAATTTTGGGATACAGTTTGATAATTATTCCAGAACCTCAAAAAAAATTCATTACGAAATTTCTACTTCTTTTTTTAAAAAACTTCATGAAAAAAAAAAAATTTTTGAAAAAGTATCTGAACAATTTTACGATGAAGAAACTAAACAATTTTTACCGGATAGGTACATATCCGGTACATGTCCACATTGCAATAAAAGCGATGCTTATGGAGATCAATGCGAAAATTGTGGTAGTTCTTTAATTGCTGAAGAATTAATACATCCAAAATCTACTATAAGTGGAAGTTTTCCAGTTTTAAAAAAAACTAAACATTGGTATTTCCCTTTGAATCAATATCAAAAATTTTTAGAAAAATGGATTTTAATTAGTCATAAAAAAGATTGGAAAGTTAATGTATATGGACAAGCAAAGTCTTGGTTAGATCAAGGATTAAAACCTCGTGCTATAACGAGAGATTTGAATTGGGGAGTTCCTGTTCCTATAACACAAGAAAAAGGAAAAGTTTTGTATGTGTGGTTTGAAGCACCTATAGGATATATTTCTTCTACCATAGAATGGTCTAAACGAAAAAAAATAGATTGGAAACCTTATTGGAAGGATAAAAATACCAAATTAATTCAGTTTATAGGAAAAGATAATATTGTTTTTCATAGCATAATTTTTCCAATTATACTTAAATCATATAATAGTGGATATATTTTACCGAATCAAATATTGGCTAATGAATTTTTAAATTTAGAAAATAAAAAAATATCTACTTCTAAAAACTGGGCTGTGTGGGTACATGAATATTTAGAAGATTTTCCAAATCAACAGGATACACTTCGTTACATTCTCATAGCTAATATGCCAGAAAAAAAAGACAATAATTTTAATTGGAAAGACTTTCAAAGAAAAAATAATACTGAATTGGTTGCTATATTAGGAAATTTCGTAAATAGAAGTTTAACTTTAGTTAAAAAGTACAATAATGGCATTGTTCCTCATCCTGGAATTTTATCTATAAAGGATAAAAATATTTTAAATAAAATAAAAAATTATCCAGAACATATAGGGTATTTTATTGAATCCTATAAATTCAGAGAATCTTTAACATGTTTTATGGATTTAGCTAGACTTGGGAACAAATACTTAACAGAAGAAGAACCTTGGAAAAAAAAAGAAAAAAAACGGATAGATACCATTCTTTATGTTTCTTTGCAAATTGTTGCAATGTTAGCTTTATTAGCAGAACCCTTTCTTCCACATACTTCTAAAAAATTGTTAAATATGCTTCGTTTAAAAACATTTTTTTGGAAAAAAATAAAAAATATTGAAAAAATATTATGTCCAGGGCATTTATTAGGACAATACACTTTTTTATTTAAAAAAATAACTAATGAAAGTATTCAAAAACAAATAAAAAAATTGGAAAAAATACTTTAAGAATAGCGGAGAGAGAGGGATTCGAACCCCCGGAGGTATTTTCCTCAACGGTTTTCAAGACCGACGCAATTAACCACTCTGCCATCTCTCCATTCAATTTACATGTTTATTTCCACTATATTTCTTATAATATCTTGCATAGTTTCTCTTTTTCTTATTAGAAAATCTTTTCCATTCAAAATCATTACCTCAGCAGGTCTATAACGAGAATTATAATTCGAGGACATAGAAAAACAGTAAGCTCCCGCATTTTTTATGCACAAAATGTCTCCCTCACGGATTTCTTTAATTTTCCGGTTCAAACCAAAAGTATCTGATTCGCAAATATACCCTACCACAGTATAAAAACGAAAACGACCATTTGGATTAGAAATATTTTCAATACAGTGATAAGCATCATAAAACATAGGACGAAGGAAATGATTAAAACCTGAATCTACTCCAGCAAATACAGTAGAAGTCGTATGTTTTATTACATTTACATGAACTAAAAAATATCCAGATTCACTCACCAAAAATTTACCTGGTTCAAAAATCAAAGTCATTTTATTTCCGTAATTTTTACAAAATTTTTTAAATTTTTCTGTAATATAATTACTTAAGGAAGTAAGATCTGTTTTTATATCATTTTTAGTATATGGAACTTTAAACCCACTACCAAAATCAATATAATCAAGATTTTTAAAATCTATAGCAGTTTGAAACAATACTTTCGATACTTCTAAAAATGTTTTAATATTTGATATATCAGATCCTGTATGCATATGAAATCCTTCTATTTTTAGTCCTGTATTTTTTAATATTCTTTTCATATGAGGAATTTGATAGTAAGAAATGCCAAATTTTGAATCAATATGTCCAACTGAAATTTTTAAATTACCTCCTGCCATAATATGCGGATTTATTCTTATTCCTACAGAATAATCTGAGTAATTTTCTCCAAACTGTTCTAAAATGGATAGATTATCTAGGGTAATTCTAACTCCAAAACCAACGGCTTTTTTTATTTCTTGAATGGAAACACAATTAGGTGTGAATATAATTTTTTTAGGCTTAAAACCAGCTTTTAATCCTAGCTCTACTTCCTGTATAGATACTGTATCCAATCCACTTCCCAATTTTTGTAAAAATTTCAATATATTCAAATTTGTATTAGCTTTACAAGCGTAATTAATGATTAAATTTTTGATTCCACTAAAAGCATTTTTCATCTTCATATATTGTTTTTTTATTTTAAAAAAATCATATATATAAAGTGGAGTTCCGTACTTTTTTGCTAATTTTATTAAGTGTTCTCTATGAACTGTCTCATTTATATTTTCTAATTCATTCATCATATTAACTAAAAATAGGATCAAAAACTTTTTTACAATAAAGCTAAATGAATCACATCATTCATATTTATAACATAATCAAAGGTTAATCCTTTTAAATGTTCCGGTTTAATTTCTTCTACATCTTTTTTATTATCCTGTGAAAGAATAATTTCTTTAATATTAGCACGTTTAGCTGCTAAAATTTTTTCTTTAATTCCACCTACAGGAAGAACTTTTCCTCTTAGAGTTATTTCTCCTGTCATCGCTAAATTAGGTCTTATTTTTTTTTTTGTAAAACTTGATACTAAGGATGTTAACATAGTAATTCCTGCAGATGGACCATCTTTAGGCACTGCTCCTTCAGGAACATGAACATGTATATTTTTTTCTTCCAACATGATAGGATCTATGTTAAATTCTTTATAATGAGCTTTAATATACTGCAAAGCAATTGTAGCAGATTCTTTCATAACCTCTCCTAAATTACCAGTAATACTTAAATTTCCTTTTCCCTTAGATAAACTGGATTCAATATATAAAATATCTCCTCCAAAATTAGTCCATGCTAATCCGGTTACTACACCTGGAACATTATTTTCTTCATAACGATTTGGATCATTTGGAATACCAAGAATTTTTTCTATTTTTTCAATACTTAAATGTTTTACATATTTTTTATTCATAGCAATATGCTTGGCTACATAACGTGCTAATTTAGCTATATGCTTTTCCAGAGTTCTTAATCCAGATTCTCTGGTATAACTTTCAATGACTTTTTCTATTTGCTTTGTCCCAAGTTTCAATTCATATTTTTTTAATCCATTATCTTTTAATTGTTTAGGAAGTATGTGTTTTTTTACAATTTGTGTTTTTTCTTCTACCGTATATCCATTCATTTCTATGATCTCCATTCTATCTATGAGAGCTGGTTGTATATGAGAAAGTGTATTTGCTGTAGCAATAAACAATACTTTTGATAAATCATAACCCATTTCTAAAAAATTATCGTAAAATGAGGTATTTTGTTCTGGATCTAAAACTTCTAACATGGCAGAAGAAGGATCCCCATTTGTTCCTAAACCCATTTTATCAATTTCGTCAATAACAAAAACAGGATTTGAAGTTCCTACTTTTCGTATAGATTGTAAAAGTCTACCAGGCATAGCACCTATATAAGTTCTTCTGTGTCCACGTATTTCCGACTCATCATGTAATCCACCTAAAGAAATACGCACATATTTTCTTTTCAGTGCAGTGGCTATAGATCTTCCTAAAGAAGTTTTTCCTACTCCAGGTGGTCCATAAAAGCATAGAATAGGAGAACGCATATCTCCTCTTAATTTTAAAACAGCTAAATATTCTATAATACGCTCTTTTACTTTTTCTAATCCATAGTGATCTCTCTCTAATATTTTTTGTGCATATTCTAAATCGAAACTATCTTTTGAATATCTTCCCCAAGGAAGATCAATCATCAATTCTAGATAATTTCTCTGAACCGTATATTCTGGCATTTGAGGATTAGTTCTTTGCATTTTTAGCAATTCTCTATCAAACTGTTTTTTTGCTTCTTTTGGCCATTTTTTTTTGGAAGCTTTAACACGCATGTCATCAATTTCTTTTTCATAAGAAATATCTCCTAATTCTTCTTGTATCGCTTTAATTTGTTGATGCAAAAAATATTCTCTTTGTTGCTGATCCATGTCACTACGAACACGGGATTGAATATCGTTTTTTAATTTAATTTGTTGATGTTCAACATTTAAAAATCGCAATGTTTCCATCGCTCTTTTTTTTAAATCATCGTATTCTAACAATTTTTGTTTATCTTTAGTAGCTAAATTCATATTAGCTGCTACAAAGTTTATTAAGAAAGAAGGACTTTCTATATTGCGAATAGCAATGCTTGCTTCTGATGGTATATTTGGGTTATCCTGAATAATTTTTATAGCGATTTCTTTTATAGATTCTACCAATGCAAGGTATTCTTTATCTTTACAAGAAGGTTTGTTTTCTTCTAAAGCTATAATTTCTGCTTTAAAATATGGATCGTTTTGAATAAAACGATTTACTTTGAATCTTCTTTTCCCCTGCAAAATAACAGTTGTATTGCCATCAGGCATTTTTAATAATTTCAATATTTTAGCAACCGTTCCAATAGAATACAAATCTTTTTCACTAAGATTTTCTATTCCAGAATTCTTTTGTGTTAATACTCCAACTGTTTTATCTAATCCATAAGCATCTTGTAACAATTGGATGGATCTACTTTTTCCAGCTATAATTGGAAAAACAATTCCAGAATACAAAACCATATTTCTGACTGTTAAAATACATAATTGTTCAGGAATATCACCTTTAAGTAACTGATCTTCTTCATCTTGACTCATTAAGGGTATAAACTCAGCTTCAGACTCAAATCCAGATTCTGTAAATATATTTTTTAGTAACATAAAAAAATAGATTTCTTACTTCAATGATGTATGAATTCATATAAGAATTATCACCACTTCAAAATTAAATATACTGTTTTCTATATGAAATACAAAACCATCGATACAGACTATTTTTCTTTTGAATTTATTATAACAATCGTTAAAAAATTTTTTATTTTTTTGCTTTTTTAAGCATATCCAAAAAAAGATTTTCTGTTAAAATTTTTACATGATTTTTTTCCATACTTTTTTTTAATTTTGATCCAAAATTTTTTCCAACTACTATGAAATTAATTTGATTATTAACAGCATTATATACTCTTCCCCCTAAATTTTCTACTATAGATTTAGCTTTGTTTCTAGTCATACTAGATAGTTTTCCTGTAAATACAAAAGATTTTTTTTCAATAGAAGAAAAAGAATATTTTTTAATAAAATAAAAATGTAATCCATATTTTATCAACATTTTAACTATGTGTTGATTTTCCTTAGATGAAAAATGAGTGATTACGCTTTTTGTAATTTTTTTTCCTATACCTGAAATAGAAATTAAATGATCGTAATTTGCATGCATTAAAGAATGTATATCCAAAAAGTATTCTGTTAATTTTTTTGAAATATATTCTCCTACATGACGAATTCCTAAAGCATACAATACTCTATGATAGGAATTTTTTTTTGATTTTTTTATATTATTTATAATGTTTTCTGCCAATTTATCTTTTACTCCATCTATTTGAAGTAAATCTTCTTTTTTCAATTCATATAAATCATAAAAATTACATAAAAAACCTTTTTTGTATAGTTTTGTAATTATTTTATTACCAATATTTTGTATATCCATAGCCTTTTCACTTACAAAATGTTTTATTTTTTCTATTATTATAGAATAACAGTTTGGATTGTTACAATAAAATAATTCATTCTTTTTTTCTAAAATGCTATTGCATGATGGGCATTTTTTTAAAAATAAGACAGGAAAGGCTTTACTCAATCTTTTTTTTATATTTATTTTTGTTACTTTTGGGATAATACTGCCTCCTTTTTCTAATAGAAGGGAGTCTCCATAATGAATTCCCATTTTTTGTATAAAACTGTCATTATAAAGTGCTACTCTTCTTACTGTTGTACCAGAAATTGAAATAGGATCTACATTAGCAACAGGAGTAATTATTCCAGTACGTCCTATTTGAAATGTAATATTTAATAATTTTGTTTCAGACAATTTTTGTTTAAACTTGTAGGCAATGGCCCACCGTGGATATTTATTGGTGAATCCTAAAATAGATTGTTTTTTGAATTCATTTACTTTAATAACTATACCATCTGTATGGTAGGGAAGTTTATATTTCCATAACTTCCAAAAGTCTATGAAATGGAATACTTCTTCCATGTTATTACAAAAACGTGCTGTTTCTGGAATTTTTGGTACTTTAAATCCCCAATTTTTTATGTATTTTATAGCTTCATATTGTGTGTTAAAAGGCAAATTTTTTCCTATTACATGAAATGCTATACAAAATAAATCTCTTTTACGGACTTCTTTCTGATCATTAGTTTGAAGTGTTCCACTCGCTGTATTTCTTGGATTTGCATAAGGTTTTTGTCCATTTTTTATACGTTTTTTATTTATTTCTATAAAATTTTTTATAGGAAGAAAAATTTCTCCACGTATTTCAAGATACGAAGGATAACTGCAGCTACTTCCTTTTAATTTAATGGGAATATATTTTATAGTTCTTATATTGTCTGTTACATTTTCTCCTTTTTCTCCATTTCCACGAGTGATAGCATTTGTTAATAAACCATTTTGATAAATTAAATTGATGGATACTCCATCATATTTTAATTCGCAGACGAAGGATAAAGAATGAATTGATTTACTTATTTTTTTTTTCCAAATTATTAATTCTTTTTTAGAATAAGTATTTTGAATAGAATACATTTTATACTTATAAAAAACTGTTGTATTAGGTTTATTCCCCTCTGCTCCTATTTTTTTTGTTGGAGAATTAGGGTCATAAAATTCAGGATATTTTTTTTCTAAAAAAGACAATTTTTTTAATTTTTTATCAAAATGATAATCGGATATGTCTGAAGTATCCAAATTATAATATGTATAATTATATTTTGATAATTCTTTTCTTAGTTTAGATATTTTATTTTTTATATTTTTATCCATAGATAGTTATTTATTGACGTAATATACGGCACTAATCATTCGAAAAAAACCTTGAAAATCTTTTCTTATTTCTATATTTAGAAACCCTATTTTTTTTAAAAATTCAATAATATCTAAATACATAAATTGGTTTATTTCAAAATAAACATAAACTATTCCAGTAAATTTTTTTTTTATCCAAAAAGAAATTTTTTTATAAAAAATCAAAGGATCCTCATCAGAAACGAATAAAGCTTTAATAGGTTCGTATTGAATAATATTTGGATGTAGTAATTTTTTTTCAGATAGTCTAATATAAGGAGGATTACTTACGATAATGCTTACAGAATTTTCGTTCATTTTGTATATAGGAATCCAATTTCTAAAAATATCCACTCTTTTGAATGAAATATCTACATCATGTAATTTTGCATTCTTACGAGCTATGTAAAGAGCTTTATGCTCTGAATCAATTGCATGAATAAATCCTATTTCAGGTTTTTTCTTTTTTAAGGTAATACTAATACATCCACTTCCTGTTCCAATATCAAATATTTGAACGAAATTATCATTTTTATTATTATGATCCTTTTGTAGGATCCAGTATACCAGTTCTTCCGTTTCTTGTCTTGGAATGAATACTTTTTCATTTACTATGAATTCCATATCAAAAAAGTATGCCTTTCCAATTACATATTGTATGGGTCTATTTTTTTTCAATTCCCATAATTTTTTTATTAATTTTTCGTAAATAAGAAAATTAATTTTTTCTTTTCTACTTAATTTTAATAATATAGTTGTTTTATCACATTTCAAAAAATGAGTAGTAAGTAAAAAAAAGATACTTTTTAACTCTTTAGGTTCTGTATATAAATCTTGAAGAGTTTTTTTAAATAAACGGTAAAATTTGTCCAAATCCCCCATATGATAAAATTAAATTTTAATCATGCGAATTAAAAAAAATATTTAATTTAATAAAAAAATCATAATATAATTAATGTTAGATGACGATACCATTGTTGCTTTAGCAACTCCTATTGGGGTCAGTGCTATATCTGTTATTCGTATTTCTGGAAAAAATTCCATATCTACTGTTGAAAATATTTTTTTTCCCATGAAAACTGGAAAAAAACTGGAAAATCAATCAACACATACGATTCATTTAGGATATATTATTGAAAATAATAATTTATTAGATCAAGTATTAGTTTCTATTTTCAAATCTCCTTTTTCTTATACTGGAGAAAATATGATAGAGATATCTTGTCATGGATCTTATTATATACAACAACAAATTTTGCAATTGTTAATTAGAAAAGGAACACGATTAGCCCGTCCTGGAGAATTTACATTTCGTGCTTTTTTAAATAAAAAAGTTGATTTATCACAAGCTGAAGCTATCGCGGACCTTATTTCATCTGAAAATAAAACCTATCATGAAATCTCTTTACAACAAATAAAAGGAACATTATCTAATACTATTAAGGATTTAAGAAAAAAATTGTTATATTTTGCATCTTTACTAGAACTAGAATTGGATTTTTCTGAAGATCATCTTCTATTTGCTAATAGATCAGAGCTTTTTTTATTTTTACAAAAATTAGAAGAAATTTTAAAAAATTTAATTGAATCATTTTCTTTGGGAAATGCTATAAAGAAAGGAGTTTATGTGGTTATTATTGGAGAATCCAATGTTGGAAAATCTACTTTTTTCAATCAGGTAATTCAGGAAGACCGTTCTATTATATCTCATATCGAAGGTACTACTAGAGACTGTGTGGAAGGTAAAATTATTTTAAATGGGATTCTTTTTAATTTTTGGGATACAGCTGGAATTAGAAAAACTAAAGATCCCATAGAAATGATGGGAGTTGAAAAGACCATGGAAAAAATAGAAGAGGCTCAAGTTATATTATATATTTTTGATTCTTCTAAAGAAAAACAAGAAAAGATTATTAGTGATATTAAAAATATTCACAATAAGTATCCACTAAAAAACATTTTTATAGTAGCAAATAAGTCCGATATCTCACTTTTACATGATTATGATCATATAAAATCAAAGGTTTCTTATTTTTTTGAAATTTCTGCAAAAAATAATCATGAAGTAAAAGGAGTACTCAATACTTTGAGTCATTTATTTCTTAAAAAATTAAAAGAAAAAAAAATAGTAGTTACACAAAACAGACATTATGAAGCTTTGCAACTATCATTAAAAGAGGTTTTATTAGCTGATGATGCTTTACATAAAGGGCTTTCAGAAGATTTAGTTTCTATATATATTAAAGAAGCATTGCGTTATTTAGGAGAGATTACGGGAGAAATAACAAGTGAAGATATTCTAAAAAATATTTTCTCCAAATTTTGTATTGGTAAATAAGATTCATTTAGTTATGTCACAAAATTTTGTAAGAGTTCGTTTTGCTCCTAGTCCAACAGGACCACTTCATTTAGGTGGCATACGAACCGCATTATATAATTATCTTTTTGCTAAAAAACATGGCGGAACGTTTATTCTTAGAATGGAAGATACCGATAGAAAAAGATGGGTTTCTAATTCTGAATTATATATTCTGGAAACATTAAAATGGTGTAACATAGAGCCGGATGAAGGAGTAGGTTATGGAGGCCCTTATTCCCCTTATTATCAATCTAAAAGAATAAATATTTATCGTATTTATATAAATAAATTGTTAGAAAAAGGTGATGCATATTATGCTTTTGATACAGATAAAGATCTTGATAGAAAAAGAAAGGAATATCACGATAGTGGGGGATCTTTTTCTTATAATTATAAAATTAGAATGAAACTGAACAATTCTTTAACTATGACGAAAAAACAATTACATGATAAATTGCGATCTGGTTCTTCCTATGTGATTCGATTTAAAATACAACCTGGAGAAAAATTGAATATGTATGATATCATACGTGGAAATATAATAGTTGATACAGATCACTTAGACGATAAGATATTGTTAAAATCAGATGGAGTTGCTACTTATCATTTAGCTAATACTATTGACGATCATATCATGAAAATTACTCATGTTCTAAGAGGGGAAGAATGGCTTCCATCTATGTCCTTGCATATATTATTATATAAGTCATTTGGTTGGACCCCCCCTAATTTTGCACATTTACCTTTAATTTTAAGACATAATGGAAAAGGAAAAATTAGCAAAAGAAATGCAAATTTAGATTTTCCTATATTTCCTATACAATGGAAAGTTCCAGATACTAAAATCATTATACCTGGATATAGGGAGTTGGGTTATTTTCCAGAAGCATTTGTAAATATGTTAGCTTTATTAGGATGGAATCCTGGAATTAAAAGGGAAATTTTTTCTTTACAAGAATTAATCAATTTTTTTTCTTTAGAAAAAATAAATAAATCTGGTGTTTTTTTTGATGTAAAAAAAGCAAATTGGTTCAATAAAAAATATTTAAATAAAAAAAAAGAAGAAATATTTGCATTTCTTTGCGAAGAAATAAAAAAACGTTCCATTGACAAAAAAGATAAAGACTATTTATGGAAAATTATCCATCTAACGATTGATCGTATACATTTCATTCATGAAATATGGGAACATTCTTTTTATTTTTTTATTTCTCCTAGTTCTTATGAAGATCATTTTTTCCATGAAATATGTAATAAAAATGCCATATCTAAATTAGATAATGCAAAAATATTGTTATATTATGCAGATAAATTTACATCTGTAAATTTGAAATTATTGTTTACAACAAACAAACAAAAAATTATGCAATTGTTACGCTTGGCTTTGGTAGGGATACTAAGAGGAATTGATATTTTCATTATTTTGGAAATGTTAGGAAAAGAAGAAAGTATACGACGTATAGAAAAATTGATCAATCAAATAAAAGAAAAAATTTAGAATGTTTTTTTGAAAAAAGAACATAAAAATATAGATTTACATTTTCGTAAAAAAAATTAAATGCTTAAACATTATGAAAATATCATGATAATAACTCCTATATTATCTGATGATCAAGCAAAAGAAACGGTAAAAGAATATGAAAATTATCTTATGCAAAAAAAAGGAAAAATAGTTTATCAGGAACATTGGGGGTTGAAAAAACTAGCTTATCCTATTCAAAAAAAACAAAGCGGTTGTTATCATTTATTTGAATTTTTGTTACATTCTAATTTCGTATCTGATTTAGAATTGAAATTAAGACAAGATGAACGTATTCTACGTTTTTTAACTGTAAAATTAAATAAATATGGAATAAAATATGCAGAAAGAAGAAGAAATAAATTATTAAAAAAAGATGAATAACGATGATATTAGAAGAACCCCATAAACAGACAAAACAATTAGTAGAGAGTGATTTAAGATACTTATCTCCTATTAAAATAGAAACAAAAGTAGAAAAAAAATATTGTTATTTTGAACAAAGAAATATTAAATATATAGATTATAAAGACCCGATATTTTTAATAAAATTTCTGAATGCACAAGGTAAAATTTTGCCACGTAGAATAACAGGAACTTTACAAAAAAATCAAAATAAATTAAATGCGGCTATAAAGAGATGTAGACAAATTGGACTTTTACCTTTTGTAACAGATGATTTAAGATAAAAAATGAAAATTATTTTAAAAAAAGACGTAGAAAATTTGGGGTTTCAATACGATGAATTAGATGTTCCACCAGGTTATGCTAGAAATTATCTAATTCCTAAGGGGTATGCTATTTTAGCATTACCTGGTACCATAAAAAGTATTCATGAAACATTGAAGCAACGCACTAAAAAAGAAAATTTTTTAATTGAAAAATCAAAAAAAATAGAAGAAAAATTAAAAAAATTAACTATTAAAATACAAGCGAAGGTAGGTAAAGGAGGTAAGTTATTTGGTTCTATTAATAATAAAGAACTTATGAAAATTTTGAATAAAGAAGGAATTTCTATAGATAAAAAATTTATCAGAATTCCTGGAAATAAAGTCATTAAAACAATAGGAAAACATCAAGCGAGTATACGTTTGCATAGAAAACGCGAGTTTTTGTTCAATTTTGAAGTATTAGCTTCTAGCTAATAAAAGTATCATATAATAAAAATAAATTTAGTAATACTACTATTATAGTGATTAACCAAGCTGATATATTTAAAATTGGGCCATTTACAAATGGGCCCATTTTATAAGAATCTCCTGTAAAATAAACTAATGGAACAATAGCGAAACTTAATTGTATTGATAAAATTATTTGACTAATTATTAGTAATTCAGCTGTTCCTTTTTCTCCATAAATAATAGAGGCTATCATAGCTGGAACAATAGCGATAAGTCTCGTTATTAATCTTCTTATCCAAGGTTTAAATTTTATATTTAGAAACCCTTCCATGACTATCTGTCCAGCTAGTGTTCCAGTTAATGTGGAATTCTGTCCTGATGCTAGTAAAGCTAATGCAAAAAAAATTCCAGCAAGACTAGAACCTAGGATAGGAGTTAAAAGTTTGTGTGCATCCATAATATCTGCTACTTCTGTAAGTCCAACTTTATGAAAAGTTGCTGCAGATATAATTAATATAGCTGCATTTATAAAAAAAGCTAAGGATAAAGATAAAGTACTGTCTATAGTAGCATATTTTATAGCCATTTTTTTTCCTTCTATAGTGCGTGGATAATCTCTGGTTTGTATAATGCTTGAATGAAGATAAAGATTGTGAGGCATTACAGTAGCTCCTAATATTCCGATAGATATATAAAAAGAATGCGAATTTTTAATGATTTCAGGGTTAGGAATAATTCCTTTTAATATGGGAAAAATTTCAGGTTTTGAATTAATAATTTCAAAACTAAAACAAACTAAAATTGTAAATATTAAGGCTGCTACCACACTTTCAATATATCTAAACCCTTTTTTTTGAAAAAATAAAATGATAAAAACATCAATAACTGTAATTAATACACCCCATGTAATAGGAATGCCAAAAAGCAGTTTTAAGGCTAACACAGAACCAATAATTTCAGCTAAGTCACAAGCAGAAATAGCTATTTCACATAAAATCCACAAAATAAAACTAATAAAGGGTGGATAATGATCCCTACATGCTTGTGCTAAATCTCTTTCACAAACAATTCCTAATTTTAGAGATAAATGTTGCAAAATAATAGCAAAAAAATTGGATATAAAAATAACGGATAAAAGCATATAACCAAATTTTGCTCCTCCAGCAATATCTGTTGCCCAATTTCCTGGATCCATATAACCTACAGCAATTAATAGTCCTGGACCAGTAAAAGCAAAAAGTTTTCTCCATATTCCTTTTTGTTTAGGAACAGAAACGGAAGAAAAAACTTCAGAAAGAGAAGGATGCTTGTTTTCATTCCTCCATCCTATAGAATATTTTTTTTTTTGCATAAAATAGTAAAAAATATAAAGGTAACCGTTTTCATCTTTTTGTTGTAGATTCATAGTAAAATCTATTTCATGATAATTAAAAAAAATTTATAAAAAATAGAATTTTTTTCATAAAAGAAAATAAAATAAATTATATAAAATAGAATAAATTGCATAAAATAGAATAAATTTTTATATTTGTTTAATATTATTTACTTTATTTATAATGAAAACTTATAGTTTTTAAAGGGATTTAATTTTTCTTTTTTTTTATGAAAAAAATAGCGATACAAGGTGTGAAGGGGTGTTTTCATCATGCAGCCGTTTCTAGATATTTTGAAGGATGTAATTATAAGTTGATGGAATGTTCTTCTTTTAGAGAGTTGGCTATTTCTGTAGCAAAATCTAATGTAGATATTGGGGTAATGGCTATAGAAAATACGATAGCAGGTACAATATTAACTAATTACAGTCTTTTATCTGAATATAATTTGAAAATAGTGGGAGAAGTATATATGCCTATACAACATCATTTAATGTCTACCCCAGGACAATATATAGAAGATATAAAGGAGATTTATTCTCATCCTATGGCTATATTACAATGTGAATTATTCATAGATGCACATCCTTACATAAAAATATCCGAATATTCAGATACAGCTGCTGCAGCTAAATATATTTCCATATGCAAAAAAAAAGGGGTAGCCGCGATAGCATCTGAAAATGCTGCTAAAGAATATGGATTAGAAATAATTTCCAAAAATATACAAACTATTACAAGTAATTTTACTAGATTTTTTATTATTAAAAATTCTTATAAAGAAGAAAATGATTATTTCAATAAAGCTTCACTAAGATTCAAAATATTTCATACTACTGGTAGTTTATCTAAAATATTGAGTATGATATCTAGTCTTGGTATAAATATGACTAAAATACAATCTATTCCTATAATACAAATACCTTGGGAGTATTCCTTTTATGTGGATATTATCTTCAACAAGATAAAAGATTATGAAAAAATGAAAAAACGCATACAAAAAATTCCCTGTCTTCATAAATTATCTATTATGGGAGAATATAAAAATGGTAGAATTATATCCTAATGATTGTAGCTGCAAAAAAAATGCATAAAGTATCGGAGTACTTTTTTTCAAAAAAAATGAAGGAAATTCATCTTTTTGAAAAAAAGGGTATGAAAGTCATTAATTTAGGAATTGGTAATCCAGATATTCTTCCACCAATTGGAGTTATACATAAAATGAAAAAAGCGTCAGAACTCAAGCATGCTAATACTTATCAAAGCTATATAGGAATAGAAAAATTACGTGATTCCATTTCGAATTGGTATGAAAAAATGTATCAAGTATATGTAGATCCTAAAAATGAGATTTTGCCATTAATGGGATCTAAGGAAGGTATTATGCATATAAGCATGTCTTATTTAGACAAAGGTGATAAGGTATTAATTCCAAATCCTGGATATCCTACATATTCCTCTATATCAAAACTTTTAGAATCATTAATTATTTATTATGATCTTTATGAAGATGAAAATTGGACTCCTAATATTAAATTATTAGAGAATAAAAATCTATCTAGAGTGAAAATTATGTGGATTAATTATCCTCACATGCCAACGGGTGCACCCATAACTTTTGAAAAATTAGAAGAAATTGTTTTTTTTGCGAAAAAAAACCGTATTTTACTTGTGTATGACAACCCTTACAGTTTCATATTGAACAGTAATCGTCCTTTAAGTATATTTAATATAAAAGGGGCCAAAGATATAGCCTTAGAATTAAATTCTTTAAGTAAAAGTTACAATATGCCTGGATGGCGTGTTGGAATGATAATAGGAAAAAAAGAATTTATTCAAAATATACTAAAAGTAAAAAGTCAAATGGATTCTGGTATGTATTATCCCATACAAATTGGAGCTATAGAAGCTATGAATCATGGGTCTAAATGGTTTGAAAAACTTAATATAGAATATATTATACGTAGAAACATTATATGGGAAATATGTGATTATCTAAATTTAAAATTTAATAAAAAAAGTTCTGGAATATTTGTTTGGGCAAAAATAACTGGTTCAGAAAAAAATGATCATATATGGTCCGACAAGTTTCTAAAAAAATATCACATATTTATTACCCCCGGTAGAGTATTTGGTAATAATGGAAAAGGATATGTAAGATTTTCTATGTGTTGTCCAGTAAAAATTTTGGAGCAAGCAAAAAATAGAATTATTTCATGAATATTGGAATTATAGGATTAGGGTTAATCGGTGGATCTATTGGTTTAGGATTGCGAAAATTAAATTTTGTAGATAAATTTATAGGAACAGACTCTAATGAGGAAAACGCTTTACATGCTATAAAACTTGGAATTGTAGACGAAATAATTCCTTTGCAGGATCTTATTATGCAATCTTCAGTAATTATTTTATCTATTCCCGTAGATGGAATAGAAAAAATACTTCCAAGTATTCTTAATGAAATAGGAAAAGATTCAGTTATTTTAGATACTGGATCTACTAAATATGATATTTGTAATAAGGTTTCCTCTCATCCAAAAAGAAGTCGTTTTGTAGCTACACATCCGATAGCAGGAATTGAAAATTCTGGACCTATTTATGCTAATTCTGATCTTTTTTATAAAAAAAATTGCATTATTTGTGACTCAGAACTTAGTGCTCCAGATGCTATGTCTATCGCTACAAAAATATATTCTATTATGGCAATGCGTATGATTTATATGACTTCTAAAGAACATGATTTATATATTGCTTATATATCTCATTTACCTCATGTAATTTCCTTTGCTTTAGCTAGGACAGTTTTAAAAAAATTTAAAAATGAAGAAAAAATTTTTAATAATATGATGGGGAGTGGATTAGATTCAACTACACGTTTAGCGAAAAGTAAGCCTGAAACGTGGTTACCTATTTTTATTTCTAATAGAGAAAATATGATTCAAGCTATAGATTTTTATATTGATCATTTAGAAGTTTTTCGTAATTATTTAATTAACAAAAAATTTCATGATATAGATAAATATATGAAAAAAGCTAACGATATAAAAGATAAAAAATATGTGTAAATTAAACGTATTGTGATGGAAAAACTGAATAATAGTATAGACAGATCATGGATTGATAAGTGTAATAAACCTTTAATCATATCTGGTCCTTGTAGTGCAGAAAACGAACAACAAATATTAGAAACAGCAAAAAGGTTAAATCCTTCCTATGTTCAAGTATTTAGAGCAGGAATATGGAAACCTAGGACAAAACCAAATAATTTTGAGGGAATTGGAAAAAAAGGACTTGAATGGCTTCATAAGGTAAAGAAAAATACGGGATTAATGGTTGCTACAGAAGTAGCTAATGCAGAACACGTTAAACTCGCTATTTCTTTTGAAATTGATGTTCTTTGGATCGGTGCTAGAAGTACAGCTAGTCCTTTTACTATTCAAGAAATAGCGGATGCTCTAGAAGGAGAAAATAATAAAATTATTTTGGTTAAAAACCCGATTCATCCTGATATAGAATTATGGATGGGTGCTTTAGAACGTTTATTGGGTAAAGGAATTAGGAAATTAGGAGTGATACACCGTGGCTTTTATACCTATAAAAACTCAAAATATAGAAATCAACCTAATTGGAATCTTTTGTGCAATTTTAGGAGGATCCTTCCTAGGATACCTATAATATGTGATCCTTCACATATTTGCGGGAATAAAGAAGGGATTTTGGATATAGCAAAAAAAGCTTATCATTTTCAATATGAAGGATTAATGATAGAAAGTCATTGTGATCCTGATCATGCTTGGAGTGATGCTCAACAACAAATAACTCCGGAAAAACTGTTGGAAATGTTAAAAGAATTAACATATATAAAAAAATGTTATACAAAAAGTAAAAGAGATTTAAATTCTTTCAGAATTTTAATTGATGAACTAGATGAAAATATTATTGCTCTTTTAGCAGAAAGAATGAACATTTCCAAAAAATTAGGAGTTTTAAAAAAATCTTCAAATATAGCTATTTATCAACCAACTAGATTAAAAAATATTATGGATAAATCTATTAATTTAGGAAAAAATTTAGGAATTTCTGAAGAATTACTTAAAGGAGTTTTCAAACTGTTGCATGAAGAGTCTATTAAAATTCAAAATCAAATCAGGTAATAGAAAAATTATAAAGCTCAGTTCTAAAAAATGGCTTATTTATTTACCAGCGAATCGGTTTCAGAAGGTCATCCTGATAAAATAGCAGACCAAATATCGGACTCTATATTAGATCATTTTTTAGCGTATGATTCAGATGCTAAAGTAGCTATAGAAACTTTAGTAACCACTGGCCAAATTATATTAGCTGGAGAAGTACATTCTAAAACTTGGGTAAATGTTCAAAAAATAGCTCGTAATGTCCTTAGAAGAATAGGATATACAAAAAATGAATATAGATTCAATGCAGATTCTTGTGGAGTTCTTTCTTCTATTCAAGAACAGTCTTTGGATCTATTTGAGGGGATACAAAAATCAAAAAAAGAAGAACAAGGATCTGGAGATCAAGGTATAGTATTTGGTTATGCTGTAAAAGAGACTGAAAATTATATGCCTTTAGCATTAGAAATATCACATCATATATTAAGAGAACTTTCATCTATTCGAAGTGAAGGAGAAAAAATGACTTATTTACGTCCAGATGCAAAATCGCAAGTTACTTTAGAATATTCGGATACAAATGTTCCAGTGCATATTCACGCTGTAGTTATTTCAACTCAACATGATGAATTTGATACAAAAAAAAGAATGCATAAACGTATTGTTCAGGATATTATAAATATTCTTATTCCAAGAGTTAAAAATAATTTTTTATCAAAAGATATAAAAAAATTATTTACGGATAGAACAAAATATTACATTAATTCTACAGGAAAATTTGTCACTGGAGGACCTCATGGAGATACTGGTCTTACCGGAAGAAAGATTATAGTGGATACTTATGGAGGAAAGGGCGCTCATGGAGGAGGAGCTTTTTCTGGAAAAGATCCATCTAAGATGGATAGATCTGGAGCTTATGCCGCTAGACATATAGCTAAAAACCTTGTTGCAGCAGGAATTTCAGATGAATTATTGATACAAATATCCTATGCTGTAGGTATTGCAGAACCAATTTGTATTTTTGTAAATACTTATGGTAAATCAAAGATTGATAGTGAAAATATTGTGTTGAATATAAATAAAATTTTTGATTTACGTCCTTATGCTATAGAAAAAAGATTAAAATTGCGTCAACCTATGTATGAAGAAACATCTGTGTATGGACATATGGGAAAAACTACAAAAAAAGTATATAAATCTTTTTTGGATATAGAAGGTAATAAAAAAAAACAAAAAGTAGAACTTTTTACATGGGAAAAATTGGACTATTTACCTGTCATAAAGGACATTTTTAAATTAAAAAAATAGGGATTAATGTCTTACAATCTATTGAAGGGAAAAAAAGGAATTATATTTGGTGCTTTGGATGAAAATTCTATTGCTTGGAAGGTAGCAGAACGAGCTTATGAAGAAAAAGCATCTTTTGTATTAACCAATACCCCTGCCTCTTTAAGAATTGGAAAAATTCATGAATTATCTAAAAAAACTAAATCTCTGGTAATTCCAGCAGATGCTACTTCCATCTCTGATCTTAATATTTTATTTGAAAAAACATTAGATCATTTTGGAGGAAAAATAGATTTTTTATTACATTCTATAGCTATGTCTATGAATATACGAAAAGGATTGACTTATACCACTATAAATTATGAATTTTTAAGAAAAGGATGGGAAATATCTGCTGTATCTTATCATAAGATAATGCAAACAGCTTGGAAAAAAAAAGCGATGAATAAATGGGGTTCTATTGTAGCCCTTACATATATTGCTTCTCAACGAAGTTTTCCACATTATGGGGATATGTCGGATTATAAATCATATTTAGAGAGTATTACACGTAATTTTGGTTATCATTGGGGGATAAAAGAAAAGGTAAGGGTTAATACCGTTTCACAATCTCCTAGTATCACACGAGCAGCAAAAACCATTAAAGGGTTTAATAAGTTTCTTATTTTTTCAGAAAAAATATCTCCGTTAGGAAACGCTTCTGCACAAGATTGTGCTAACTATATCATTACACTTTTTTCAGATTTAACAAGAAAAGTAACGATGCAAAATTTGTATCATGATGGAGGTTTTTCTAATACTGGAATTAGTGAAGCTATGATTTCATCAAATTCCTAATAAATATGAAAAAAATTATAGCTCCATCCTTACTTTCAGCAAATTTAGCTTTTTTATATCGTGATATAGAAATGCTGAATGAAAGTGAAGCAGATTGGTTCCATATTGATATTATGGATTCCTCTTTTGTTTCTAATATTTCTTTTGGATCCTTGTTTACAAAATATGTTAAAAAATATGCAAATAAGCCTATGGATGTACATTTGATGATTCTCCACCCAGAACACTATATAGAACAATTTAAAGCTTGTGGAGCCGATCATTTACATATTCATTATGAAGCTTGTATTCATTTAAATAAAACTATTTTTTCTATTAAAGAATATGGGATGAAGGTAGGTGTAGCTGTTAATCCGCATACTCCAATTTTTCTTTTACGAGATGTTATTAAACATATAGATTTTGTTTTATTAATGAGTGTAAATCCTGGTTATAGCGGACAAAAGTTTATTAGACAAACCTATCAAAAATTAGAAGATACTAAAGATTTAATCTTACAAAAAGATTCTTCTGCACTCATAGAAGTAGATGGAGGAATTAATTTAGAAAATGCTTCTTCACTATTCAAAAATGGAGCAGATATATTAGTAGCAGGAACTACTATTTTTTCTAATTCTAATCCAAAAAAAATGATTCATAGAATGAAATTATGAAATAAATATGAAATTAAAATAATATGATTTCTAAAGAAACTATAAAAAAAATACTTTCTACTTCTTGTATAGAAGATGTTATTGGATATTTTGTAAAATTAAAAAAAAGTGGGATAAATTATAGAGGACTAAGTCCTTTTTCTAATGAAAAAACACCTTCTCTTGTTGTTTCTCCTACAAAAAAAATATGGAAAGATTTCAGTTCTGGAAAAGGTGGTAATATTATAACTTTTCTTATGGAACATGAACATTTTTCTTATGTAGAATCATTGTGTTTTCTTGCTAAGAAATATGATATAAAGATTGATCATACAGAAAAATTTTTTAGAAAAATAGACCATGAAGAATATGAAAAATTATACTTAATACAAGATTATGCAAAACGTTTTTTCATAAATAAATTGTTCTTTACCAAAGAAGGACAAAAAAATGGATTCAATTATTTAATTCAAAAAAGAGGCTTTAATATGAAAATAATTAATAAATTTGAATTAGGCTATGCCCCTATTTCTTGGAATTTATTTACAGAAACAGCCTTAAAAAAAGGATTTCAAATATGGGATTTAAAAAAATCGGGTTTTACTGTAGTAAAAAAATATAATAATTTTTTTGATTGTTTCCGTAAACGTGTGATGTTTCCAATACATAATCTATTAGGAAAGGTTATCGGTTTTGGTGGTAGGGATATTGATTCTAGTTATTCATGTTATACAAAATATATGAATTCATCCGAAAGCGGAATTTTTCAAAAAAGTAAAATTTTATATGGATTATTCCAAGCTAAAAAAAACATTCTAAAAGAAGATCTTTGTTATTTAGTGGAAGGATATACAGATGTTATTTCTTTATATCAATCTGGTATAAAAAATGTAGTTTCTTCTTCTGGAATTTCACTAACCGTAGATCAAATCCTATTGATAAAAAAATTTACAAAAAATATTGTTCTTTTTTATGATGGAGATCGTTCTGGAATTAAGGCTTCTTTAAGAGGAATTAATATGATGCTGGAACAAGAAATAAATTTACGCATATTATTGATTTCTAAAGAAGAAGATCCAGATTCTATATCTAAAAAATATTCCCTATCTAACCTAAGAGATTTTTTAGCAAAAAATAGTTATAATTTTGTTTCTTTCAAACAAAAAATATATGAAAAATTCCATCAAGATGATCCCATTAAAAAATCATTTTTTGTTTTAAGTATTTTGAATAGTATTTCAAAAATATCCCATATTCTTAAAAAGGAATTATACTTACAAGAAGCTTCCAAAATCCTAAAAATTAGTAAAAAAGTTCTAATTTCTGAATTGGAAAGAATTAACAAAAAAAATGAAAAAAAACTTAGGTCTAAAGATAAAACGTTTTTTTCAGAAAAAAAAAACAAAAACACACTTCTTTTTCTGGAAGAAAAATTGATTCAATTTATTTTAAATCATGGGAAGAGAATAATAAAAAAATACAATACAACGGTTATCGAAAAAATTTTACATGATTTTAAATCTTATAATTTACGTTTTTCTTTGAAAGAAAATCAAGATATTTTTGATCAAATTTGTTTACAAGGTGATTCCAAGTTTTGGTATAAAAAAAACAAAAAATTTTATTCATTATCCAAATGGGATAAAAAAGGGATACAAGTTTCCTATAAAGGAAATAAAATAGATAAATATGTAATTGATATTTTATTGAGATTTAGATGTTTATTAATTTCAAAATTGATTAAAGAAGAAATCTATCATCATCATAAAGATGATGATAGAAAAGCTTTCCTAAAAAAAATCATGCATTTAACAAATATAAAAAATGAACTTAATAAAAAGTTACATAGATATGTGTGATTATAGCATTTTATATGCAAAAATTATTTTTTATTCCTAATAATTTTTTGGTAAATTCGTGTATACAAACTATGAAAAATGAATACATTAATTTCAAAAAAAGCACCTAATTTTACGTCTAGTGCGGTCTTAAATGGAAAAGATATTGTACAAAATTTTACTTTAGAACAATTTAATGGAAGAAAGTATGTTTTACTTTTTTTCTATCCTAAAGATTTTACTTTTGTATGTCCCACAGAAATATATGCTTTTCAAGAAAAAATTAAGGATTTTGAAATGAGAAATGTACAAATTATTGCTGTATCTACGGATACAGAACAATCTCATTGGGCTTGGTTACAAATGCCAAAAGAAAAAGGGGGCATATATGGAGTCACTTATCCTATTGTTTCTGACATTAATAAAACTATATCTCATAATTATGGAGTTTTATCTGGAAATTGGATTTGCAATAATCATGAAGAATGGAAAGCTACGGGAGAACTTATTGCTTACAGAGGTTTATTTTTAATAGATAAAAAAGGGATTATCCGACATCTTTTAATAAATGACTTTCCTTTAGGTAGAAATGTACATGAAGCTTTTCGTATGATAGATGCTCTTCAATATTATGAAAAAAGTGGAGAAGTGTGTCCAGCAAATTGGAAAAAAGGAAAAAAAGCGATAAAGGCTAGTCATAGTGGCATTGTAAATTATTATAAAAGTGGATCAGATTCTATATGATACTTACTAAAAAATGTTGAAAAAAAAAGTAGCATTTTATACAATGGGGTGTAAACTTAATTACGCCGAAACCTCAACTATAGCAAGACAATTTACGAATTTATTTTATCAACATGTCCCTTTCCATAGCTCTGCAGATATTTATGTAATTAATAGTTGTTCTGTAACAAAAAATGCAGAACTTGAATTTAAGTACATAGTACGTTCTGCTATGAGGAAAAATTCACAAGCTTTTATTATAGCAATAGGATGTTATGCTCAATTTAATCCTAAAGAAATTTCTTCTATTATTGGAGTTGATCTAGTTTTAGGTAATAACGAAAAATTTAAGATCATCGATTATATTAATAAAGAATGGTTTTTTAAAAAAAAATTTTATACAAAAATTTTTTCAAATACAAAGACAAATAATACTTATTTTCCATCATTTTCAGTTGGAGATAGAACTCGTTCTTTTTTAAAAATACAGGATGGATGTGATTATAAGTGCAGTTATTGCATTATACCCATATCCAGAGGATTTTCTCGTTCTGATAGTATAGAAAATATATTAAAAAATATTAGGGATCTTTTTCAAAAAGGGGTGAAAGAGATAGTGTTAACAGGTGTTAATATTGGAGACTATGGAAATAAAATATATGGAAAAAGTGATCGTTTATATACATTTTTTGATTTAATACAAGCTATTGATCAAATAAAAGAAAAAGTAAGAATACGTTTATCCTCTATAGAACCTAATTTATTGAAAAATGAGTGTATTGAATTTATGTCTAAAAGCAAACATTTTGTCCCTCATTTTCATATTCCTTTACAATCTGGAAGCAACTATATATTGGGAAAAATGCATAGACGTTATAGACGAGAACTTTATAAAGAAAAAGTAAAAAAAATACGATATTTAATACCAGATGCTTATATAGGTTCAGATATTATTGTTGGGTTTCCTGGAGAAACACATCAACATTTTTTGGAAACTTATCATTTTTTAAAAAATTTAGAAATTTCATCTCTACACATATTTACCTATTCTGCTAGACCAAATACAAAATCAATCACAATACAGGAACATGTATCTAAAAAAATACAATGTAAACG